>RFMW01000067.1 GCA_009927485.1 Sphingobacteriia bacterium
GGTTAGGGAGAGAGGTAGTGTAAGTGCACCTTTTTCGAATAATACGAGTATTCGGAGATTAGATTCCCTAAAATAATAGTATATTTGGGGATTATGATTAAACGAACAATCACCGTCGCATTACAAAATCGTTTTAATAAAGGCAAGGCCATTGTGCTTATTGGGCCAAGGCAAGTGGGAAAAACGACCCTTTTGCGGCACTGCTTGGATAATAAGGATTTTTTGTTTCTGGATGGTGATGATTATGAAATCAGAGCACTGCTTCGCAATGCCGGAAAATCAAAATTGCAAGCCATTATAGGAAAATACAAGTGGGTATTTATTGATGAAGCTCAACGTATACCTGATGTGGGTTTAATCGCCAAAATCATCACCGATCAGTTTAACGATGTACAGTTGCTCATTAGCGGTTCCTCTGCGCTAGAAATTAACCAATCTACTCAGGAGCCACTGACGGGTCGCAAGGTAGAATACTATTTGTTTCCCATCAGCTGGGAAGAATTTGAAGACCATGTGGGCTATGTAGAAGCATCTGCTCAACTGGAGGAGCGGTTGATTTATGGTATGTATCCGGATGTAATCAACCATAGGCATGATGCCCGAGAGGTGCTGAAGCAACTAACTTCAAGCTATCTGTACAAAGATGTGCTCTCTCTTACCGGTATTAAAAAACCTGAGCTGCTAGAGAAATTGCTCAAAGCATTGGCGCTGCAGCTTGGAAATGAAGTGTCATACAATGAGCTATCTAACCTGGTTGAAATAGACAAAGCCACCGTCGCAAAATACATTGATTTGTTAGAGAAATCTTTCATTGTTTTCCGGCTAAACAGTTTCAACAGAAATCAGCGCAATGAAATCAAGCACAATCGGAAAATATATTTTTACGACAACGGAGTTCGCAACATGATTATCAATAATTTGAATTCCATTGATTTACGAACCGATAAAGGAGCCCTATGGGAGAATTTTTTAATAGCGGAAAGGATCAAATTGCAAAACTATCATCAATTGCATTCAGCCAATTATTTCTGGAGAACAATCCAAAAACAGGAAATCGATTTTATTGAAGAGAGGGATGGAAAGATTGTTGCCTATGAGTTTAAATGGAACAGTAAAGGGAAGAAAAAAATACCTCGCTCTTTTTTGCAAGAATACCATGCTGAAGGAACAGTGATTGATATCGAGAATTTTAGAAACTTTGTTCGGAATAAAGTTTTGTAATTACTCCATTTTCTAGAAAGGTTTTTTATAAAATCTTGGCTGTAAGTAGGGAGCCTTTATCCTCAATCGGAGTCCGGGGTGCTGTCAATTTTGCAACCGGAATCTTGACATGCGAGAATTGACCCTTGAGTAATAGGTGGATCAACAGAATAAGACTGATTTAACTTGTCATAAAAAGGATAAAAAAGGGCATTTTTGTCC
>RFMW01000220.1 GCA_009927485.1 Sphingobacteriia bacterium
CCCATCGATACTGCAACATAAGTCTTGTGCTGTCTTCGGCATCGTCCAGCAGCGACCATTCCAAGGTCGGTATTTCGGCATGCTGCAGCCACCACTGCAGAGTACCGGCAAAGCGGGGATCCAAGGCAGAAGCCCAATGCTCTATCATTTGTTCGGAGCCAAGGGTCCGCCCGGCGAATTTTCGGTAAGCGCGTAGCGCCTCGTTCCATCCCTCCTCCATGCCCGGGCTGTTGCGCAGGCTATGGAACATCCAGGCGCCTTTGTAGTAGATATCGGCATCGTGGGCGGCAAATCGACGACCACGGGGACCCTGCATGGGCTTGCGGTTCTGAATCTTGCGCTGCATTCGCTGCATGTAGGCATCGGCTTCCCTTCGCCCCCCATCCCGGCATTCCAAATAAACAGCCTCCATCAGGGTGGTCAGGCCTTCGTGAATCCACCAATCTGCTGGATCCGAAGCGGATACGGAATTTCCCCACCATTCGTGCCCGCTCTCGTGCACCAGAATAAAGTCAAAGCCCCATTCATTGTTACGGAAACCGTTACCATAGGCGATGGCGCTTTGATGCTCCATGCCCAGGTACGGTACCTGGATGACCTTGTAACCGTCTTTCCAGAAGGGATAGGGTCCCAGCCTGTCTTCGTAACAACTCATCATATCCACGACCTGTGCCAAATGCGCTCTGGCCCGGAGCAGGTCATCGGGCGCTACATAAAATTCCAATTCCCTTTCGATGCTCTTCAAGTCCACGTAAGGCTGCACAAAGCGGGTGTACCGACCAAGGTTGAAGGTGATGTTGTACAAGTTGATGGGTTGGGTCACCTTCCAGGTGACGGTCCTTTGGGATCCCCGCACGGTATCGGCAACCCTGCGGCCGTTGCCCACCATATCCATGAGGGCAGGTTTACGGTTGGGATCCAGCGAAGCGGCATAGGCCGGGAAGGTCATGGTCAACGAAACGCTGTCCGGTTCGGTATCGGCATGGTCCAAACAAGGCCACCAGGACCGCGCCCCCGATCCTTGGCAGGTCATCCCCAAACGAGGATAACCCAGGCTGTCCTTGCGCACCACCACCCCATCCTGCCACGGCGGCTTGAGGGCGGGGACCAAATGTCCCGAATAATGGACTTCTACGGCATGAAAGCTACCGGTCTTGACGCCCTTCAACCTGCATTCGATGCGACCGGATTGGTACCGGAAGGGCAATTCCCTCCCCTCCCATCGAACGGATTCCACCGTCCATGCCCCTTCCAGGTCCAATACCAAGCGTTCTTGGGCCGATTCCCCTGCCTCCAACAGCATTCGAACCTTACCCCGCCAGGGGAGTACCTCCATGCCGTCCTTCGTGCTTGGAGGCGGAACCAGGCCCAGGGTATCCAGCGTCATCGTTAACTGGTAGGAACGCGCGATCCAAAGCCCTTTTGAATTGTTCCCGGAATCCGCGAAGCCACAAAAAGGAGCATGGAGAACCAAAACCAAGAACAAAGCGATTCCCTTCATGCCTTGATTCAACAGCGGTGGATTCATGGTTGAATTGCTTTAACTTTTAAGATGTGCAAATTAGGGGTGTTTTACAATTTTATTTGCAAAAACAAGGGCTTGCCCTTCCCCATAAGCCACTCCCTCGGTATGCATGCAGGCCTGCCTCCCCTAAACCGCAATCATGCGGTGATTTTGGTAATCATGGCCATTTCCGGACCTGCTTGGGCGTTGTTGGCCGGGTATTGGCCTTGGGATCAACCTTATTATCTGGCTGGTAGGGATTTACTTCTTCTTGCAGGGATTTTGTTGGGTTTGCTCCGAACACATTATGGATTGGTTCCTGCATCGAAGCGAGCGGCATGGGTGCCGAAGGCTTTGCTTTGGATCACACCCTTGACGCTGTGGCTCCTCTACGGATTCTTCAACGGTCAAGGCCCGTTAATGAGTAGAATCGCTGGACTAAGGCAATGGCTGATTCCGTGGGCAACGATGTGGTTGGGTTGGTTGTGGGCACCCGCCATCGGGCACAAGCAGAATACCGTGACCCCAAGTCATAAGAATCATCCATACAATGTTCGAGAACTTGTCTTTGTAACAAATTGGATAGTAGGAATTTCTGCGATAATTTTCGCGCTGACCCTGGTCCCCGTATTGGATTGGTGCAAGGTCTATTTTGAGGCCAAGGATATGCCGTTTGTAAACGGTGTTCCGCAACAGTGGATAGAACCTGTGGGGGCTGGCCTATTTCGTGCAGCAGGGCCCTGGTTGGATCCGATCAGCAACGGGCATTTTGCGGTTTGGCTATGGCTTGCCTGCTGGTCTGCATCCCAGGAGCTTTCCTCAACGCACCACGAGAAAAAACTTAGGCGACAGATTCGTTGGGGCTGTTGGGCTTCCGGTTTTTTACTGGTCTTGACCATCTGCAAAGGAGCCTGGCTACAATGGTTGATGATTGTAGGCTTAATAGGGTGGTTGCGATGGTCACGCACCGCTTGGTTGCGCTTTTCTTGGGGCAAATATGCCAGAGCCGCATGCTACCTGGGTCTGCTCCTTCCCCTGCTCCTTCCCCTACCGGTTCGTTGGCTTGCACCCTACCACCCGGGGATTGATATTCATTTTCATGGTTGGCAACATGCCATGGAGCATGCGACCTGGACAGGGTATGGAATCGGTTCTTACGGCAATGTGGCCACCCTGATGAGCGGAATCCAAGGCGATCTGCAGACGAATCCCGTGGCCGATAGTGCATGGGGCTCCCTGCTGGCTCAATCCGGGGCAATTGGTTTGGGCCTATGGCTCCTTACCTGGTTAGGTATGGCGCTATGGCTAAGTCCCCGTTTCCCTTGGTTGGGATTATTAATCTATTCTCAAATTGTGATTTCCATGTTTTCCGAAAACACAATCAACCCGATGGCCATGTTGGCTATGGGATTAGCGGTAGGATCTGCCTGGCGTAATCCATCGAAAGGCCATTCCTCTTCGACCATACTCGACTATGTCGGCCGCAAAGCGGGCATGGATTATTTCTCCCTGCGTATGCACCGCGAGCTGCGCAATCTCGGTGTTGAAAACACTTTATACACGAATTTTTCGGAAAGTTCCGATACCTCTGTCCGCCACGTATTTCCATGGGAAGCCGGTCCAAGGAGTCGGTGGTCTTCCACGCTGGGCTATGTGACCGGTATCCTGCGCACTTTCCAGGGGATTCGTCGCCAAAAATCGCAACACTTTATTTTTCATTATTTCAAAGGTGGGCTCCGCGAGGCCCTGGTCCTGGGACTGGCCCGTTGGCATGGGCAATGCATCCACCTGCTGGTGCACGATGTCGAAAGCCTCGATACGGCCAGGCTATCCAATGGACTAGGTGGAGCCATGGCCAAGATCTTGCGTCGTTGGATCTTGCATCATGCCTGCGATCATGCCTACACCTTCAGCCAAGCGGCGGCCGATGAATTGCTGCAGCACGAGCCCGCCCTACGGGAACGGCTAACGGTGCTGCATCACGGTCATTTCTTGGACCTGCCCCGACCTACTCCCTCGAGGGAACAGGCGATGCAAGAACTTCAAATTGAGGAAGATACTGTAACACTTCTTTTCTTTGGCCAAATCAAAGCGTCCAAAGGCTTGGAAATCTTGCTGCAAGCGATGGAAAGCGTACAGGATCCCCGTCTTCGCTTGATTATTGCGGGACAATCCAGGGATTTTGACCTCGAGGGGGCCTTGGCCCAATGGACCAGCCCCGAGACAAGGTCCCGAATCCGTTTGATGAATCGCTACATCCGCGATGAAGAAAGGGACAGCCTCTTCAAGGCCTGTACTGCAGTGGTTTTACCCTACCACCGCATTTACAACAGCGGGGTCCTTATGATGGCCCTTAGTTACGGCAAGCTCGTTATCGCCTCCGATCTCCCGGCTAATCGCGAAATCCTTGAGCATCCTGGCCTCGGGCTTCTCTTTGCGACGGGTCAATCCTCTGCGCTTGCCCGGACTTTGATGCAAATCCTTGAGCATACGGAATGGAATCTCCAAATCCAGCACATTCAGCCCAAGCTCTTGGAACGTTTTTCTTGGTCCGGGGTCGCCCAAGGCATCGCCAAAAACATGCAGCGCGTGTCCTAAATTCTCCAACGATGACTCGCTAGCCTTAAGGTTGGCAAACGCAGCGAACGGAGAAGGCGGATTTCTTGAAGCCATCCATCATGAAGATCCCGGGTTGGGTTCCGTCCACAAATCGGCCCCAGGACCCGTTGATGCCGCTGCCGGTACTGCTCCACCAATAAGCATAGGCGCCGACACCCCCGAAGGTGCCATCGCTTCCACGGAATCCGGCAGGGAGGCCTTGGAAGCCGAGCTCATCGCGGCCTTCCAGACCGGGGAACCAGCCGACCTTGCCTTTGAGCTTGGCCCCTGCCTTGGTTTCTCCCCCCAGGGCATTGGTCAGCGCAGTCCATTCATCGTGGGTGGGCAGCCGCCAACCCGTTGGACAGAGACCGCGCGGATCGCTTACCGCATAGGCATTGTAAAGAAGTCCAAAACGTACTGCGCATCATAATGTTACTATCGGGGTAAGCCCAGGCACCGGAGGTGAGTTTGGCCCAGGCTGCGTGGTCGGCGGTGCCATCGGGAATCGAATCTCCGTTGCGGTAACGGGTGACATTCAAGTTGTGTTGCATCCACCACAGGCCCGCGATTTTGACCGCAGGGTAGTCTTGCGGGGCAGATTGCGCAGTGGATTGGGCGGTTACCAATGGGCCGTGAAGGAGCAGAGCCCCAAGCACCGAGAGCAGGGTGGCATAACGCGTCATCATCAACATCATGCCCTAAATTATACTGTAGAGGTCAATCTTCCAATTCCCCCTGGATGCACCTCACCGAAAACCCATACCCCCGGTTGAAAAAATACTTCTTGACCTGGTTGTTCTTGTAGAAAACATTGCGCAACCAGGCATCGGTACCCGCCGTGGGGGTGCTGCTCCACCAGTTGGCGCTTTCGCCGATGGCGTAAAAGGGCGCGGCGGTTTTTTCGATATTCCAATGCACACGGTATCCGCCGGGCAAGGCCGTGAAACCGCTGGAATTGTTGGCTTCGACAGCGTCCTCCTTCCAGCCTTCGGCGGTTTTGAGCATGGGGCCTGCGTTGACGCTTTCGGCACCCCCTATATACTGTTGCTTGGCCACCGAATCCAACTCAAAGACCATTTCTGTCCATTCCTTGTCCGAAGGCAAATGCCAACCCATGGGCGCGAGACCGCGGGTATCCTTGAGGGCAAACCAATTGTAAAGCCTCCCGTAAACGGCCCCGTTGGCGGGATCGTTGTTGTAGTAGCACCAGGCCGGGGTTTCGTTTTCGGCGGCCGCCATCCAGGCCGAATCACTTGCGGCCTGCGGTATCGTATCCCCGTTCCGAAAGGTCACCACATCCAGGTTCCGCTTCATCCAAGTTTGCGTCCCGATGGTCACGGTGGGAAAGAAGGATTCGGTTTTGGGGGACTGTGCGGCTTCGGCAGCTTCGGCCGTGTTTGAGGTCTGCACTGAATTTTGAGCCTGAGCGGTAATGGTGCCTGTGCTGAGGGCTAACACCAAGACAAGTTTGGTAAATTTCATGGTGGGGGATTGTGTTCCCCAAAAATAGGGTGAGGCCGGCCCTAACTTTGGACAAGCGATGGACTTAACCCTTTCTTAACGTTAAA
>RFMW01000025.1 GCA_009927485.1 Sphingobacteriia bacterium
GACCGCAATCCGGAATGGGTCATGCAATTACCATCGGGCATCCGTTACGGGTGCAGGCTCAGCATGGTCTTTTTGGGGAGGATTTGCCGGCTTACCAAACCAGCGGAACGCCCGTCGATTGCGTGAAATTGGCCGTGGATCAAATTCTGCACCGGAAACCGGATTTGCTGCTTTCGGGGATTAACCACGGCTCCAATGCATCGATCAATGTGATTTATTCGGGCACCATGTCGGCGGCGGTGGAAGGCGGAATCGAAGGTATTCCAAGCGTGGGGTTTTCCTTGTGCGATTACGCATTGGAGGCTGATTTTGGACTTTCTGCGGAATTGCACGGGTTGTAGCCAAATCCGTTTTGGAACGTGGTCTTATGCCCGGCACTTTGCTCAACGTTAATATTCCCAAGATAGACCCCGCCCAATTTCGGGGACTGCGCGTCTCGAGGCAGGCTGCGGCCAAGTGGAAAGAAAATTTTGAGGAGCGCCACGACCCCCACGGTAAAGCCTATTATTGGATGACCGGAGAATTTGAATTGATGGAGCAAGCAGAGGACACGGACGAATGGGCTTTGCGTAACGGCTATGCCTCGGTGGTTCCGGTGCAATTTGATTTGACGGCTCATCATGCCTTGTCCAATTTGCAAGGTTGGGGGATGCAGGGCTGGAAGATTGAGGGCGGAAGTGAATGATCCCATGGCCTCGGAGACACGATTTTGGACCAGCAGGGAAGGCCGTACGGGATTTGTGGCGGGTTTGGCGGGTCCTTTGGTGATGATGGGTCTGTGGATGGCTTATCGGATGCTAACGGGTTCGATGGAGGGCGCCGGTGTTCAAGGTGGTTCTGCGTTATCCCATTGGTGGGATTTGCTTTGGGGTTCAGGCCTGGTGGGCCCGCTCTTGAGTTTGGCGGTGTTACCGAATCTGGCCTTGTTTTGGTGGAATTTGTATCGCCAATCCGAAAAAGGTGCCGGAGGGGTCCTGGTGGCGACGTTTATGTACGCCTTGGTGGTGGTGGCGATGAAATGGGTTTTTTGATGTTACGGAATTTTCCATGGAAGGTTGATCTCCCTCAGCGATGAAAATTTATTGCATTGCCGGGGAGGCTTCGGGGGACATGCACGGCGCCGCCCTGCTCAAGGAAATTCGAGTTCGGTATCCCGAATCCATCCTAAGGGGTTGGGGTGGAGACTTGATGCAGGCTGAGGGCTTGAATTTGGTAAGGCATTATCGCGAAACCGCTTTTATGGGCTTCGTGGAGGTACTGCGTAATTTGCGTACAATCCTTCGTTTGCTCAAAGAAGCCCGCAACGACATCCAATCCTTTGCCCCGGATTTGCTGATCTTGATCGATTACCCCGGCTTCAACCTGCGCATAGCGAAATTTGCCAAAGGGTTGGGCATCAAGGTGGTGTATTACATATCTCCTCAATTGTGGGCATGGAAGGAGGGCCGAATTCAAACGGTACGGGACAGTGTTGATCAAATGTTATGCATATTGCCTTTTGAACAAGATTGGTATGCACAACGCGGTGTCCCGGTGCACTACGTGGGACATCCTTTGGCAGATCGATGCAGGCCTTACCCTGAGGCTGAGAAGCGAAAACAACGCGAGGCTTTGGCCAAGAATGAGCCTGCCAATGTGTCCTCTTCTTGGGTGGCCTTGTTGCCTGGAAGTCGGTTGCAGGAAATTCGCAAACACCTTCCCATCTTGTTGGAAACGGTAAGTTCCATGCAGGGAGTTGTCGCGGTTGTGGCCATGGCTCCGGGTGTCGATTCGTCGGTGTACCAGGCCATTCTTAACACAAGTCTTACATCCCATAAAGAGGGCTCGGGAAGCGTCCTGCTAACGCATCGGACTCGGGATTTGTTGGCTTGTTCCGACGCTGCCTTGGTGGCTTCGGGGACTGCAACCTTGGAAGCCGCTCTCTTGGACTGCCCTATGGTTGCGGTTTACAAAGTCAATCCCCTGTCCTACCGTTTGGGCAAGGCCTTGGTGAAGGTACCTTATGTCAGCCTGGTGAATTTGATTCTGGGCAGGGAGGCTATACCCGAGCGATTGCAGGGTCAGATGACCGCGCAGGTTCTGAGGGCGGATCTTATCAAATTGCTGCCTTCTGCGGATGGACGACCCATGCCTGACGCGTTGGCTCAGCGGGAATCCTATGCAGCTTTACGGACCATTTTGGCCCCATCAAGGGGCGGCCCTGAGCTTTCTTCAACCTTGACAGCCTCTTCGAGGGCGGTATCCTGCATGGAACAAGCAGGACTCTTGGCTGAATAACGCCTCTCTTGAACGATATTTGCAGTCCTCCGGGGGATTAGCTCAGCTGGCTAGAGCGCTTGCATGGCATGCAAGAGGTCGTCGGTTCGACTCCGATATCCTCCAC
>RFMW01000024.1 GCA_009927485.1 Sphingobacteriia bacterium
TATCCGGCGCAACCACCACGCAATCCCCGAGATCGCGGACCGCTTGGACCAAAGCACGAATGCCTGGGGCCGTAATCCCGTCGTCGTTGCAAATCAAAATAAGAGGCTTGCTCATGATGCCTGTCCTGAAGAACCTGTTTCGGATTGTGATTTCCAAAAACCGAAAGCCACCACCAAGAACAATGCCAGGTTGAAGGCCAACGAAATTTTCTCTCCTTGAAGATAGGTGGACGGCTCAAAACGGAATTCCACGCGATGGGAACCCGCAGGCAATGCCAACCCCCTCATCAGGTAATTGACACGAAGATGCGGCACCGGCTTTCCGTCAAGGTAGGCATTCCACCCTTTGGGGTAGTAAATGTCCGAAAACACCGCAAGGGATGGAGCGTTGTTACGGTATTCATAGGATAACGTATCTGGCGCATAGGCGTTCAATCGAATAAAAGCCTGAGAATCGACGACATAAGATTGGCCTTGCAAAGACCCCGCCAAAGACTTGTCCAGCAGCGCAACATTGCGCAAATCAGTCCCGTCCAAGGAATCAAATTCAACCCGGGCATCGGGCATCAAACGCAGTTCTTTCACGAACCAGGCATTGCCCAAAGCTCCTGGATTTGGTACAGCAACAGGACCCTGACCTTGCTGTTGAGGGGGATAGATCATCCAACGCACGTTGAACGCATCCAACAAATTCTGTTGAGGTGCTTTCCCGTTTCCTCCGAGGTAATTGTTTTTGACATCCTCAAAGCGGGAAAGTTTGGCCGCATGGTATCCCCCCAAAGATTTATGGAAATAACCCGCCCGGTTTTCGTTGAATGGATTCTGTTGCCCAAAATCCAAAACTCTGTAATAGAGGTTTCCTGCGCCGTTCTGGGCGAGGCGATTTTCTTCGTCCAAAATGACCCGGTCGGCTTCCGTCATCTCAAAGGGTATTTCCAAACGGCTTTTACGCTCAAAATCATCCGCTGACAAATAACGACGATCGGTCCACCAAAGGTCCCCCGTGGAGATCAACAAGAGCGCCCAAGTTAATTGAGTGCCTTTGACTTTGCCTTGGGCATAATACCAAATCGCCGCAAAACCCATGGCGATGATCAAGAAGGACTTGAAGGCATCCTTCGTCAAAAGCGATTCCCGATCATCGCGAAAAGCATCCACCAGCCCGTTGATGCCTTTCCATTGCTCGGCATCATCCACCGCGGAAGCCGAAAAGTCAAAAAACATTGAGCCCGCGATAGCCAACATTAAACACAATCCACCCAGAGCTATACCCGCCCCACGGAGTTTCTTCTCCAATTCGTCCTTGGGTATTTCCTGGTTCAGCAAGGCTTTGACAAACAAAACCCCCAACAAGGGAACCGCCAGACTGGCCATGACCAAGCTCATGGCCACCGCACGAAATTTATTGTAATACGGGAGGTAGTCCATAAAGAAATTGGTAAGCGCCATGCTGTTTCTGCCCCAACTTAACATAAAAGACAGGACAACGCAGGCCAGGAGCCAAAACCTCAGGGAGCCTTTGAGGGTTAACAAACCCATGACAAACAAGAAGATCATCAAAGCACCAAAGTAGGTGGGGCCTGCCACGCCGGGTTGATCCCCAAAATAGGTGGGCACCCCAGATTCCACAAAGCCTTTGGCTTGGGCTTCAGGGACACCTGCCGAAACCAAGGTTTCGTAAGTAGCACTTTTGGTGTCCAAAGGGGTTTGCGATGCGCCACCCATCAAGTTTGGAATAAGGACGGTGCCGCCTTCGGCGATTCCATTGCTCCATTTGAGAGCGTATTCGCGGTCCAGGCCGTCATCGCTGCCCTTTTCCAGCCGCTTCAAGTCGGAACCACCGCGCATGGTTTCCTTGGCATATTCGTTGGTAACCGCAAAATGGGTCCAATTGGAACCCAAGGCCAGGGCCAAGGCGAACAAGGCCAAACCAGAGGCTTTGATGGCCTGGTACCATGCCCCACGGCGGCCATGGTCTATCCATTCGTAAACCACATACAGGACGATTATAAGTCCTAGGTAATAGGTGATTTGGTAATGGTAAGCGTACAATTGCAGCGCCAGGGCCAAAGCCAAGGTCGCCAATCCCCCAAAGAATCGTCCCGTAAACAGCAAGCGCAAACCGGCCAAAACCGGGGGCATGAAACCAATGGCCAGCGCTTTGGTCACGTGCCCTGCATCGATAA
This sequence comes from Sphingobacteriia bacterium, assembly GCA_009927485.1. Lineage (GTDB taxonomy): Bacteria > Bacteroidota > Bacteroidia > UBA7662 > UBA7662 > SYHX01. Next base: position 2,187 of record RFMW01000024.1, read on the forward strand.
TAATAATATTATAGGAGCTCAAGGCAAAGGCCAAACCGCCCATAACCGATAACCAACGGCTGCACCCCCAAACACTTAACAAGATATACATCCCAACCATGTACAATAACATCATATTGGCAGGCTGAGGCAACCAATAGTAAACGATTTGCCCG
>RFMW01000179.1 GCA_009927485.1 Sphingobacteriia bacterium
ACCTGGTTAATCAGCGAATTGGGGGTGTCCATGGCGATTGATAAGCCGGCATGCCGCCGAATAATGCATTGGTCCACAGGGGGTAACGCCCATTAATCGCTTTGGCGTCTTCCAGCTCTTTGGACATACCGGAAACCTGGGTCATATCCTCCATTCGAAGACCCTTGCCGCTGAGCACGGGGTAATTGTATATCAACGCCAAGGCGGCCATGACTGCCAAGGCCAACACATGATCTTTCCATCGATTCCAAAGATTATTCCCCAAGGAACCCTTTCCTTGGGCGGTGGATTCTTGAGCGCTTTGGCTTGTTGTCTGAGATGATTTTGATTTCATAAGGGGGGTGTGTAATTTCAAGTGATGAGCGCAAAAATTAAGGGATTTCTTCGTAGTCTATATAATCTCCCTTCATAGGGGTGGGGGATGCTTGGTCCTTGCCTTGGGGCTTTTGGGGGCGTGATCCCGCCTGCCGTTGGATTTGGTCTTGAAACCTGCGCATCCAGCGCATCAGGATAAAGGGCAAAATCCAACGCATGAGCAGCCCGCCCACCCATATGAATAGCAGAAACAGGAAAATCGCTTTAAGCATGCCCAAAGATAGGAGGCAGGTCTATGCTGAAAACGCTTCCTTGGCCGGGTTCCGAGCGTGCATGAATCGCTCCCCCATGCCATTGCACAATTTGTTGGACCAAGGCCAGGCCCAAGCCATGACCCGAGCGGTCCATGCTACGGGATGATCGATAAAAGGGCTCGTAAATTTTCTTGAGGGTTTCATGATCCATGCCTATGCCGTAGTCTTGAACCTGTACCCGCACCCTTCCCGCTGTCGGATTCCATGATAGTTCAACTTCGAGCCTGGGTGTGTTGCTGTATTTGACTGCATTTTCGATCAAATTGTCCACCGCAGTTCGAAGCAATTCGGCATCCCCACGGACTCGAAAAATCTCAGCCCCTCTTTCGCGATCCATGTCAGGCCCGACGTGGGCTCGTTCCTCTTCGGGCTTGATTCGAAATTGAAAATCCCAGAGCGGAAGGTGGCGCCTCCAGGTGGCCTGAATCTCAACAAGCAATTCATCCAAAGGCACTTCGTTTCTTTGCATGGTATGAGAACCTGCATCCAATTGAACCCATACGAGCAAACGCTGTGCCGTACGATTAAGTTCATCCAAGCTGAGCAAGGTCTTCTCCAAAGCCGCACGATACTCGGCCTCCGTACGGGGTTTCCGTAACAAAACTTCGAGGCTTGCCTTGGTAGAGGCCAAAGGCGTGCGCAGCTGATGGGATGCAAGGCCCAAGAATTTCTGTTGAGTACGAACCGCCTCGGCAAGACGAGCCAAAAACTCGTTGAATTTGCGGGCCAATCGCCCAATTTCATCCGGCCTCTTGGCTTCTTCAAGGTAAAAATCAAGGGCTTTGCTGGTTTGCATTCCTTCTACACGGTCCAGAAGGTGGCTAAGCGGACTCAAGGCCCTCCCCGAAAAACCGTAAGAAAAAAGTCCGGTTAATCCCATTCCCAAGATCCATCCAGTCAATAGGATCCAACGCAGTAATCCCAACTGACGTTCCCCTTCCACGTCCTCGGAACCCCAAACCACCAACATGCGGTTGTAGCGATCAGCGGCAAAAGCCACCGCAGCAAGCTCCAATCTCCCTCTTCGAAAAAAGGCCTGACCCTCACGCCTTGTTTGGCTTAACTCCGAAGGTGTCAAGGTCGAGACCTGTCCTGCTGAATCTTCTGCCCATAACAATCGATTCTGGTAATTGTAAACCCAAAACACAGCACGGGATTCCTCAATTTCGGAAGCATTCGAAGGAAGCGTCCCCAGTCCAGCGCCAGGAGTGGATTCCATCCAGAGGACCGCTCTGGCAACTGCCCCTTGTCGAAGTCGTTCGTGAAAAGACAACTCCCTTTGACGATCCACCAAAAAATACACCGACAGGAGCACCAAGCCCAAAACCAAGGCCACCAAGGCCAAAAGCCTCCTGCTTAATTGATTCCGTATGGTCATCCCTTGGGCGAAACTAAGACGCCTGGGATGGGTTTGCTTCTTCGGTCAATTGATATCCTTGCCCAATATGGGTCACCAGCATTTTGGTATGGAAATCACGGTCAATTTTCTTGCGCAAAAAGTTGATGTAGACATCCACCACATTGGTTCCCGTATCAAAATGAATATCCCAGACATCAGCGGCCAATTGGGTTCGGCTCAGGACCTCCCCTTTGTGGCGCATAAAATATTCCAAGAGATGAAACTCCTTGGCGGTAAGTCCTATGGATTTGCCGTCTCTGCGGGCTTCTTTGGTCTGCAAATCGAGGATCAAGGAGCCCACTTGCAGTTGCCTAGGCCCCGATTGACCATCTTGCCTCCGCAGTATAGCCCGGATTCGGGCAAGCAATTCATCAAAATCAAAGGGCTTGACCAGGTAATCGTCTGCACCGGCTTCCAGACCGTCCACCTTGTCCCCGGTCGTGCCTAAAGCGGTCAACATCAACAAACCGCAAGACGGTCGTTGGGAGCGGAAACGGCGGGCAAGGTCAATGCCGTTGAGGCTGCCCGGCAACATTCGGTCCAAAATCACCACCCGGTATTCTTTGTCGCTGAAATAACGCCTGGCCTCCAGGCTATCCACTGCACGATCCACCGCAAAACCCTCCTGGCTCAACCCCTCCATCACGGCGGCAGCCATGGCTGCGTCGTCTTCCACCATCAAGATATGAACGGTCTCCATCATTGTATAACCGAATATTGACCCTTTTCTTACCTCCAAGTTTAGGCCCTTGCATTAAAATCCCGTGAAAAATCCCTTAAGAATGCCCCTAATCTCCTCTCAATTAATATGTACTTAAAAACGTACATAAAATAAACGTTTTTTTGTACATTTGATTTTAATTCTACAATATGCAAGCCGTTTCCGCTACCCAACTGAGGGCCAATATGAAAAAGTACCTCGACCAAGTTACTGAAAATTCCGAGGTTCTGGTTGTATCAAGATCTGCCGATGATGAAGCGGTGGTGATTCTTTCATTGCAAGAGTATAACGCCTTGCATGAAACATCGCGCCTCCTGTCTTCCACCCAAAACAGACGAAGGTTACAAGAATCGATTTCTCAAATTGCTGCCGGCAAAATTCGCGCCTTCAAAATTTAAGATAGACTTTTTTCCGCTGATGAATATCGTTTTTACGGAAATTGCTTGGGAAGATTTTCAGTATTGGTTAGAAACCGATCCTAAGGTGGCCACCAAAATCCGAAGTTTGCTCAAAGAAATTCGAAAAACTCCCTTTCATGGCGCAGGAAAACCAGAGCCGCTACGATTTGACCTTCAGGGCTACTGGTCAAGAAGAATAACCGACGAGCATCGATTGGTTTACCGAGTCGATGGACGAAAAGGAATTGACCAACAATGTATTGTTATACAATGTCGGTTTCATTACGATTAAATTCGAAATTAACGTGATAAGTACATGGATTTTCGTTTGTACAGATCCCGGAAGTATGGGTCTCGTAAATCGCTGATGAAACGAATCGCCTCTCCGGTAGATTTCATTTCCGGGCCAAGCTCTTTGTTCACGTTGGGGAATTTACTGAATGAAAACACAGGCTCCTTGATGGCCCAGCCCTCCAGCTTGTACTCTGTTTCGAAGTCAGCAACTTTCTGTGTTCCCAACATTACTTTGGTCGCCATGTTCACAAAGGGAGTCGCATAGGCCTTGGCCAAGAACGGCACGGTTCGGGATGCTCTTGGATTGGCCTCGATCACATAAACCACATCGTTCTTGATGGCAAACTGGACATTCATCAAGCCATTGATTTGAAGGGCTTTGGCAAGTCTTCTCGTGTATTCTTCCATTTGGGTTACCACCAAAGGCGATAAACCAAAGGGCGGGAGGACTGCATGCGAATCCCCGGAATGTATGCCAGCTGGTTCAATATGCTCCATGATCCCGCACATCATCACATCATGTCCATCGCAAATGCAATCTGCTTCTGCTTCCATGGCCCGGTCCAAGAAATGATCAATCAAAATCCTGTTGCCGGGTATTCTTCTCAACAAATCCACGACAGCCTTCTCCAATTCTTCGTCGTTGATCACAATGCTCATTCCCTGCCCACCAAGCACATAACTGGGCCTCACCAGGACGGGATACCCCACATCGTGCGCGATTTGCAAGGCTTCCTCCGCGGTTTCGGCCACTCCGTACCGTGGATATGGAATATCAAGGTCTTTGAGCAAATCGCTGAAGCGGCCCCGGTCTTCGGCCAAATCCATGCTCTCGTACGATGTGCCAATGATTCGATAACCATTTGCATGGATTTTCTCTGCCAATTTGAGGGCCGTTTGACCACCTAATTGCACGATGACCCCTACCGGCTTTTCGTGTTCCAACAAATCCAACAAATGCTCCCAAAAAACAGGCTCGAAATACAATTTATCCGCCATGTTGAAATCCGTACTCACGGTCTCCGGGTTGCAGTTCACCATGATGGCCTCAAAGCCGGATTCTCTGGCGGCCAACAAACCGTGTACACAGGAATAATCGAATTCAATCCCTTGCCCAATTCGGTTAGGGCCGGATCCCAATACGATAACCTTGGGCCTATCGCTTGAGATACTTTCGTTTTCGGTATCGTAACAAGAATAAAAATACGGGGTTGCCGCAGGAAACTCCGCGCTGCAGGTATCCACCATTTTCCAAACTCGATGCAAATTGAGGGACTTGCGGTGGTTCCTGACCTGCTCTTCTTGCACATCGTCCATGACCATGCGCAATTTGATAATCCGAAAATCCGTTTTGTTTCAGATCCTGCATTAAATGGCGG
>RFMW01000162.1 GCA_009927485.1 Sphingobacteriia bacterium
TATACCGCACGACAATCCAAACATGGTTAGCAAGATTATTCCATCTGCCGTAGTGCCGCCCAAATATGCGGTATCTTTCCTTCCAGGCGGCTTTGCGGCGTTGGCTGGAGAGCCCTCCATCCAAAAACTGCACCAGGACCCGGTCGGCAAAGTGGATAGGAACCTTTGCCGCCTCCAAGGTTTGTAGGCTGCGAATCATCCAATCGATATCCGCGCAAATTTTGTATTGCAAATCGTAGGGCTTGGCCCAGGCTCGTCCGACAATGAAGGCCTGATGGCAAACCACCATCCCAAAACGAAGGGAACGGCTGTCCAAACGCGATGGAGGTAGTGGCTTACGAAGGCCCAATTCACGGCCTCCTACCGATTCCACTACCATCGCCTGCCCGTAATATGCACCGGCCCCCGGTGCCTCGGCCCACAATTCTGCCAAAACACGGGAATGGGCCAAGGTGTCCCCTGCATTCAAAAACAAGACATAATCCCCGGTTGCCATGGCCAAACCCTTGTTCATGGCGTCGTAGAGTCCCCGGTCGGGTTCGGAAACCCAACGATAAACCAACGAACCTCCTTGAACCTTTTCTCCAAACGCCCGCAATCGCTCCGCAGTTCCATCCTTGGACGCCCCGTCCACCACAACGTAATCCACCCGAACGCCCACCTGCTCCAACACCGATTGCATGGTAGGCTCCAACAAGTCCCCGGGATTGTAGGTCACCGTAATCACCGAAATGTGCATGCTACCGGAATGTTTCATAGGGCCTGCGAAGAATTCTGTAACATAGCATGAATTAAATCGGTATATTCCTTGGCAACTCGCTCAGGTCGAACTTGTTCCAGACTTTGATAAGCCATCGCACGCAGCAAATTACCTTGGGGGTGCTGGACCACCCTCAAGATGGCCGAGGCTAGATTAACAGCGGCCATGGCTTTGGATCCTTCCGAAGCCCAGGGATCTACCGCTGGCGCTAAAGCCCCGTTTTGGCCCTCCACAATCATGGAAGCGATGCCACCTGCCGCAAAACCAACCACCGGTGTACCGGCTGCGAAACTTTCCAAAATAGTGTTTGGAAAGTTTTCTTGCAAGGAAGGAATAACAAATACATCAGCCCTAACGTAGGCCTCCTGCATAGACTTAGGGCCCAACAAACCCAACCAAGTCACTCGATGTCCACCCATTTCCAATGCCTGCACCCGTGACCTTGCCGGTTCCGTGACCTTGCCTGCCACTTCAACATCACAGACCATGCCTTCCCTACCCAAGTACTCCAAAGCCATCATCAACAAGTCCCAACCTTTTCGGGAATCGGAGGGGTTCACCGCCGCAAAAAACAACCGAGGCCTGGAATGCTCGCTGATTACCAAGCGGGGTTGAAGGCCTTGACCATCAACTGCTGGGTCAAATGGATTGGGGATGCAGCGCACCCAGGCTCCACTTCCTCGTACAATACCAGATTTAGCGGCCTGGCCTGCAAGCCATTCACTAGGAGCCACGAGTGCCAAGCGGTCTCCTGCTTGCGCTGCCCATTGTTGACGCTCCGTAAACTGACGTCGTGAGCGATCGCCAGGTCCGCGTCGTCGTAACTGCGGACACGTTCCGCAGGTATTTTCAAAGGCCGTACATGCACCAGAATAATGACACCCCCCCGTAAAAGCCCATTGATCGTGCATGTGCCATAACACAGGCTTTCCTAAATTTAACAAAGCCCGCAAATCAGAGGACCCCAAGAAGCCATGATTAATCCAATGCAAAACAACGGCATCCGCCTCCTTCAAGGCATGGTGCTGCATACGCGATGGATCTCCTGCCGGCCAGGGATCCACACTAAACATCGCCCCAGGGGTCCAGACCAAATATTGCTGAAGCTTGTATACCAAATGCTTACGAAGGGTATACCCCCGTTGCATCCACCGGCCTAGGAATCCGTCCGGCCACCAAGTCTCCGGGCTCAAAACAGTTACCTGATGTCCGGCCTGACGAAGGACCCTGGCTTGACGCATACAGGCAATCGCCGCGCCACCGGAGGTTTGAGAGCTCGTTAGCAGAACCAGTTTAAGCGACTTAGAGCTTGACATTCGAATCAAATAGCGCCTGCATTCTTGGTGGCTTTGGCCAAAAAAACGGTGTTACAATACCAACTATTCGATCCCGGAAAAAAAGCTATCAAGACGGCGGCAAGTAGGTTCAATGGAGCTAATAGAATCAGACCCAAAGCAAGGTTCAAAAATTTGTTACGAGTCTCCCACATTTGGTACCAACCCAGTATGCCCATTTGCAACCAAGTCGCAGTATATCCATTGGTTTTGGAACTTCGAACCACCTCAAAGCCATTGCGTTCCAACAACGCCGCAAAGCCGCCTTGGCTGTAACGGGCATAGTCGTAAGGCATTTCATGTTCATTCCAAACAAAAGGTACCGTAAACAAAACCAGACCGCCCGGCTTGAGTACCCGATGCAATTCACCCAGGATACGGTCGGGTTCAAAAACATGTTCGAGGACTTCGCTGGCCAACGCATAATCAAAGCGATGAGCCTCAAAGGGAATGGTCTTGCCATCGTAAAAAACATCGACCTCTTCGGTTAGGTGGGGATGCCCCGGGTTTTCCATATCAAGTCCAATGTACTCCTTAACATCAAAAAGATGTTGATACGGCTTGGCCCCGCAGCCAAAATCCAGCATGGAGCCTCCCCGAAATTCAGAGGCCATTCCGGACAAAGTCCGATACAAATCCCTCCTGATGATATAGAATGGATTGATCAAGACGCTGTACCATCTTGGCCTGAACTGCTGGGCTTTGTACCAGGCCTTAAAGCGTTCTGTCATCGTTTTCACCAACTTGTTGGAATTCCATGGGGTCCAAAGCGCGCAGTGGTTTGCGAAAAACTGCAAAGACGGTATGCCCATGGGGGCTGTTGTGCGGACCCAATCCTTTGGCCAATAATTTGCCCAAAACAAAGGCCGGAATACGTGCCATCCAATTCACCAGACGATGATCCACCATGGGACGCTTCCAACCAAACATTCGATAAATCGAGGCAATGGTTAATTGATAAATGTAGTCAAAACGATGGTGGGCCTGCAAGGGGTCGTGTTGCACGGTCACCAATTCCAGGTTGAGATGCTGGGCCGCGTTCTCAAACCAGCGATCGGTATAACGGGAGATATGATGCGGTGGCAGATTGAGGGCCAGGTTGTTGGATTGACTGATATAGGAGTCTTCGGATGGAACGGCGATGAGGAGGGTCCCGCCGGGACGAAGAGCTTTGACCATCGCGTCCAGAAAGGACCGGATTTCGACGACATGTTCCAGAACCTGAAAAGCACAAACCACCTCGTGGCTTTCGGGATGTGTTTCGGCGTATTCCTGTACGGATTGAACCCGAATATCGATCCCGTAGGACGCAGCCATTCGCCGTGCTTCTTGGCTAAAATCCAGTCCGGTATACCTTAAATTCAAGCCTGATTTATTTAGAAAGCGGGCAAAGTTCCCTTTGCCCGATCCTACTTCCAAAACTTGTTGACCGTTCGATAGGTAAGGCAGCGCCAAATCAAATTCATGCTTGTGGTCAACATAGTACCAAGGCTTGTGTTGAAGCGTGTTATAAAAAGCCTCGTCACCGCCAGCTAATGGCTCGTACCAACGCAAATCACAGGCCGGGCATCGAACAATCGATAAGACAGCGCTTCCCCCAAAAAGTCTGGCCACAGGCGCTTTGTACAAACGACGGTACAACGCATCCAAGTCAGCGACCGGAAGGCTTTCAAGAACTTCACCGTTGCCGGCCGAACAAAAAGGACATACCACCATAACGATGCAAATTAAAGACGAGAAGTCGCCAGAGCTTCCGAACAGGCGATGGGAACATTTTGGTCCGCAGGGTTCGAAGGTCAGCGCTAAGTTGATGCTGGCATTGAACCGGATGCTTCAGAGGAAAACGCATCGACTCGGTTGGAATGGCCGAAAGGCTGTGGTAAACATCCGAAACTGTATGCGTTGCCCCCGCTGTACCAAAACCAATATTGCTGACTAGGTTTACGCAAGGAAGAAGGGCAAATTGGTTGTGCTTCCAAGCGGCAAAGAGAAAGGGATAATCCCATGTATTGTAACGGCCTTCCCGGTAGCGATCAAAGGTCTTCTGCCAGGCCTTGATCCACCGAGCATTGCCGAACAATTTCCTTAAACCACCGCCTTGAACCCAATCATCGAACCCCTGTATTTCCAAGTCAACTTTGAGCCAAGATCTCCTCCATGATGCCCAACCCCAGATATGGGTCAAGGCAGAGTAGTAATAGCTATCATCAGTGACAGGTTCCCCCTCCTGAAAATTATTGCCACTGATCATAAATACCTGTTCATCGTCTGCATAGCGGTGCAAGAGTTCTGAACAATAACGCCAAAAATCCGGATGAGGCAGGCAATCATCTTCGAGGACGATCCCTCGTTCTTCTTGTTCAAAAAACCAATCCAAAGCCGAACTGACCGCCTTCTTACAGCCCAAATTGGTATCCCTGTAGAGGGTTTGCAGGCTGCAGGGCCAATCCACAGCGTCGGCAATGCATTGCCGAACCTTGAGAACCGCCTCTTCTTCGCCAGTCCTCCCTAGTCGGGGTCCATCACAAGCCACATAGAAGCGCTCCGGGCGGTAGGCTCTGATCGCCTTCAGCACCCTCTCGGTGGTATCAGGTCGATTGAAAACCAAAAAAAGCAAGGCGGGCTTGGGGTACTTTTCTTGGTTATCCACAATTTGTTCGTAATTTTGCGTTAAATTAGCGTAGAATTACAATCCAATTTTAACCATAAACCCTAATTACAATGAAAAAAGTAGCCCTTTTGCTCAGCGCTGCAGCTTTGCTAGCCCTAACCAATCCTGTTGAAGCCGGTGGCCTCTTCGGA
>RFMW01000023.1 GCA_009927485.1 Sphingobacteriia bacterium
TCAATTTGGGCAAGGCTCATGGGTTTGACCTTTTGTTCAAGTTCCACCAAGGATCGGATTTCGCGCAAAAACCAAGGGTCAATGCGCGTGGCTTTCTGAACAGACTTGAGGGGAACCCCCAGAGAAAAAGCATCATACAGATGGAAAAGTCGCTCCCATGATGGGTGCTCCAGGCTGTCCATAATAACCTCCAAACGCCGTTCGCCTTTGCCATCGGCCCCAAGGCCAGCACGGTTGATTTCCAGGCTCTGGCAGGCTTTTTGCAAGGCTTCGTTAAAGCTTCTTCCTATCCCCATTACTTCACCTACCGATTTCATCTGGAAGCCCAGGCTACGGTCAGCTCCCGGAAATTTGTCAAAATTCCATTTGGGGATTTTAACAATCACATAATCCAAGGCGGGCTCGAAGAAGGCGGAAGTGCTGAGGGTAATTTGATTGGGCAATTCATCCAAACGATAACCTACCGCAAGCTTGGCAGCGATTTTGGCAATTGGATACCCTGTGGCTTTGGATGCTAATGCCGATGATCGGGACACCCGAGGATTAATTTCGATGGCGATGATCGCCTCCGTTAACGGATCCATCGCAAATTGTACATTGCATCCCCCGGCAAAGTTCCCTATTGAGCGCATCATCTTGATGGCCTGATCCCGCATAGCCTGCATTGCAGTATCGCTGAGGGTCATGGCCGGCGCAACGGTGATGCTATCTCCGGTATGGATTCCCATGGGATCCATATTTTCGATGGTGCAAATAATGCAAACATTATCCGAAGCATCCCGCAATAATTCCAGTTCATACTCCTTCCAACCCAGTACCGCCTTGTCAATCAAGACTTCATGCGTGGGCGATGCATCCAGGCCCCTGTTCAAGGCTTTGTCAAAATCTTCTTTGCGGTAGATCACAGCACCCCCGGTCCCACCCAGGGTGTAAGAAGGGCGGATTACCAATGGAAATCCAATTTCTTCGGCTGCTTCCTTGCCCTCTAGGAAAGAATTAGCGATCCGGGATGGGGCAACACCCACACCGATTTCCAACATCAGCCTTCGGAACTCTTCCCGATTCTCGGTGCGCTCTATAGCATCAATATCGACCCCAATCAATCGAATGTTATGTTGCGCCCACAGCCCTAATTCGTCAGCTTCTTTGCACAAATTAAGCGCGGTCTGCCCTCCCATTGTGGGGAGAACAGCATCGATATGATGTTGCGAAATAATGTGTTCCAAAGACTCTATGGTCAACGGCATCAAATACACCCGGTCCGCCGTGACGGGGTC
>RFMW01000022.1 GCA_009927485.1 Sphingobacteriia bacterium
GCCAAGTGTGGAGGTGCCAAAGCCACCACCGCCTCGGCTTCTAGCGATGCCAAAAGCGGCTGTGCTTCAGCCAAAGCGGAAGGCAAAGGCTGCTGCTCCAAGAAAGCTGCAACCTCTACCAGCAGCACCGCTCCAACGATGTAATCTTGCGGGGTCGGCCTTTGGGCCCTCGCCCCCATTGATTTCCCTTCATCCCGGCCGTGTCCGTCACGTGCCGGGATTTTTTTTTAAAAAGGCTTAATACGTATCTTTGATTTAAATTTTATACGTATGCCTACCAAGCTCACCCTTTCCGTGGATCAAGAGGTCATTGATGCAGCCAAAGACTATGTTCGCGATCATAACCAAAGCCTCTCCTCGGTTGTTGAAGAGTACCTCCGCGCTTTGACCGCATCAACTCCGAAGGAGGTGGAAGCAATCTTCTCTGAGCGCATTCAAAATTTGAGAGGGGTCATATCCCTTCCTCATGACTTTGACTACAAGTCAACCCTGAGTCAAGAAATACAGAAAAAGTACGGGATTTGAAGCATCTTTTCTTGGACACCAATATTGTCCTGGATCTGTTGGGCAATCGAGAGCCTCATCATCTTCCAGCGGCGCAACTATTCGATTACGCTGAGCGTGGCGCTGTGACCCTATACCTGTCTGCTTTATCCTATAACAATTTGTATTATATACTCAAAAAGTCCCATCCGCCGCGGGATCTCGTCCGGGTTTTGAGCCAAATACGTAGTTTAACCCAAACCCTGTCATTGACGGATTCAATGATTGAGTCAGCCTTGGCTTCAAAATTTTCAGATTTTGAAGATGCGCTGCAATTTTTTGCAGCCCTTTCGGAGCCAAAAATCCAAGGCCTCGTAACCCGAGATCGTAAAGGTTTCAAAAACAGCAAAATAGCCCTCTTTGGTCCGGAAGAGGCTGTTGGTTTTGTTAGGACTCCAATCTAAGCCAAGCAAAAAAAACGCCCCTCCTTGCGGAGAGGCGTTCAAGCTTTGGTAAAGGTTTGCTTTCTTGATTAACGAATCACCACCTTTTGGGTCTCGGTGCGGTCGCCGCTGCGAACCTCCACGGAATAGATTCCCAAAGGAAGGTTGGAAAGGTCCATCACCCAACGGTTGGACGCTGGATAGTCAACCGATACCACTTTGCCCATCGCGTCACTCACACGGATTTGATCCATGGTGTTCGCATGGTGCAAATTGAATAGACCGTTAGATGGGTTTGGATAGACAAACAGTCCTTGGTTTTGGAGAACCAAACGAGCGGCACGGAGGTTCAAACCGGTCACTGGCTCAGCATTCAAATCTGCAATCTCGGAGGCGTTATCGATTTGGATCATGCCTTCGGCGTTACCGCGGGCTACGATACGGATCAAAGCCTCACCAGCCTGGAGATTCCAATTCTCCAAGGTATACCAAGCAATGTTAAGACGGCGTCCTTCTTGCTTGAAGGAAACCTCGGTTCCTGATTCTGCCAAAGCAGGTTGTACATCGCGGACTTCCATACCGGCTGGTAGATCGATAAACAACGTAACCGCACCGACATTGACAGGACGATCAACCCCAATTTCCAAAGTATAATCCCCACCGCGGGTCTCCACCACGCCGTTCATTTCAGGGGTGGTTGAGCCCATGCGGGCTGCGGTGCTTGGAACATACGAGCCGTTGACATCACCAACGCAAAGGGCTTTGGCGTTGACGGTCACTGTATCATTATTCACCGAACCTGTTTGCGTGGAATAAACCCAATTACCTCCTGTGAAGGAGCTCACAAGACCAGCCACACGACGATTCACCAACAAAGCATCGCCAGTGGTTACCGTAGCGCTGTTGTTAACATCAGCCGCTCTTAGGCGAATTCCCGCCAAGGTTACACTGCCGACAATATGACGGTTGATGATCAACGCATCGCTCGAGCTAACACCGCCCCAAGGCTTGTTGGTGGAGAATGCCAAGCTGTAATTGCCATTGACCACACGGTCGAAGCCAAATGAAGAGCCTGCAGCAGTTCCTTGAGAGCCCGTAGAAGAGCCTGACAATGAAACGGTGCTGTTGGTCATCGCTGTAGCAGCGGTATTGTCGTAGGTTAAGGTACCGGCAACACGGCCCACAAATTGGTCGCCGCATTGACCATAAAGAACTGCGCTAAGAACCAAATCAGAGTTGACGGTCACCGAACGCAGGGCGCCATGGGTGGCGTCGTTGACGCTGCAAGCAGCGGGAACAATTTCGGCATCGGTGATTTGATTCCCGTTGGCAAACTTATAATTCATCGTGAACCCGTTGTAAACCACGGTATCTTTCTCGTAAATGTTCGGGTTGGCCGCTGTAGGCATCAGACGCGTAACACCCGCATTGAAGCCCTGAAGGTTACCCACAACGAAAACCCCGGCAGGATTGACGGTGAGACCGGTCATGTTCACACGGAATTTGATATTGCGGTTAATGTTACCGGTAGGAAGAACCGTGATGAACGAGGAACAAGACCAGAACGTACGGTTACCAACTTTGGCGCCGGCTTGGACTTCAAAGGTACCGGCCCCGCTTACCAAGGTATGCGGACGATTCACCACAGGAACACTGTTCCAAGTGGCTGTACCCGCAGAGCGGTAACGTACCCAGTGCTGAGAAGCCGAAGGAGTTGGGTTAAAATTAATGGTCATGGAACCGTTGCTGCTATTGGCGGTCATGGCCAGAGCGCTTGGGGCAAAACGGGCGTAAGCCTGTGTTTCAGCGCTGTAGTCCGTGGACTGTGGGTCAAAATTCGCCCAACCGGCGGTCCAGTCCTGGGTACCGAAGGCACCGCGGAAGGTCGTTGGGGTCC
>RFMW01000169.1 GCA_009927485.1 Sphingobacteriia bacterium
CATCTTTCCAGCCCTGTAGCTCAGCAGCTTGGCCTGCTCCCTCTTCTCCAAGGGGTACAAGGCAATACGCTCTTCCGGAAGTTCGTATTGAAAGTCCTCGATGCGCAGTCTGCCTGGGTCTTGATCCATCATTATTCTAAGCCGCAAAATAATCTGCAAATTTGCAATTCCCCCTCATTTTTGCAGTTACAAACCGCATATAAAACTTATTGTCATGTTCAAAGCATCGTGTATACCCCAATCTCATCCGAAACGGTCGCTTCGAAACGGCCTCGTCTTCCTATTGGGTTTGTTCCTTGCAAGTTCCTGCCGCTGGGGTGTGGACATGGAGGCTTGTTACAGGCTGCAGGATGGAGATTGGCGAGGATTGTTGGCGACCGAAGGAGGGGATTTACCTTTCTTGTTCAGGGTGGAGCGGGAAGCTGGCCCTCAAAAATCCAAACCCTCCGACCGTAGCTTCAAGGTAAGGCTCCAAGACGGCGAAACGTGGGTTGAATCGGTGGCAGAGGTTCGTGGGGATAGCTTGTATTGGCCATTTCCGGTTTTTGAATCCGTCCTGGTGGCCGCGGTGAGCACCTTGGGCGATTCCTTGAACGGGTATTGGTACAAGACCAAATACGATACGGGTTCGGCCGTACCATTCCGCGCTCATCGAGGGGGGCAATACAAATTCGCCTCCCGTTCAACCCGTTTGCCCGATGAAGTCGGCGGCCTGTGGAGTGGTGATTTGGGGCCAGGGACAGCAGCACTGTTGCCTCTCATCCAAAAGGGTCCCGAATTGAGCGGCACGGTTCGAACCCCTTACGGGGATTACCGTTACCTCACCGGTCTTATGGACGGGGATTCGCTGTGGATGAGTGGCATGGATGGAGGAAGCGCCTATTTGCTGCGTGGTCGTTTGGAAGAAAACGGAACCCTCCAAGGCATGATATACTCGGCCAAAGGCCCAGGCCGCCCATGGACGATGGAGCGCGATAGCAATGCAGTGTTACCGGATCCCTACGGGATGGCCGAATTGAGAGGCGCCGAGCGACCCTTGACTTTTCAGCTCCGCGACATCAACACGGATACTCTGGTGAGACCTGGACCGCCTGCGCGTGCCACGGTCATACAAATGTTAGGAACTTGGTGCCCCAATTGCCTGGACGAAACCGAATACCTTGCTTCGGTTTATCCCGATCTCGCATCGCGCGGCGTGCAGGTGATTGGCCTGGGATTCGAACGAACCCACCAGCCGACCAAGGCGATCCAAAACCTACGCAAACTCCAAGCCCGCTACAGCGTTCCCTATCCCTTGGTCCACGCGGGCAAACCGGATTCTCTGTCGATTCTGACGGTTATCCCTCAGCTGGTCAAGCTCAAAGCCTTTCCGACCACGATCTTGTTGGATTCAACAGGCCGCATTCGGTATGTGCACACTGGCTTTGACGGTCCTGCCACCGGCCCTGCTTTTGCCAAACAGAAATCCATGTTCATGGACAAAATATCCGGATTACTGGGAGATTAATCGAATATGGGCTTGAAGCCTAGGTTATTTTTTGGGTTTATTCAACCCGTTTTGGGTCTCGATTGTAGGAAGTCCAAGCACAAAAGGACGGCAGTACCCGTCACCACAACCCAATACCCAATGTGCCATTCAACGTAAGTGATAACCATGGTTGCGCTTTTGGGGTCGATGAGGACAGGGACCAAGGAATCAGCTTCATGGGCAATTGCCAAGAGTATAAGGGCAAGGAGTTGGGCCAGGAACCATGGTTTGCTCCAAACGCTGGTCCAGGGTATGGAAGCGCCTACATATCTCCAAATTAGCGACAAAATCAGCAATAAAAAGGCTGAAACCATGGCCACAACAGGGAACTGATGATAAAATCCTAGGCTTACGATGCCTAATCCGGTTGGTGTTCGATGTCCATAGAACAAAGTACCCTTCAAGCCACCTGAGGAAAATCTGGAAACCATGGCCTCAAATGGCATGGTGTAGTTGATCTCGCCGGTATCGTTGGACAGAGCCTGAGCCGTTCCGACATCGAGGGCAGTGCCTTTGATTTCCGATTGGCAGCCATTAAAATAGGCAAAGGGCAGAAAAAAACTGAGGAGCAATCCCCAGTGCAACATTCGGGAAAACTGTTTTAGGTTGATCATGGGATATCAGGGTTTTGTTAAGGAATGAAAATACACCAATCAAGACAATGAGAACCAATGAATGCTAGACGTACTTTGGATTAATTTATTGTTTCATTCTTGCAGACCCTGTAAAATTGACAAAAACAATAGGCTTCCATCGTTCCTAGGGGTTATTTTCGCGGGCCATGAGGGATTCGGAGGTTCTGGACATGAACCAAGTTCTGGAGGAATATGCCCGAACAGGGCTTATTCTGGAGGGAGTGGAATGCCTGAACGCCAAGGATGAGCCTACGGCACAGGGCCCATGGGTGCACCTGAAAGGCCTGGCCGGCTCTGGGCCTTATGCGGTCATGGCCGCATTCGGTCTTGCAGGGTTGAAAGGCCTGCAGGTGGTGGTTTTGCCCGACAAAGAGGCCGCATCCTATGCCTATTCCGATCTGGAATCCATGATCGATCCCCGCCATTTGTTGATGTTTCCCAGCTCCTACCGTCGTCAAGTGGGCGCGGAACCGCAAGACCAATACCAGGTCCTTCAGCGCTCCGAAGTATTGGGCCGGTTGACCACCGGAAACCGTACGGAAAGCGATGCGACGACCTGGCTGATCACCTGGCCGGATGCCTTGATGGAGGAGGTGGTCCTCAACACCACCTTGGCCCGTAACACCTTGGAATTGAAGAAGAACGAGGCCGTTGATTTGGACTTCTTGATTGAATTGATGAGCGAGATGGGGTTTGAGCGGGTAGATTTTGTGTACGAGCCGGGGCAATACGCGATTCGAGGCGGCATTGTGGATGTGTACAGCTATGCCAGCGATTGGCCTTACCGCATGGAATTGCACGGCGATCGGCCTGAGCGCCTCAGGACCTTTGACCCTGAATCCCAATTGACGGTTCGGGAAGTGGAGAAGGCTGTGATCCTGCCCAATTTGCAGGCTGAATTGTTGGCCCAAGGCCGGCAGTCGTTGATGGATTATTTTCCTCCCCAAACGGTGGTATGGTACAGCGATCCAAGCATGTTAATGGCCCAAGCAGAATTGTGTTGGAACAAATCAGAAAATGCCGAGGAAATTCTTCGGTCCCCGGAGGATTGGATGAATCGGCTGCTGACTTTTCCTCGGGTCAGTTTCGAGGACAGCGGATGGAGCCTGTATGAAGATGATTTTGTGGACCCAAACAAAGTCCGCAAACAGCCCTCGTTGTGCTTAAGCTTTCGACAAGAGGCACAACCGCTGATTCGCAAACAATTTGCTAGCCTGGTTGCCGTCGGCAGGGAATTGCATGCTCAGGGGTACCGTTTGACCGTTTGTGGAGATAATCCTCGACAGATCAAACGGTTGGAACAGATTCTGGAAGACCTGGAAGCCGGCTTCACGATGATTCCATTGCCGATAGGCCTGCATGCAGGCTTCACCGACCATGATCGCAAAATTGTGTTTTGGACGGAGCATCAGTTCTTTGAGCGATTCCACAAATACAAAGCCCGAGGCCGTACCGGTGCTTCGGAGAAACTCACCCTCAAAGAAATTCTGGATTTCAAACCCGGTGATTTCGTCGTGCATATGGATCATGGGGTGGGCCGTTATGCCGGCATGGAGAAAATTCAAGTCAACGGTCAATGGCAAGAAACCGTACGGATCAGTTACCGCGATGATGATCTCCTCTATGTCAGCATTCATTCCTTGCACAAGGTTTCACGCTATTCAGGCAAGGACGGCGTCGAACCGAGGGTGCACAAGCTGGGTTCCGATACCTGGGACAAACTAAAGTCCAAAACCAAAGCCCAGGTCAAAGACATTGCTAAGGACTTGATTCAGCTCTATGCCGACGCAAGGCAGCACGAGGTCATGCATTTCCGCCGGATAATTATTTGCAGCATGAACTGGAGGCTTCGTTTCTGTACGAGGATACCCCGGATCAAAACAAAGCATCCGAAGCGGTCAAATCGGATATGCAAAAGGCATACCCCATGGACCGCTTGGTCTGTGGGGATGTGGGATTCGGCAAAACGGAAGTCGCCATACGAGCCGCATTCAAGGCCGCCTGCGATGGGAAACAAACGGCCGTCTTGGTCCCAACCACCATATTGGCCTTGCAGCATGCCCGCACCTTCGCCTCAAGGTTACAAGGCCTGCCTGTGCGGGTTGATTATTTGAATCGTTTCCGCACCCCCACCGAAGTCAAAGCCGTGCTTGCGGATTTGGAAGCGGGACGGATCGATATCCTGATTGGAACCCACAAGATCGTAGGCTCCAAAGTCAAGTTCAAAGACCTGGGTCTTCTGATCATTGACGAAGAACAGAAGTTCGGGGTGAGCACCAAAGAAAAGCTCCGGGAATTGAAAGTAGCCGTGGATACCTTGACGCTCACGGCCACCCCTATTCCCCGAACCATGCAATTTTCGTTGTTAGGAGCCCGCGATTTAAGCGTCATTCATACCCCGCCCCCCAACCGGCAGCCGGTGCATACCGAGCTTATGGTGATTGACGAAAACAAAGTGCGCGATGCGATTCTCTTTGAAACCGATCGGGGCGGCCAGGTTTTCTTTGTGCACAACCGGGTTCAAGGCATCGAAGGAGTGGCTGAATTGATTGAACAATGGTGCCCGGGATTGAAAATCGGGATCGCCCACGGGCAGATGGCCGGGGATCAAATGGAGAAAATTCTCCTGCAATTCATCGAGGGGAACTTGGATGTCTTGGTCGCCACCAACATCATTGAATCCGGTTTGGATATCCCGAATGCCAATACGATACTCATTAACCAGGCGCAGAATTTTGGGTTAAGTGATCTGCATCAAATGCGTGGCAGGGTAGGACGCTCCAACCTCAAGGCCTTTTGTTATTTGATCGTCCCCCCTTTGTTTACCCTGACTCAGGAGGCTCGCCGCCGCTTGCAGGCCATTGAGCAGCATTCGGATTTGGGATCCGGTTTCCAAATTGCCTTGCGGGATTTGGATATTCGAGGAGCAGGAAATATGTTGGGAGGGGAGCAAAGCGGGTTCATTACCGAGATAGGCCTGGAACTTTTCCAGAAAATCCTGGACGAAGCTATACGAGAATTGCGTAACAATGAATACGCCGAGCTTTATGCCGATCAGCCCATGGACCCACCCGGCTTTGAAGTGCAGCTCGATACCGACGCAGCCGCCCTGATTCCGGATCATTATGTGCGCAACACCACGGAGCGGCTCAGCTTGTACCGGGAATTGGATGATCTCGAAAGCGAAGATGCCCTGGACGCCTTCGCGGATCGTTTGGCGGATCGCTTCGGTCCCGTACCCGAACAAGCGCAGCTGTTGGTGGCCTTGATGAGGCTGCGCCTGCAGGGGGCTCGATTGGGCATGGAGAAAATGGTTTGGCGCAAAGGAAATTTCCGCGCTCATTTACCCGATGGGCAACGCCAAGATTATTACCAAGGGCCTGTATTCGGGGCGGTCTTGCAAGCCGTCCAACAAGCCCCTGCTGATTGGGTCTTGCGCCAACAAGGCGCAACGGTGCAGTTGGTTTACCAACACCAAGTCACGGTACCCGCCCTCTATCAGATGTTACAGAATTTTGTTTAAAATAAAATTTTCTTTTGGGCAATCTATTTTTTGCAACAGAAATTTTTTCTTAACTTAGCAATATCTAATCTTAAACAACATGGAAAAGTTCATTCCAATACATATTGAAAAGTTGCCTGAGGGCTATTTTCTCGCAACATCAGAGGTGCTGCAGGGCTTGGTGGCTCAAGGTCGCACTATTACCGAGACCTTAGAAATTGCCCGAGATGTTGCGAGGAAGCTTATTGAAGCTCATGAAGAAAGCGCTGGTTCATTAAATAGTGTTTCCGATAATTTTGATTATCCTCTGGTTGTCGCCCTTTGAGCGGAACTATTGAAAAACGCAGAAATGGGTCGTTTGTCAGGATTTCGTTATCGGGAAATAATCAAAATACTGAAAACCTTTGGATTTGTATTTTATAGGCAAGCTTCAGGAAGTCATGAAATCTGGAAGAATTTTGTTAATGGCAGATTCACGACGATTCCAAACCATAGCGGTGATATGCCCGAAGGAACTTTAAAGGCCATTTTGAAACAGGCTGGAGTAGATGCCGAAGATTTTATTTCACGCAAATAATTTTACCAAAGAATAAGCCCGGCGATGGCGCTGAGCAAGACCAATTTGAGGATCCTTTGAGCGGCATGCAAGGAACCGGAGGACATGGACCGAAACATCAGGAGGGCACCCGCCGTCACGCCCAACACTTGCAGGGTTAACAGGTAGGGAAACCAAGGATGAACGTGCCCGTACAGCGTCAACCACCCTACCGGTACAGCCAACCCTCCCATGGAAATCAAAATGATGTTACGGGTTTTGCGAAGCCCCATCAGCACCGGCACGGTTTGGTATCCGAAAATAGCGTCTCCTCGCACATTTTGGCAATCCTTGACGAGACCCCGCACCCATTCCAAGACCCCCACGTAGAACACAAAGACCAAAGTGGGAACATTCGCGTCCCGGTAATAAAGGACCATGGCCATGAAGGCCGCAAGGAGCAGGAGGATGGCGGTCGCCGTTCCTAACAATGGTATTCGTTTCAGTTTGTGCGAATACAACCACAGCCCTGCTCCGTACAGCAGATAATAAGCCAGGAAACGATAACCCAAAGGCCATAGAAGGAGGGCCGTGAGCAGGCTTAATCCCAACCAGGCCTGCAAGGCTTGGGATGGATGAATAACTCTTCCGACAATCACTTTGCGCGGGTGATTGGCCATATCCTTCTCCAGGTCGTAGTAGGCGTTGATCAAGTAGCCCCCTGCAAGCATCGAAGCCGTACCGATCACGATGAGCCATAGTTCCCGATCCAACAAATACCGCCAACCCATCATGGACGCTTGGTCCAAAAGAAATCCGGCGGCCAGAATTTGGGCCACGGCCACAATCAACAAGTTGTACCAACGAACCAGCCCCAAAAAGGCCAGAACCCGTAAAAATTTGAGGTGGATGCGGGAGGGAGTGGACGCTTCCCCGGGATTAGAACCGGTGGATGACGCGTAATTCGTGGCCATCCAGCATGGATTGTGTTTGTTCGAGGTCCTTGGTGAATCCAAGCAAGTATCCTCCCCCACCGGACCCGCATAATTTGAGGTAATACACCCCGCTGTCAATCCCTTGCTGCCATACGGCCCTGAAAGAATCCGGGATCATGGGTTGAAAATGCTGCAAGACCAGATGAGAAAGGGCGCGTAGATTTTGGAACAAGGGTCCCGGTTTGCCGCTGAGAAAAGCCTTGATGCATTCGTTGTTGTATTGATTGAATTCCTGGCGAATCATTTGCCGGAACCCATCGTGCTTGAGTTTTTCGAGGAAGATGGAGACCAAGGGCTGGGTTTGCCCAGGCTGGCCTGTGTTCAGAAGGAAAATGGCCCCTTTGCCCGTGATGGTTTCAGAGGGGAGAGCCACTTGACCAAGCTGCCTGTTGCGATCAATCAACATGGGTATCCGCAAATAACAAATCAAAGGATCCATCCCGGAGGAGCGGCCATGGAAAAAAGACTCCATGAGGCCCAGCCGGCTTTTGAGGCTTTGAATTGCTTCCGGATTTTGGGTCAGGGCGTTTACCTCTTCACGGTTTCTTGCATAATGTTCATAAACCGCCGCAACCAGGGCCCCCGAACTGCCCACGCCAAATCCTTGAGGGATATTGGACTCAAATTGCAGGCCTTGTTCCAAGTCCTTCGCCAGACGCTCATGGTCCAGGTCCACGAATTCGGCAGCGAGCCCTTTCAAATATTCTGCAAATTCTCGAAGGCTTTGGTTGCTGGCTCGGGATGCCTCGCTGTCCAGAACACCTTTTTTGAACTGCCCTTGGAAATGCTCGTAGGGAATGGAAAGCCCCATGGCATCCTCCATAATGCCGTATTCTCCAAAAAGGAGAACCTTGGCATAATACAAACTTTGGGATAAGGTGGATTTCATGAGGTATGGGGCGTCCGAGTCCAAGGCGTTGGCCCAGATCCCAAACGATCGCAAAGGTACGAGCCTTCGTGCAGATACGGAGTCAATTGCTTGTCAATTAGTTCCATGGCCTGAGCCGATGCGGATTCCGGGAAAAGGAGATGAACATTCGCCCCGGCATCCAAGGTAAAAAACACCGGAACCCCGCTTTGGTTTCGAAAGCGCCGGATTTCTTCCAACAGGGCCAACGTGGATGGTTTCATCAGCAAATAGGAGGGGGTTGAGGCCAGCATCATGGCGTGCAGGGTCAAGGCTTCGGATTCCACCAAGTCCATGAAAGCCCGCCACGACGCTTCTCCGCCATCTTGCAGCAAAGTCCAAAGTTGAGCAACCCGCTCGGCTCCTTGGGCAAAGCGAGCCTGGGCATACGGATGCCCATTCATAAGGCCATGACCTGCCGAAGAAGATACCGATTTGCTTCCTCGATCGACCAACAGCACGGCATCCTGGAGGTTGTGAAAGGATGGATGAACCGCCTCCATATCCAATGGAACAGCACGGCGATCATCCGATCCCGGTACAGCCGGATGGGCTCCCCAAACGGTGTATCCCCCATAAATCGAACGACAGGCGGAACCGGAACCTCTCCTGGCAAGGTCCGAGGCCTGAGCCCAGAAGGCCGAATCGCTTAGCCCATCCCCCGATTCAACCCCACGAAAGGCGCGGTCCATGCTCGCCAGCCCAAGGGCCAAAGCCCCCATGGCCGAGGCCGAAGAGGCAATCCCGCTGCTATGCGGAAAGGTGTTATGGGATTCTATCTGCAGGTGAACCCGGGTTAACCAAGGCAAATCTGCGTGAAGGCTGTCCAGATAGCCTTGGATTTTGTGCGCAAATTCAGGCTTGGGCTCTCCTTCAAAAAGAAATTCCATGCTTCCTTGGTCCGACTCACGGTAGGCAATCTGTGTTCTGCTCACACAGGAAGATAAAGTAAGGCTAAGCGATGGATTGGCCGGGATTTGTCCTGGATATTTACCCCAATATTTCACCAGCGCAATGTTCGAAGGACATTCCCAGCCAAGTTCGCCGGAGGAAACCATCATGGATTCGGAATGGGATAACGACATAGTAGAAAATTCAACAGGGACTTCAATGAAAAAAAGAAATATTGATAATAATGTTAAAACAAATAATTTTTATCAAAAAATTATAGAGGATGAAGGAAGGGACTAAGGCTCGCATCGGATAAGCTGCTCAAAGGGATAAATTGACCAATTCGCTTGATTTTCAAGCCAATGGAGGGCATCTTCCGGATAATTGGAGACCGCCAGGAACAGATCTCCGCCCCAGGCGCCCAGGCTTTTGAGCCTGCCCGGAAAGCCGTTCCCTGCACTGCGTTGAAGGCAAGGTTGCCCTAACAGCTTTTCCAATACGGCATCGTGCTGCTCAAAGCAATCCAACATCATGTTCACGTCTTGGCAAGTGGCAAGGGTGATGCTCAACGAAGAGATTTTCTCAACGCAGGCCAAGCGTTCGTTCGTATCAAGGTTACGGTACCGCACGACCTCCTTGGCTGAAATTTGCTTCCCACCCGGATCTACCAACCATAAACCACCTCCTTGGGGTGATCGGTAGGCTATGGGCTGAACGATAGGCTCCAACGGAGCGGGAGAAGGTGAATTGGGGATTGCTCGTCCCTCGGGTAGGCGGTACAGAATCGAAGAATTTTGCAAAGCCACCTCAAGATCGTACCCGGAACCGTTGGTGGTGAGCGCGTAAAGCCGCCTGGCATCCACCCCTAACCATTGAGCCAACAAGGCCAACGCCGTGGAACTGCTGCCCAAACCCCAAGAGCGGGCAAAATCCAATTGGGTCTGCACGGTCAGGCCTTCCTCATGCAGGATATCGTTCCAGGATGCTCCCCCGTACTCCGGTGACGAACCTTCGCCAGGCCAGGGCATCAACGTCCAGGCGGCTTGGAGCCAGTTTTGGAGCAAATCTGCGCTTTCAGCGGCCGCAGCGGAGACTTCCCCTACCGACCATTGCCCGTCCACGATGCGGTAATTCGCCTGTAGCCAAGGGTTGTGGAGATGATCAAGGGCGGTCCAGCGCAAACATCCCGATTGCCTGCCCCGAAACACGGCCATGCTCTGGCCCATTCGCGAGGCAAGCCCCAAAGCGGTCGCTCCATCGAGCACGACGTATTCTCCGGACAGGAGGATTTTGCCCGGAACCCAATGTTGAAAAAGCAAATCACCGTGAATCGATGACAATGACCCATCCTTCATGCCCTATCCAAACACAGAGTACATCCCCACCATCCCTCAGGATTCCAAAGAGGAATGATCGTCGCTTAGCAAAATAAGTTTGGGATCCGGCAAACCATAACCCTGCAGTCGATCCACGAAGGCTTTCACTTCGGCGAAGGAAATGATCTTGTCGCTAAAGTAAATTTTGGCCTTTTCCTTCTGTGCCTCGCTGGCTCCCAGTTGATTCAATATATTCAGAAGATGCATCTTCATATGCCCTTTCTGAATCCCCGAGGAGACCAACGATTTTAAGGCAGAAAAATTTTGAGCCAAACCCACCGCTGCGGTGATTTGCATTAAATCGCGGGCTCCAGGGTTCCCTAACAATTCATGCGAGAATTTGACCATCGGGTGCAGGCAGGTGAGGCCACCAACCGTGCCCAAGGCCAGGGGAATTTCGATCCAGAAACGAAAAACCCCGTTTTCAACGGAGGCGTGGGTCAAGGAGCGGTAGGTTCCGTCTTTGGCCGCATAAGCATGGGCACAGGCTTCTACGGCCCGAAAATCATTCCCCGTCGCCAAGACCACCGAATCAATCCCGTTCATGATTCCCTTGTTGTGCGTAACGGCCCGGTAGGGCTCCAAATGGGCAATCCTTACGGCACGCAGAAATTTGGAGGCAAATTCTTCGGGCGCAAGTTCAGGCACATCGTTGAGTTCTTCAACGGCGCATGAAACTTCGCAACGAACCAAACATTCCGGAGTGTAATTGCTCAAGATGCACATCAAAATCTGAATACGCTTCTGCTCCGAGGTCAGCTCGGTCGAAGATTCAATCCTTCGGGACAAGATTTTGGACGATTGTTCCAACAATGTATTGATGAAATTCGCCCCCATGGCGTCCGCTGTTTCAAAGCGAAAATCCAATTGAAAATAACCAGGCTCGTCATGAGTTTTGTCCACCAACGCAATGGACTGTATCCCTCCCCCTCGTTGTCTCATGTTGGCGGTAAAACTTGCAGTCTCCTCAAGAATTTGTTGACGCAATCCTGGCAGTTCAGCCCTGAGCCAATCGGATGGCCCTTCCCAAAGGAAATGCACCTGACCTACCTTGGTCGTCGAAAGAACCTCCGCTTTGAAACCCCCGCGTTGGGCCCAGAATGCAGCGCTTTTGGAGGCTGCCGCAACCACCGAGCTTTCTTCGATGACCATGGGTATGGCGTAGGAGCGTTCGTTGATCAAGAAATTTGGAGCAAGCCCGTAGGGCATGTAGAAATTGGTCAGGGTATTTTCAATAAACTCATCGTGGACTTTCTGTACCGCGGAATCGAGGTGCCAATAGCCCGAGAGTACCTGGTATGCTTGTTCAGGCTCTGCAAAAAAGCGGCTGCAGAGCCATTCAATTTTGGCTTCTTTGGACAGTTTCGAAAAACCGGAGACAGGCTGAGGGTTGTTTTTCATACAATGGGCTCAAAGATAATTTATTAACTGAAATCGGAACCTTTTGTTTCATTCCATCGTCTCAAGCAAGGAACTAGCTGAAATCACGATAATTTTGAAGGACCTTTATCGATTACCCAACCTCTACCTGCCCACCTCGTTAAACCTCCCAAGCTATCAGCAGTTATCATCCCATGAATTTCTGCACACCATGAGCCACCACGTTGTTGTACGGGATGATCAGGAGCCTGCGTTGATCTTTGCGAACGGCCTGTCCTGCAGCAGGGAATTGGTGGGACAGTTGTTGGAATGGAGCCCCAAAGTAATCGCGTTGGACGGCGCTTTCGATCGCCTGGCCGATTGGGGCATCAAGGTGGATGTGGTCCTTGGTGATATGGATAGTTTGAATCAAGGGGCCCTTGGGACCTTGCTTGAAGCCCAAGGCTCTTCCGAAACCGAACGTCAAGAACGCGCCCAGGCCTATGTTGGCCAAAGGCAAGACGGGGTCCTATGCGTCCATACCCCTGATCAGGAGGCCACGGATCTCGAGAAAGCATTGCGATGGGCGTACGATCAAGGCCATCGTGCGGCCCATGTTCTTTGGGCCAACGGTCAAGACGCAGACCATTTCATAGGGAATCTGCATGCCTTGGCCGCTGTGCCCAAGGATTTTGCGGTCACCATGATCCAAGATCAATCGCGAATCTTCCGCTTACCGAATCAGTTCAGCAAGGGATACGCCGCAGGGACGCGCCTCTCTCTGTGG
Organism: Sphingobacteriia bacterium; assembly: GCA_009927485.1. GTDB lineage: Bacteria > Bacteroidota > Bacteroidia > UBA7662 > UBA7662 > SYHX01. Next base: position 12,516 of record RFMW01000169.1, read on the forward strand.
CCCTTTCCCACAGCCTACGGGGTACGGACCGAAAACCTGGTGTATGCGTTGCAAGGTGAAGAACTTCACCTTGGCAAACGCGTAGGGATCAGAAATCAGGTAGATCGCACGGCCATCGTGCGCATTGATCACCAAGAAGGCTGCCTTATGTTACAAGAACCACTATCAAACCCTTTATGATGAAGAATTTTGTTACGAAAATTCATAGACGATATTGCATAGGCTTAGCGTGGACCATCTTGACAGGTGTTTCCATTGCCGGAGAAGTCTTGGCACAGACCCAACACAGCGCAACCTGGACCGATGGCGTGGCTTGTATCGTGTATTCCCATTGCACACCCTGCCATAACAACCAAGGCATAGGCCCTTTTCCATTGACGACCTACAACGAGGTTTATGCCAACCGCTACTCCATCGCCGCTTCGGTGCAGGCCCGCTCCATGCCGCCTTTTCCAGCGGATCAGGTACGTCGGCGATATGCCCATGCCAATACCTTGGAGCCCCACGAAATCAACGAAATCGTGGACTGGGTGAACAATTTTGCTCCGTTGGGTAATCCCGCTCAGGCACCCACCCCACCGGTTTACAGCAGCGCATTTCAGATACCGAACCCCGACACGGTTTACAAAATACCCAATTTTACGGTTAATACCACCACCGATTTGTACCGGGTTTTTGTGTTGCCTATGGGCAATAACGTTTCTCGTAACATTACAGGGATCGAAGTGGTTCCCGGGAATCGTGAAATTGTGCATCATGTGTTGGTTTTTCAGGACACCTCCGGAATTCCTATGCAAAGGGACCTGGCCGATCCTTTGCCGGGTTACACGGCCTTTGGAGGAACGGGTTCCAATTCATCCAAAATGATTACGGGTTATGTGCCCGGCCAGGGCTTCCTTCAGTATCCTGCAGGTTTTGGCGAATCGGTTTTACCCAACAGCTACCTCTGTATCCAAGTTCATTACCCCGGAGGCATCAGCGGTCAAACCGATAGCACTTCGGTGCGGATCAAATACGGGCCCAACACGGGACTACGCACCATGCTGACGCTACCCATTTTGAATCACGGCCCCGCCCTTATCAACGGCCCCTTGAGCATACCGGCCAATACCGTACGGACCTTCCGATCGGAGTACACCCTGCCGGTTGGCGTGACCTTGTTGGGGCTGCTACCCCACATGCACTTGGTGGGCCAATCCATGCAGGTCTATGCCCTCAAACCGGGCGGGGACACGGTGCATTTGGTGAATATCCCGGAGTGGGACTTTCATTGGCAGATGTATTACCGCTTCCAAAAGCCGATTTACCTCCCACCAGGCACCAAAGGCGTGGCGATCGCGACCTACAACAATACCACGTCCAATCCCAACAACCCCAACAATCCTCCGCAGACGATTTCTTTGGGGGAAGGGACAGGCGATGAAATGATGTTGGTTTACTTCAACTTTACCACCCAGGCCGCTTCCCCTTTGGATACCAACTTGGTGATTGATACGGCATCGCATTGGCGGCACGATTCCTTGTCCTGCGCTTTGGTTGCGGGCCAAGAGCCTGTATTGCCGGAATGGGCCGATCAATCGGGTTGGCACTACGAACATCAAAGCCAAACACTAACGGTCAAAGGACCATCCCAAGGGGGCTTTGGCTATGCTTTGTGGGATTTGCAGGGCAAGTTGCTTTGGAGCGGACGGGCTCCCGCCGGCCAATCGCTTGTTCAACAAAGCGTTCCTTTGCCAGCCTCCGGTATTTGGGTCGGAAGCATCAGCGATACCCAAGGGCGGAGCCATTACCGCAAATGGACCAGTACGTGGCGGTAGAAAATAAGTCCTCTTCGATTCGCTACGTCTTGTATTATGCAGGCCCATGCCCTCTGTGCAATCGGGTTGTGCGCTGGATGAGCCGCCATCAAAGGAGTCGAGCTTCGTTTGTCTTTCGTCCTTTGCCGGAACAGCGCGAGGAATGGCTACGTCAAGGGCTTCCTTCGGCCTGGTGGGAGGCCCCGGATTCGGTTTTGTTACAAGACGAATTAACCGGTCGTTGGTACCGTGAATCGGATGCTTTTCTACTGGCAATCAAGGGGTTGGATTATCGTTACCGGCCTCTTGTGGCCGTCATCGATTGGGTTCCAAGAAGGTTACGAGACTGGTGTTATCGAAGGTTGCGTCCTGCCTCTTCTTTGAGGCCTTATCGGCCGTCGTGAACTTTCTTTAGACGGTCATGATTTCTTTTTCTTTGGTGGCGAGGACTTCGTCCACCTTGGCAATCATCTTATCCGTCATTTGTTGAACCTTGGCTTCGGCGTCTTTGATCATGTCCTCGGGCAGTCCGTCTTTTTGAAGTTTCTTGCATTCTTCGTTGACATCACGGCGTGCGGAGCGAATGCTGACCTTGGCATGTTCCCCTTCGGCCTTGGCACGCTTCACCAATTCTTTGCGCCGTTCTTCGGTCAGGGGAGGAATGTTAATCCGAATCAAGTGACCGTCGTTGGATGGGTTGAGGCCCAAGTTGGAGTTGATGATGGCCCGTTCGATAGCCGCCAGTACGGATTTTTCCCAGGGCTGTACCGAGAGGGTGCGTGCATCGGGGGTGTTGACATTGGCCAACTGGTGCAGGGGGGTGGGGGTTCCGTAGTAATCAACGCGTACATCTTCCAGCATGGAAGGACTGGCTTTGCCCGCCCTCAGCTTGGAAAGCTCAAACTGTAGGTGTTGAATGGCCTTATCCATGGACTCTTGTCCTTCGTCTAACCAAAATTGGATGGATTCATGCATATCGCTGGGTTTGTTACCGATTACGGAGGGAGGGTGGAAGGAAAGAAGTTTTAAAAATACCCCTGACCCTCCAAAAACCGAAGGCCAGCCCAAGAAATCGTCCGCAGTGGGTGAAGCCGGCTGGGGCCGCGTAAGGGTTAACGATTCGTTAACAATGGCTTCTTCGATGACCTTTTGCTTTGTGTCAAATTCATCAAAAACCCAATTGATTTTCAAGTATTTGAAATAGAATTGATTACAAAATTAACATTCTCCTCTATGCTGCGATTTTTTGTAACTGTTGGTTCCGATTCTGGCCTTCGTCGTCGGATTTTGGCTTGGATTTTGGCGGTGGCTTCCTCTTTGCCGCTGATTTCATGGGCTCAAACAGCGAGTTTGACCGGTATAGTACGCGACAAATCCACCAACGAAACCCTGATCGGCGCCGCGGTCCTGGTCAAAGGGACCACCAACGGTTCCTCCACCGACTTGGACGGCAAATTCCTGATCAGTGGAATTAATCCCGGGAAAGTGACCATAGTGGTTCAATATTTGGGCTATAACCCCTTGGAGGTTTCCGGGGTAATGGCGAATGCGGGCAAAACGGAGCGCATGGACCTGTACTTGGATCCCTCCTCTACTGCCCTTTCGGAGGTCAAAGTCGAGGCAGAAGCCCTCAAAACGTCTGTTTCGGCCATCCAATTGATGCAGAAAAACAGCGCATCGCTCATGGATGGAACCTCCTCGGATCAAATCAAAAAATCCCCGGACCGCAATACCGCCGATGTCCTCAAGCGTTCCAGCGGAACCACCATTCAGGACGGAAAGTACGCCATCGTCCGCGGTCTCAACGAGCGGTACAACCTGGCCTTGGTCAACGGAGCCATGTTGCCCGGTTCAGAACCCGACAAAAAGGTTTTCTCCTTTGACATATTCCCGGCGGGAATGCTGGATAATTTAATCATAATCAAAACCGCCCAACCGGATTTGCCGGGGGAATTTGCCGGGGGAATCATCCGCATGAACACCAAGGACGTGCCGGACAGCAATTTCTTGAACTTTTCGCTTTCGGCAGGGTACAATCAATTGGCTACTTTTAACACCTTTTACAGGCCTCAAGGGTCTACCACAGATTGGTTAGGTTATGATAATGGAAAAGGGGCTGGCGCCCGGGTCATTCCAACGGGGTGGCCTGGCAATCTTCAGGATCTTAACAATTTAAATTCCTCGCAGAAATACGCACTGACACGACAATTTAATAATAACTGGGCCCCAAATGAATTCATGGCTTCACCCAATTCCAGTATGCAATTTTCGGGTGGATTTCGTAAAAAAATCAACAACAATGAATATGCGGTAATTGGAGGACTCAATTATAATTATACCCAAAGAGTTAATTTTCAACAGGTAAATTCTTTTGATGAAATCAACAAACCCTTAAATTATACGACAATTGGAAAAAACTACAAAGACACCATTTACAACACCGAAGTGAATTGGGGTTCAATGTTGAATTTCTCGTATCGAATAGGAGCCAATAACAGACTATTTCTTAAAAATGCATTTAACATAACTTCTGACAATGTTTTTGTTCGTCGCCAGGGATATTTTGGCACCGATTTCACCCCGTCGAAGCGCTACCAAATTGACTTTACCAGCAACAGGTTAGTGACTTCCCAGTTAGGTGGAGACCATCTCCTTAACGCCAATAAATTAAGGTTGGATTGGACAGGTTCGTATTCACGTATGGACCGAAGTCAACCCGATTTTAAAAGGACCAGCTATCAAGGAAATCAAATTATTTTTGGCCCCGATAGCGGCAAGATTCAGTGGGCCTTTAACCCCAACAGTGCTGCAAACACGGACGATGGTTACCGATTCTTTGCAACCATGTGGGAGAATGTAAGCAATGTTTTGGTGAATGTAACCCAGCCTTTTGAATGGGCAGGGTTCAAGCATGAAATCAAAGCAGGGTATTATTATCAAAATAAGCAGAGGGCTTTTATGGCCAGACCACTTGGATTCAAGCAGGGTTTGGGGCTATTTGCGGATAGCATTCGGTACCAAGGGTTGGATTCGATATTTGGACCTTGGAATGCAGGGAATGGGGGCTTGATGATGGATGAAATCACGAACCCGGGTGATCGGTATACCGCAAAGTCCAAATTGAACGCCTTCTATCTTTCAATGAACAATAAGCTTACGCCCAAGCTCAAGGCGATTTGGGGTTTCCGTTTCGAGGCATTTGACCAAGAACTTGCCTACGACAGTAGCTTGAATGTCAAAAAATACATCACAAACAAATTTCCTGCTTTTCTGCCCTCCGTTAATTTGGTTTACAACCTTAGCGATGATGCCAATTTGCGCTTTGCCGCTTCCAGGACCCTATCGAGACCTGAGTTCAGAGAAATTGCACCCTTTGCCTTTTACGATTTTGATTTGTTCAAAACGGTTGCAGGGAATGACTCCCTTCAACAAGCCAAAATTACCAATGTCGACTTAAGGTACGAGAAATTTGGTCGAATGGGTCAAATGTTCTCGGTTGGAGCATTTTACAAACATTTTACTCGCCCCATCGAGCAATTTTTACCAGCCTTGGGTAGCAATATTATCTCTTGGTTGAATTCCCCTAATGCTCAAAATGTAGGCTTGGAAGTGGTTTGGAGGAAGAATTTGGAGGGGTTAAGCATGTTGGGGCTTGGCGGTTTTTGGAAGGATATGACCTTGAACAGCAACTTGGCTTTGATTTACTCCCAAATCAGCATTCCTTATGCTGACCTCTCCAAAGGCAATTACCTCCGCCCAATGCAAGGTCAATCCCCTTTCATTTTGAATGTAGCCTTGCAGTACAATAATACCGAGAAGGGGATTCAAGCAAACCTTCTATATAATCAGATTGGAAGGAGAATCGTGTTTATAGGCTTTCCTGACAATAATCTTCCCGATTCTTACGAAAATTCTAGACCCTTGGTTGATTTGCAGTTTTCCAAGACTGTTGGTCGCCTTAATGTTTCAATTTCTGTATCGGATCTCATTAACCTGCCGAGGTATGTGTATTGGGATTTGAATAAAAACGGCAAACTTGATCGTGAAATTTACAAGGATGGTGCAGAAACAGGCATCAAGATGGGCAAATCAGAATACAGCCTGGACCAGGATGCGGTCATTATCCGGAATCAGCCTGGGAGGACTCTAGGTCTGGGCTTGAGCTACAGATTATAAGCTGGTAATTATTAAGGCTCATTAATATTTTCTTAACACGATTGTAAAGTTGGCTTAAAGCCGAGATGGGAATTTTGGGCAAAATCCAAAACCCCATGAAAAATTTCATCACCCTCTTGCTGCTGTTGACGGTGGGAACGCTGTTTCCTTCGCTGATGCAGGCCCAAAGC
>RFMW01000228.1 GCA_009927485.1 Sphingobacteriia bacterium
AGGCCCGCACGATTCAGGACAATATGACCCGGGATTGCATGGTTTGAGAACTGCGGTTTTTGTGCCCGGCACGGGGATTCCCCTTGGTCCTCCTCCGCCCTTCGAAGCGGAACTTACCTTGGGGATCAGACGCAACGTTTGATGCAACGAAGGAGGGTTTTGGTCTTGGCGATGGCGGTGGGCATTGGTGGTTAATGGCTAAATTGCGACATGACTTTGAATGCAGAGCCTTTGGTTATTCTGGTGGACCACGAAGACCGTGAAATCGGCCTAGCCCCCAAAATGGAGGCCCACCAGAAGGCCTTGCTTCATCGGGCATTCTCGGTATTCGTGTTCAATTCGGTAGGGGAGTTGCTGTTGCAACAGCGTAGCCTGGACAAGTACCATTCCGGAGGGCTGTGGACGAACACCTGCTGCAGCCATCCGCTCCCCGGTGAATCGGTGAACCAAGCCGCTAACCGACGCTTGCAAGAAGAGATGGGGATGGTCTGCGACTTGCATTCCCCCTTCTGGTTCATCTACCAAACGGCCTTCGAAAACGGCCTGAGCGAACACGAACTGGACCATGTATTTATCGGGCATTCGGACGGTCCCTTTCAAATTGATCCCGCCGAAGTTCAATCTGCCCTTTGGATTTCTTTGGCGGACTTGGAATCGTGGATGGACCGTCGACCCGAGGATTTTACGTTTTGGTTCAAGCATATTTATCCAAGATGTGCCGAAGTTTTGCGAAGCAATCCAGCCCTTCATGGTGATGAATAAGAAACGAGGTGCAATCGTTGGTGTTGCTTTGCTTATCCTGGGTCTTGGGTGGTTGTGGAAAAGCGAGTACTCCCCTTGGAACCAAGGATCGCATTCTCCCAAGAGTGAGCCCTGTGATACCTTGCGCATTGCGGGAATACGCCTGGATACCTTGGTGGTGGACAGCGCACGCATCCAAAACGGGGATGATCTTGGGTCGGTCTTTGAAGCCTTGGGGTTGCCGTATTCTATTGTGCAATACCTTGTTGATCAACCGGATAGCATATTTAATGCTCGGAAATTGCGCAGTGGCCAGCGGTATTGGTTAGCCCGAGACAGTGCCACTGGTCAAATGCGATTTTGGATTTTCGAAAAGAATCGGATTGAATCGTTGATCCTGGACCTGCGCGATAGTGTGCCGCAGCTGAGCATGCACCGCAAACCAGTCATAACCCGAAACCGTCAATTGGTGGGCGTTATTCAGTCGTCCTTGTTTGAATCGGTGACTACGGCAGGCGCTGGCCAAGAATTGGCGATGGCCTTGGCGGGGGTTTTTGATTGGACCGTGGATTTCTTTCAAATCCAGAAAGGTGATTGTTACAGAGTTTACTACACGGAACAAACGGTAGACTCCGTTCCTTACGGTAATGCCCAAATCCTTGCGGCAGAATTTAGAGTTGGTTCCAAAACCCATACGGCTATTCGCTTCCAAAACAGCTACTTTGATGCGCAGGGCCAAAGCATGAAGCGTCGTTACCTCAAAGCCCCCTTGGACTATTCGCGGATCAGCTCCGGCTTTTCGACCAGCCGGCTGCATCCGGTGTTACGTTACCTTCGGCCCCATCTTGGGGTGGATTATGCGGCCCCCAAAGGAACCCCGGTTCGGGCCGTAGGGGATGGGCAAATTCTGGAAGCCGGTTACCGGGGTGGCAACGGCAATTTCGTCAAGATCAAGCATTCGCGTGACCACGCCACCGGCTATTTGCATCTCAGCCGTATTGCCTCCGGTGTTCGGCGGGGTGGCAGGGTTCAGCAAGGGCAGGTCATCGGATACGTCGGCAGCACAGGGCTCTCCACAGGGCCGCATCTCTGTTTCCGTTTCTGGAACCGAGGCGTTCAGGTGAACCCGCGAAAGCTTCAAGCACCCCAAGCCGAACCCATGAAGTCAGGAGATTTGCCGGCCTTCAAAGCGCTGCGTGATAGCGTCATGGCCTCCTTGCCCGCTTGGCCTTCCAAATTGTAGCGGTGAAATCCTCGTCTGATCTGCGTCAACTGGCTTCCCAAACCGTGCTCTATGGTTTGAGCACCGTGGTAGGGCGCTTGCTGAATTACCTACTGGTTCCCTTGCATACCCGGCTCTTTGCTCCAGCTGAATACGGTGTGATTACCGATTTCTACGCCTGGGCCGCTTTGGGAGCGGTGCTTTATACCTACGGGATGGAGACTGCCTTTTTCCGTTTCCGTAACCAAGAAAACGCTTCGGCGGGGAACTCATCCAAAGTCTATGCGTCAGGATTCTACGCCTTGTTGGTGACTTCGGTTGCCCTGAGCTCGCTGCTCTGGTTGGGTGCCGAACATTGGGCGCTTTTGCTCAAGCATCCGGAGCATTCCAACTACGTTCGTTGGTTTGCCATCATTTTTGCGGTAGATGCCCTCTCGGCGCTGCCCTTCGCCAAATTGCGGCAAGAGGGGCGAAGTCTGCACTATGTTACACTTAAGTTCTCGAATATTCTGATTTTGGTGGGGATGCAGGTCTATTTCTTGGGTTTCAGGCAGACGCCCCTTCAAGGTCATCAGTCGGCACCTTTGGATTGGGTGGTTTTGAGTAATGTGTTTGCTAATTTGTTGACCTTGCTTTTCTTGGTGAGGCTATGGCCCAAACCCAGGGATTTCCAATGGTCCACCTTGAAGCCCATGTTGGCCTATGCATGGCCCCTGTTGGTGGCGGGTTTGGCGGGAATGCTCAACGAAACCCTGGACCGTATCATGCTCAAATTCCGTTGGGCGGGGACCACGGAGCAAGCGCTGTGGCAAGTCGGCATTTATGGGGCGGTTTACAAGTTATCCATCCTGATGAGCTTGTTTACCCAAGCTTTCCGCATGGGGGCTGAGCCGTATTTTCTGGGATCAGGACAGTCTGTTCAGGAAGACGATCCTGCCGACGCCCGACCACAACAACCTCGTTACGGGGAGGTTTTCTGGTACTACAGTTTGGCGGGTTGGGGGATTTTCTTGACGGTGATGCTTTGGTTGGATTGGGCCAAAGTTTTCATCGGTCCGGCCTACCACGAAGGACTGGCGGTGGTTCCGATCTTGTTGGCCGCCAATCTGTGCCTGGGCTGGTACTACAATCACTCGATTTGGTTCAAGCGAAGCGATCAAACCCGCTGGGGCCTGTGGCTGGGGTTGGGTTCAGCGGTCATAACCTTGGCCGGAAACTGGTGGGGCATTCCGTTGTACGGATACACGGCCAGCGCATGGGTGACACTCTTGTGTTATGCCTCGTTATTTGGCGCTTCAGCGCTGATTGGCCACCGCCTCCATCCCATTCCCTATCCCTGGAAAGCCTGGTTCTTGCTGGGTTGCTGGGCTTTGTTCCTTTTTGGGGTGGATCGTCTTTGGGTTGGCCCGGAAATTACCGCCATGTCCGCAGTCTTCAAAGTGCTGCTCTTGGGCGCGCTCTTGGGCATCATCCCCTTAAGCAAATGGCTTAAATTTGTGGTTTAAATTGATTTTATGAACATAATAGTACCTATGGCCGGGCTGGGCAAGCGCATGCGGCCTCATACCTTGACCACCGCCAAACCTTTGTTGCCAATCGCCGGAAAGCCCATCGTCGAAAGATTGATGGAAGATATTGTTAAGGTGTGCGGGCAGAAGGTGGAACATATTGCGTTCATCACCGCCCCTTCCTTCGGGGCCTCCGTCGAAGAACAATTGCTGGACATTGCTCGTCACCTTGGGGCCAAGGGCAGTATTCATTACCAAGAAGAAGCCTTGGGCACCGCTCACGCTATTCTTTGTGCCAAGGAAAGCCTGAAGGGCCCCGTGGTGGTGGCCTTTGCGGATACCTTGTTCAAGGCTGATTTTGTTCTGGACACCGAACAGGAAGGCATCATCTGGGTTCAGCGGGTGGAAGATCCCAGGGCCTTTGGGGTGGTGGAACTGAACGAGGCGGGTTGGATTGGGGCATTTCACGAGAAACCCCCCGTCTTCATATCGGACCTGGCCATTATCGGTATTTACTATTTCAAAGACGGGGCTAACCTGCGTTCCGAATTGCAATACCTGATTGATCACGGCGTGATGGACAAAGGCGAATACCAATTGACCTCCGCCTTGGAAAACATGAAATCGAAAGGCTTGCGTTTTTATCCGGGTACAGTGACCGAGTGGCTGGATTGCGGGAACAAAGACGCGACCGTGCATACCAACGGGCGCTATTTGGACTATTTGTACGAGCGTCAAAGCGAAACCCTGGTGGATCCCACGGCCATCCTGGAGGATTGTGAGCTTATCACCCCCTGTTATGTGGGGCCTGGTTGCCAAATTAGCCATTCTACCCTGGGGCCTCATGTTTCCGTAGGGGCGGGGACCCGGGTTTCTCAATCCACCATCACCTCCTCCATTGTGGGTGAAGGTTCCGTGATTCAAGGAATGACCTTGCGCAATTCCATGCTGGGCCGTCACGTTAAACTTAGCGGGAACCCATCACCCATGCCCGTGGAACTCAGCCTTAGCGATTACAGCGAAATATTATGTCCTTGAGACTGGCCTATCTTCTGATCCTCATGCTGGCCGGGCTTTCTTGTGCCAAGCGACCCACGACAAACGCATCCAACGCATCCAAACCCGCAAGCAGCCCGGTTCTGTCAGAGGTCCAAAGAAGCCAGGTGCAATTCTATTTCTTTGAGGGGACCGCAGCCAAATCCATTGGTCAATGGGACAAAGCCGAACAAGGCTTTCTGAGGGCCCTGTCCATCGATCCAACCAATGCAACCTGCGCTTACGAAGCAGCGCGCATGGCCTTGCAAAGCGGAGATGCTCGCCGTGCCTTGGAGCATGGCCGCAAGGCCGTGGCCCTGAATCCCCTGAATCCCTGGTTTCTCAAATTGCTTGCCCAATTGGAGCAGAACAATGCCTTGAACCAAGAAGCCATCAAGACGCTGAAGTACCTCACCACCCTTGGCGAAGAACATGCCCTGGAAGCCTGGGAAAATATGGGAATGATTCACCTTCAATTGCAGGAATACCCCAAGGCCCTTCAATGCTACCAAGAAATCGAGAAAATCGTGGGACCGCAGGCCGAAATCCTGGAGCAGAAGAAAACCCTGTATGTGTTAATGAATCGCAAAGAGCTTGCGGTCAAAGAAATGCAACGTCTCATCGCCTTGTACCCTGACGAGTTAACCTACAAGCTTAGCTTGGTTCAAATGCACTCCGAATGGGGTCAATATGCCCAGGCCCTTAGCCTGATTGAAGAAGCCCTCAAGGGAAATGACACCGGTAATTGGCCGAGGCTGTACCTGGCGGCATCGGAACTGCTTTATGCTTTGCGTCAACCCGAAAATGCCGAAAAGAGATTTATTGATGCGCTGGAAACCAAGGGTTTAAGCTCCGAGGAGCTGTTGCAAGGGATGTTCCGTATGCTGGAAAGGCAAGGCGAAAATCAAGCATCGCGAGAAGCATGGTTGCGACGAGCCCTCAAGGCTTACCCGCAGGTTAGTTTGCTTTATGCGTTGTTAGGCGAAAGCCTGATGAAGCAAGATCGAGGCCAAGATGCGGCGGAACAATACCGTATGGCCCTGTCCTTGCCATCGGTCTCGGTGGAGTATGTGATTTGGCAGCAATACCAATCATGCCTTCTGAATCTTCAACTCATGGACAGCTTGGAGGCAGTTTCGCGTCGAGCCTTGGATTTGTACCCATCGCAAGGGGCTAATTATTTCTTCCTTGGAATTTCCCTTCAACGAAACCGCAAAGAAGATGAAGCGGCCACTACCCTTCGCAGCGGATTGACCTACATCGCTGATCAACCCGAACTGGAAGCGCAATTCCATATCATGTTGGGGGATATCGAACACCGCAGAGCCAATCATGCCGAATCGGATCGTTGTTACGGTAAGGCCTTGCGCTTGCAGCCTGACAATTCCTTGGTGCTTAACAATTTTGCCTATTACCTCAGTTTGCGTCGCGAGAATCTGGATTCGGCCTTGGCCATGAGTCAGCGGGCAACCTTGGAAGAACCCTCCAATGCATCCTACCAGGATACCTACGCCTGGGTTTTGTATCAAATGGGGCGCTACGAACAGGCCCTGGCGCCTATCCAAATGGCCTTGCAAAACAGCCCTACCAACAATGCAACCTTGCTGGAGCATTACGGAGACATCCTCTTTCGCCTGAATCGAACGGAAGAAGCCAAGACCCAATGGCTCAAAGCCTCGGAATCCGACCCCGATAATGCAGCTCTTCGGGACAAAGTCCTCCACGGCCTTCCGCTCCAACCATAAATACATTTCAGAGACCGTGTTCTGCCTTTGGAATCCCCGTTTCAATCCCGGGCTACGTTGGAGCTTCTTTTGGCTTAGCGTAGCCCTCCTGTGGATGACATCCTCTTGCCGTTCCAGGCTACGAAACACAGGACCTGCCAAGCACCCTGTGAACCATAACCCTTCCAAAGACACCGCTTCCCTTCCTGAATCCCGCAAGGCAGATGAAAAACCCACAAGTCCAAGTCCCGCAGATTTAGAAAAGAGCTGGCTCAAAATATTGGGGCGTAAGGATTACCTCCGTGGCGACCTCAAAATGGAGGGAAACTGGAACATTACATACAACGAAACTAAAATCGCCTCACCGGTGATCATGCTGGTACGTCCGCAACATTTTATATACCTCAGCATTCGTCCTGCCCTTGGAATAGAAATGTTACGAATAATCCTTAGACCGGATTCTCTTTGGATGATTAGCCGCCTCAACAAAAATTATTGGAGCGGCACTTGGGCTGAACTGGAGCCCTCCCTGGGGATGTCGTTGGATTATCGCTGGTTTCAAGATGCCCTGCTCCACGGGCATCGTTCCTTGATTGACCGGGCAGTTCTTGGCGGTTTATCCCCATCCTCTTCCGGGGAACAGCGTATCCGCTTTGAGAACATTGCCTTGGGAACAAGCTTGGGAACAAGCCCGCAGGGTAAGCGTAACGCCACGTTCCAAGCCGAATGGGGGCGATGGCCTTCCAAGATTCATCAACTCAAAATCCAAGCCTCCAGCGGGAGCCTCCAAATGGATTATCTCAAAATCTTCGAAACAGAAAGCGCCTCCCTGCCCGCCCAGATGACCTTTGACCTCCAAATTCCTCGGAATCAGGCCCTGCTGGAAATGCATTGGAAAGAGCCCAAAATTCAAGCCGTAGAATTGCCTACCATCAAAATCCCGGAGGATTACCGTAAACTCAAAATCAATCCTTAACATCACCCATCCATGATGCTCAATAAACGGTTGCGATCGCTGATGCTTGGGTTGTCCTGCGCCATGGTGGGGATCATCGGGCAGGATTTGCTTACAGGGTTTTTGATTCATCCGGTCGCAGCCCAAAAGAACCCGGAAGCTGCCGCTTCGGGCGAACCTTCAAATTCCAAAAACCTACAAAGAGCGGGTCTTGAAGAACAACGACGCGCCCTCAACGAAAGCATCCAAAAAACCCGGCTCGAACTTGAACAGGTCCAACAAAAAAAACGCAGCGGACTCAAACAACTCGAACTGATTCGTGGTCAAATCCAAACCCGCGAGAAAATCATCCTCAACTACAACCGCGAAATTGAGGTTCGTGAGGAACAAATTTCTGAACTAGAGGGCGTGATTGGAACCCTGCAATCCGATTTGGCACGACTCAAAAAAGCTTATGCTCAATTGCTTCGACAATATCACCGGCAAATGCAGACCCAATCCCCTGCATTGCTCGTACTCTCCGCCAAAGACGTTAACCAGGCCTTGCGCAGAAGCCGGCATCTGAAACAATACAACGCATACCGCCGAGAACAAGCCAACGCCATTGTCGAATTACAAAATGAAATGACCCAGAAAGAAAAGATTCTGGAAGTCGAAAAAAGCGAAAAGGAAGTCCTCAAAACCCAAGAAGAAGCCAACAAACAAGAACTCCGCAAGGAGAGCCAACAACAAGACAAAATCGTCAAAGCCCTCCAAAAAGACGAGAAAAAACTTCGTCAAGAATTACGCAATCAGGAAATTGCCCGAAACAAACTCCAGAAGAGCATCGAAGATCTGGTCCGCAAAGAAATTGAGGCCGCCAGGCTTGCCGCTTTGAAATCCGCCAAAGGCGACAAAGACAAAAGCAGCGCCACCAACCGGGAGCCCGGTCCTGCACGCAATCAAGCTTTGTTGGAACTAACCCCCGAAGCCAAAGCCCTTGGGAAAGCCTTTGAAGAAAACAAAGGCCGGTTGCCTTGGCCCTTGCGCAAGGCGATGGTGAGCGAAACCTTCGGATTTCATGCCCACCCGCAACTCAAGAACGTGAATATTCGCAACGACGGCATTACCCTCCGAGGCGAAAAAGGAGCTGAAGTCAAAGCTTGTTTTCGCGGGGAGGTCACTGCGGTGGTCAATATCCCCGGCATGCAGAAAACCGTCATCCTACGCCATGGACAATACCTGACGGTCTATGCCCATTTATCCGAAACCACCGTAAGCAAAGGGCAGAAAGTCAATACGGGACAAGCCTTGGGCACCTTGCATACCCGTCAAGAAGATGGAGAGTCCGTCCTTCAGTTCCAGCTTTGGAAAGGAACCACCAAGGTAAATCCCTTGCCTTGGTTGGCCGGTAAATAATCAAGAGCGGTAATCCGATAGCATCACCGGCATCAACAGCATCAAGGTATCCTCTTGATCTTCCTGATGCAAAGGCCGCAATACTCCGGGTCTGCTTGATAGACTTAGTTCAAACTGCACCTCTTCCCCGGACAAAGTGGACAGCATCTCCACCAAAAAGCGTGCATTGAAACCAATTTCCAAATCTGCCCCGTTGTAATCACAGGAAATCGTTTCCGTCGCCTGGTTCGCAAAATCCGGATCCTCGGCAGACAATTGCAGTTCACTCCCTTTGATGGACAACCTCACCTGGTACGTGGACTTGCTGGAATAAATGGAAATCCTACGCAACGACGAAAGAAACTCCGTGCGCTTGATCACCAAGCGGTTGGCGCTCTCTTTAGGTATAACGGCCTTGTAATCAGGGTATTTCTGGTCGATTAGCCTACAGACTAATTCCAAATCCCCGAAAGAGAAAGCAACATGGGTATTGTTATAGTCCACTTTCACGGGGGTCTCATCACCCGGCAGTGTGGCCTTCAACAGGTTCAAGGCTTTGCGTGGAACAATAAACCCTGCAGCGGCGGGGACAGAAATTCCGCCTTGCTTATGCAGGACCAGCTTGTGGGCGTCCGTTGCCACAAAGCTGAGGGTATCCCCGGCACATTCCATTTTGACCCCCGTCATCGCCAATCGCAATTCGTCCGTGCCCACCGCAAACAACGTGTTGGAAATTCCCGTAAGCAAGGCATCGGAAGGCAACGAAAAATGCTGGTTACCGGGCATATCGGGCAATGTGGGAAATTCTTCTCCGTTTTCGCCGGAGAGCTTGAACTTTCCTTTGTCCGTATGCAATTCGACCGCAAAAGATTTGAGGTCAAACGAAATGGAGATCGGCTGATCGGGCAGGGTTTTGAGGGTTTCCAAAAGTATACGACCTGGGACGGCCACTTTGGCCTGACCATTGCCTTCTACACCCAACCGCGTCCGCATGGTGGTGTTTAGGTCCGTGGTGCAAATAGTTAAGTTCTTGGCATCCACATCGAACAGGTAGTGGTCCAAAATGGGAAGAACGTTGTTGGTCTGTATGACGCCTTGAACCGCCTGCAATTGACGGAGGAGGGCCGAAGAAGAAACGATGAATTTCATAAAGCGATGTTGATATTGATTGAGCAATAAAGGTAAGCAATCAAGGCCTAAGGCCCTCTTCGCTTAATTGAGGTTTTGTAGCATAAAACCATGGGATGGCTCTTCGCTGCAAAACCCCAAAATCATTCATCCCGTGGTGGTAGAAATAATCACGGTCCATATCCGGAGCGACATTCAGGAGCACCACATCGAGTTGATTGAGTTGGCTTTTGGGATAAACTGAGATAAAATGGAGCTTTCCGCCCTTTTCCCAAAGCTTGACCCGCATTTTCTCGGGTACCCTTCCCGGTACACTGTCCCGCATGGGTTGCATATTCTCAAAACCCTCTACCGGCATAAAGGCAAATCCCGCGAACAAAGCAGCAGCCGCTCGTGGGTTGCATGGTACCCTAGTGCCGTTCAGATCACGCAATTCAAAGGTGCCGGTGGGCAATATTCTCAAATCGTAGCTATTCTCCGGCTCGGAGGGATATTCAACCACCAACCTTTCCAAATTGTTGGGCCGAAGACGCAACAAAACCCTTTCCCGCATTTCTTCTTCGTTGGCAAAAAAGCGGGTACTCAAATACCCCTCCCATCCCGGCAAATGAAGAATGTACGGAAGCTCGGACCCCTCCTTCATGGCGTAGGTCCCCCTCATATCCTGGGTGCCCGATCCCACATAGTAAACCTGCCCGGAACCATCGGCCATGGTCACCTCCACCTTCACGCTCATGGTGGCCAGGCTTTTGAAAACGTTCTGAACCGCTGGCCTTGGAACGGGAGTCTTGACCTCCCAGCGGCTTAGGGTCTGCAACAAGGTAAAGATCGCATCGGGTCTGGGCGTTTTGCCGGAACCCATCCGCCAGGCCCCGCCCTTCTTCCGCTCCAACGTCAACCGCTGACCTTTGCGGTCTGCAATGAATATTCGAACCACCGAAGCGGTATCCTCAATCGCAAAGTTGGTATCATTCGGATCCAGGGTTCCTGAATTGCGGTTGTTCCAAACGTACCCGCTCAAGGCCGCCAAAACCACAAAGACCAACAGGTAAGGCCAGTTTTTTTTCATGAATCCACCAACGGTTTGACAAAAGCCCTTCTTCTACGGTAATAACGCAGACCACCGTAGGCCAATAGCAACAACAAAGGCAAGCCAAGGTTCATGACCTGCCAAAACAACTTTTCTTCCTTCACCCGTTTGGCATTCAACAGGCGAAGGCTGATTCGCCGAGCACGTAATTCGATGGTGCTACGGTCTTCGAGCAAATAGGCTACGGCATTGAGCGCAAAATTGCGATTCCCATACTGCTGGCCGGTGAATCGATCCAAGCCCAGCGGGTAAATTTCCCCGGTGGAGACCCTAACCTCGTTTCGTAACAAATCACCATCCGCGACCACAATCATTCGGCCATTGTTGATGCTGTCCTTTTTGGGCATTTGAAGCGAATCCACCGCCTTTTGGGCAAATTCATTCAACACCCTTTTGCGGTAAGCGGAATGGAAGGTCCCTTCCAAAAGCACAGCCACCGGCATCCGCTTGTTCTGAAACTGACTTTCTTCCAAGGCCTCGGTGGCCGTACCCAAATGCACCCTAAGCGGGGAGGCCAAGGACCGGCTGCGATCGGACGATGCCAACAGGACCTCTTTGCGAATTCCGGGTGCGGTAACCGTATCGATACTGCTCACAAACCGGAGCAAAATTGGATCCAAATTCCGCGACAAGGGATGTTGACCATCGCCCAAAACCAAGGGGAAATAATACCACGGAAACAACTTGGTCTGCGGTTGACCACCCATGGAGCCGTAAACCACCGGAATAGGCGCGGCTCGGAAATCTTGAATCAAATTGGCATTCACCCGAATTCCGTACCGAAACAACAAATCTTCAAGACCCGACTCCACCGGCATGGCCATGAAGGCATTTTCTTGACCCATGGAATCCATGGAGGCACCAACCCCCTCCAAACACCATAGAATTCTCCCACCACGCATCACAAAATGATCCAGTTTGTATCGGGTCCAATCGCTGAAATAGGCCGAAGGCTTGGCGATTACCAGCATGTCCACGTCTTCGGGCACCGCCTCCACCCTGTTCAAATCGTAGCGCGTTACGGAATAATGTTCGCTGAGGGTTTTGGCAATATCCGATACCATCGCCGGCTCCAATTCTCCGTGTCCCTCGGTGAAGGCAATTTTGGATTTCTTCATGCGAACGATTTTGTCAATCGCATCCACCAAGGCAAATTCCAGGTTTTCTTCCGAAGCGTTCAAAATCTGCATCGGCGTAGCGCCGGGGCTACCTCCTAACAAAAAGTTGGCGGACTTCTCTTGACCTCGGTAATACACCATGGCCCCCGGCCAAATAACCTGCCGACTCATGGAATTATCCTCCCCCCGCACCTGCAAATCCGTTGGTTGCAGGCCTTGTTTGTACAATTGTTCAAAGAGCTCGTTGGTGCTTTGGCGGTCCGCTTGGGCCGAAGGGTCGGTAAACTCAAATTCCAATTTACCCCCTGATTCACGGCGCATTTGCCGGAGTAAATCCTCGGTGGTGTTGCGCAATTTGCGAAAACCTGGAGGAAAATCCCCTTCCAGATACACCCTCACAAAGACCACGTCCTTGAGCCCTGCCATCAAGGCTCTGGTGTTGGGGTGCAGGGAATAACGTTGCTCTGCCGTCAAGTCCAATCTCCAATTTTGAAAAGACGCCAACACATTGATCAAAATCAAGGCGCCCAAAACCAAGGCAAGCCTCAAATAGGCCTGAAAACGCAGGGAATATTGCTTCACCATGTCCTGCTTTGAAGGTTCGTCCTCGTCCAGAAAAGGAAAAATAAAGTCACGGTAACAAAATACACCAAATCTCTAAAATCAATCACCCCTTTGCTCATGCTTTCAAAATGTGCCCCTATACCCAGCTGCTCCAAGACCAAGAGGGTGGTGTTGGACAAAGGCAGAAAGCGCAACGAATCGAAAGCCGCATACATGAAAAAGCAAACAAAAACGCCCAAAACAAAGGAAACCACTGGATGATCCGTGACGGCCGAAGCCCAGGTTCCGATGCCCACAAATACACCGCCCAACAACATCAGCCCCAAATACGAGCCGGCAATACCACCGCTGTCGATATTGCCAGCGGGTTCGGCTAACATAGACAATGCAAAGACATAACACAGGGTTGGCAAAACGCTGAACGCTACCAAGGCCCACCCTGCCAAAAACTTTCCGGTCACGATGGACCAATCGCTAAGCGGCCTGGTAAACAACAGCTCTGCGGTTCCACTTCGCTTCTCTTCCGAAAAAAACCGCATGGTCACCGCCGGTACCAGAAACATCAAAACCCAGGGACCAATCACAAAAAGCTGATCCAACTGCGCGTATCCAAATTCCAAAATCGAATAATCCGGAAAAACCCAAATGAATAAGCCGGTAATCAACAGAAAAACCACCATGGCGATATACGCCACCAGGCTGTTCAAGAATCCATTCCATTCTCTACGCAATACAGCCCACATATCAGGATGTTTTGGATTGACGAGAGGAAACCGCCTGTCCTCCGGGGATGGTTCGGGTCAATTCGCGGAAAACCGCCTCCAGGTTTCGGCCAGCAGGGGCCTCCATGCGCAGAACGCGGAGCCCTTCCTGAACCGACCAATCGAACAAAACGCTTCGAAGGTCCCTCTCATCGGCCGCCTCCACCACTGCAGTGCAGGCATCGCGCGGGTTAACCGAGGCAATACCGGGAATTTGCTTCAGGGCCTCCCAGTTGGGCTCTTGATCCCATTCCAACTCCAGGCGTACCCTTCCGGCATGGGCCTTGAGTGCCGCCATGGTGTCATCGGCCACCAGACGACCTTGATGAATAATCATCACGCGCTGGCACATGGCCTCCACCTCCTGCATGATATGCGTGCTGAGGAGCACCGTCTTGTCCGATGCCAGACCCATGATCAATTCCCGTATGCCGACCAGTTGGTTGGGGTCCAGGCCCGAGGTGGGTTCATCCAAGATGAGCACCTTGGGATCATGGACCAATGCCTGCGCAAGGCCCACGCGTTGACGATACCCTTTGGAGAGTTGGCCTATGCGTTTGTGGGCTTCGGGGCCCAAACCAGTTTGTTCAATCATCCGCTCAACCCGAGTACGCGCTTGGTCCAAGCGGTAATAGGCTGCAACCGAAAGTAGGTATTCCCGCACATACATGTCGGTGTACAAGGGATTGCTTTCCGGGAGGTAGCCCAACATGCGCCTGGATTCCAATGCATTCTCCACCACATCGTGACCACAAATCCTGGCCTTCCCGGAACTGGGTGCCAGGTACGAAGTCAGCATCTTCATGGTCGTTGATTTACCTGCACCGTTGGGGCCTAGCAAACCCACAACCTGACCTCCTGGAATTTGGAAGTTCAAGGCGTCCACCGCTTTTTGACTGCCGTAGAGGCGACTTAATTGATCAACTTGGATGGACAAGGTTACGGTATTAATCGTTATTCAACAAGATCGGGGAATTCCTTATGCTCCAAGCGAAGATCACTTATCGCAGATTCTTGTTCGTTTGGCGTGGTCCAAAATTAAGCCTCAGCCCCTTTCCCCCAACGCCCAAGGACCCACCAAAACAAAGCAAGACTTACGGGATAAACAATCCACAAAGAGACCCCGTAAGCAGCGGGAATAGAGCACACAAAGATCGAAACCAGTCCCACCAACATGGCATAGGGCATCTGCGTCCGGACATGCTCCAAATGATTGCAAGAGGAAGCCAAAGAGCTCATGATGGTAGTGTCGGAGATGGGTGAACAATGATCCCCCAGCACAGAACCTGCCAAAACCGCACTCACCAGCTGATAGAAAAGCATCAAAGAGGTATCCGGAGAAACCCCTGATTGACCAATCCATTCCCAACCCGCCGGCAAAAGCAAAGGATACAAGATCGCCATGGTCCCCCAACTGGTCCCGGTACTAAAGGCGACTAGACTCGCCATAACAAAAGCCAAAGCGGGCAAGAACCGGGCCGACCATTCCAGCGATACCAAAGCCCGGCTAATATAATCCGCGGTATGCATCTCCTCGGTCAACGAGGCCAAGGACCAGGCCAAGACCAAAATGAGCGTTGCCGGTAACATCGTTTTGAATCCGTGAAGCAGGGCGTCCATCGCTTCATTCAAGGTGAGGTTACGAGGATTTACGGAGAGCATTAAGGCTACACAACATCCTGCAAAAGAGCCGTATAGCAATGACTTGAAAGAATCCGCGCCGCCAACGATTCCGGATAATTTCACCGTAAGTCCTTTGGATGCATCCGACCACAACGCAGCATCCCAACCGGTCACCAGCAGTCCTGCCACGACGCCAACGACCACGGTGAGGACAGGAACGATGGCCCGGTAAGCCTTGGGGCTTAGGCCCTCTTTCATTTCAAATTCAGCGTTCACTTCCTGAGAAATCGCTTCAGAACTACCCCCAACGCCATGCTGACGTGCAAGACGCTCGGAGCGGAGCATGGGCCCAAAATCCCTTTGACGGTAAATCACCATCGCCATGAAGGCAATCGTCAACCAGGCATAAAACGAATAGGGCACCGAGGCCATGAACACCTGGTAAGCCGACAGGTTGAGTTCCCCAATTTTGTCCAAGCCCCCTTGGATATACCCCAATTCTGCCCCTATCCAGGTGGAAATAAAGGCAACGGAGGCCACCGGCGCCGCCGTAGCATCCACCAAATACGCCAATTTGGCCCTAGAAATACGAAGACGGTCCGTCACCGGCCTCATGGTGTTCCCCACCAAGAGAGTATTGGCATAATCATCAAAAAAAATAACGATCCCCAGCAACCATGTAACCCATTGCCCGGACCTTGCGTCCTTGGCCCACCGTGTCAAATAGTGGACCACACCTTGCATCCCCCCGTTCCGAGACAAAAGCGCGACCATGCCTCCAATTAACATCGAAAACACAATTACAGATAAATGATCTTTGTCCCAAAGGGCCTTCATGACGTAGGTGTCAATAACTCGTAACAATCCTATTATCAGGCCATTAATCAGGCCATAATGCTCGGCGGCCAGGATCCAAGCCCCGCTCAGGACGGCCAACAACAAGGACAGATACACCTCCCTCAAAACCAAAGCCATAACAATAGCTACAATTGGCGGAACCACCGACCAGGCACGGACCTCGTGGACAACTGCAGGCGCATTCGCCAAGGCAGGGAAGGACAAGAAGAGGAGGCCCCCCAAGAGCAGAGCGGCGATTCCTGCAATTCTGTTGCTTTTCATGCGGTCAAAATAAGGACTGAGGCGGGTTTTATCCCGAGTTTGACCCCAAATTATGCCAAAAATCGTATGTTTGCGAGCAAATTGCCCGTACCATGATTGCATTCCTTGAAGGCGATATCGCGCTCAAAACCCCGACCTTGCTGATTCTGCAGGTTGGCGGGGTGGGCTATGAGGTGCACATCTCCCTGAACACCTACGGGAAATTACCCGAGACCGGTCCGTGCAAGGTGCTGACCCACATGAGCATTCGGGAGGATGCGCATTTGCTTTTTGGCTTTGCGGACGCTCTCGAAAAATCAATGTTCCAACACTTAATATCTGTTCAGGGCATAGGGCCACAATCGGCCCGCACCATTTTGAGTTATGCCTCCCCCTCGGATTTGGAAGACTCGATCCGTCGTGGGGCGGTTCATGAAATTCAGCGAATCAAGGGGATAGGTCCCAAAACCGCCCAGCGATTGGTGCTTGACCTCAGGGACCGGATTCGGCCGGAGACAGCCCTGCAAGGGTCCCCAAGCCCCCTGGGCCCTTCGTCGAATGCCGACAACGAGACTTCATCGCATACGAAAATGCAAGAAGAAGCGTTATTGGCCCTTGTTGCCTTGGGTTTTTCCCGCCCCGCCATGGAAAAAAGCCTCCGAAATATCCTCAGCGACCCTCAATCGCCGCATGATACCGAAAGTTTGATCCGGGCGGTCCTCCATAGTCTCTAATTATTTCTCCTCTACACCTTCCCCGACAGCCTCGGATTAGCATGCGTTGGTCCCCTTCCAAATTTGCTTGTTGCGTCGCATTTTGTCTCCTGTGGGGCGGGATTTTGGATACCCGTGGAGCCGCAAGCGACTCTTCCGCCCTGGTACAGTCCAGCGAAGATTCCCTGAAAAACACTCAAAAGCCGCCGGTATACGGGGGGGCCATCGAGCTAAGCAATCCAGAGGAAGAAGTGGTGGAATACGACCCTGAAACTGGGCTCTATATTCTGCGCAAGCGCATTGGAAACACCTACGTGGGAATTCCCCGCATGATGAACCTCAGCGAATACCTTGCTTGGCGCGAAAACCGCGATAAACAGGCCTATTGGAAATCACGCAACCAAGGCGCCTCCGGTGGGGGCGGGGTGGCGTCCGAACGTGGCGGCCTAATCCCCAAGATTTATGTGGGGCCCAAAATTTTCAACCGAATCTTCGGGGGGAACACCATTGACATTCGTCCCC
>RFMW01000021.1 GCA_009927485.1 Sphingobacteriia bacterium
AGCGATCATGTGTTTGCGGATTTGCCTGCGGTGCTCCCACAGGGGGTGCAGTTGGTGATGAACAATACCCGCGTTATTCCGGCACGGTTACGTTGGCCCATCGCCGAGAACAAGGGTATCGAAATATTGTTATTGGAACCGGAGACCGGGACCGGCCCTGAGGGAACTGGAACGCGGTGGTGGTGCATGGTTGGGAATAACCGCGCCTGGAAAAGCGGCGAACTGTGCATTCCCTTGAAGACCGGCGAATTGAGCATACAACGCCTTGAGCCCCGTGAAGGGCAATGGTTGTTGGAATTTACCTGGCAACCCAATTCAAGCCAACTTGTTGGTCCTCAAACATTTGAGGAACTTCTTGAGGAGATTGGCGAAGTTCCCCTGCCTCCTTACCTGAATCGCCCTACCGAGGAACTGGACCGGGAACGCTACCAAACCACCTATGCCACAGAACACGGAGCCGTAGCCGCACCCACTGCGGGTTTGCATTTGACAAGTCATTTGTTACAAGAAATAATAGCGCGGGGTGGGGCTTGCCATTCCGTTACACTGCATGTAGGGGCGGGCACTTTTCTGCCCGTGAAAGCGGCTCAAATGGCGGAGCATACCATGCACAGCGAACGAATATCGTGCAGTGTGGCGACCCTTCGATCCCTACGTTCCGCCCAAGGCCCGTTGTATGCAGTAGGAACAACCACGCTTCGAATGTTGGAGAGCCTGTATTGGATGGCCTGCATGATGAATACGGAATCCAAATGGCCTCATCCTGATCAATGGGTACCGTATTCGGGTATTGACCAAAAGAAGGGCTCCTTCGACGGGATTCCCCTGGCGCAATGTCGGCCCATGAGGCCTTGGACAAGCTCATTCATTATGCACAAAGTCATGGTTTGGAGGAGATTAGCGGTAGGACAAGCCTTCTGATTGCCCCACCATACCGACCCCGTATGGTCCAAGGCCTGATCACCAATTTCCATCAACCCCGCAGCACGCTCTTGCTCTTGGTCGCCGCATTGGTCGGCGATGATTGGCGTCAAATATATCAGCATGCCCTTGATCATCAATACCGATTCTTAAGTTATGGCGACGGTTCCGTCCTCCATTTTTGATCAATGTTACGAAAGGGCCCTGAGGCATCCTCAGGGTGTTGACGAAAGGCCTTCGGCAAGGGAACTGGCATCGGAGGGTGGTGGACTCGTTGGCCTGAAAGTGCTCGAAACAGCGACCGTCTTGGCAGGGCCGGCGGTGGGTATGTTCCTGGCGGAATGTGGGGCGAGGGTTTTGAAATTGGAGCCGCCTGGGGGCGATGTTACGCGGCAATGGGTGTTACCGAATGAACAGGCTTCGAGGGGCCGTTCGGCCTATTTCTGCTCCGTCAATTGGGGGAAGGTTTCCCTGGTTGCGGACCTCAGGAAGGAGGAGGATCAAATGCAATTCCGGGAATTGGTCAAAGAGGCAGACCTGTTGATTACCAACAATTTACCCGATCAAGAACGGAACCTGGGCCTGTCCTGGTCTGTTCTGCACGCCATCAATCCCAGGCTCATCGTGGGCAGAATCAACGGCTATGGAACGGGCTCGCATCGTCCGGGTTATGATTCCATTGTCCAGGCCGAGACGGGCTTTGTCTCCATGAACGGACCTCGCGGTGGACCGGGCCACAAAATGCCGGTAGCGATGATGGATGTGATGGCAGCTCATCAACTGAAAGAGGGGATCTTGCTGGCTTTGATTGAACGAATGAACACCGGAATGGGGAAGGAGGTGACCGTGTCATTGATGGACGCCGGCCTGGCATCCCTCACCAACCAGGCCACCAACTGGTGGATGGGCGGGCATTTGCCGGAACCGATGGGCTCAGAGCATCCGAACATTGTGCCTTATGGATCGAGTTTTGCCTGTGCGGACGGCCTAGCCCTTACCCTGGCGGTGGGCAGCGATCGGCAATTTGCGAGATTATGCGTGGTTCTGGGATGGGCAATGAACCCGGACTGGGCCACTTTGAGCGGCAGGCATCAGCACAAAGAAGCCTTGCTCGGCGCCCTTGCTTCGGCCTTCAGCCGGCGGGACTGC
>RFMW01000019.1 GCA_009927485.1 Sphingobacteriia bacterium
CGAAGTTCTTGAAAGTATTCCGGTCGCTGACCTGGATGCCTTGTATAGGCGTTTGTATAAGGCCCCCGTGGCGAGGCTATTTGGCGGAAGGGATGTGTTATCGCTCATGCGGTGCACTTCATGTGATTTGCGATGGTACGAACCTATGGCCGGAGGAGATGAAGATTTTTACAATACCTTGCAGCACAAAACCTGGTATTATGTGGACCATAAACATGAGTTCGATTTGGCATTGCCTTGTATAGAGCCAGGCCATACCGTGCTTGAGGTGGGGTCTGGCAAAGGCAACTTTGCTCGCTTCCTTCAAAAATCCGGACGGCCGCATCGATATACCGGCTTGGATTTCAGCAAAGAGGCTCAACGAATGGCTGCCAGCAACGGTATCGATATCAGGGTTCAATCCATTCAAGACTTTGCAAGCAGCAACCCCGAGTCCTTCGATGTGGTGTGCGCATTTCAGGTGCTTGAGCATGTTGTCGAGATCAGGTCATTTCTCGACGCCATGGCATTGGCCCTTAAGCCCGGAGGCCTGATGCTCATTGCGGTACCCTCTGAAGATTCCTATATCAGCAGGTCCAATAATTTGGCTCTCAACCTGCCACCTCATCATATTTCCAGGTACACGGATCGCTGGTTTACTTACGCTGCATCCACGCTGCAATTGGAATTATTAAGGCTTGAACACGATCCGCTGCAAGCCCACCATCGCTTTGATTACATTTACCAATTAACCATCGCCTCCTTGTACAAGGCTTTGGGATGGAGACAACCCATGGTGGATCATCGTTGGATGAATTGGTTGGCTAGAATCCCGGCCTTTATCCTTGGTAAATTGTTGTCCCTAGGCCTTGGTCCCCATAACAGCCCTCAAGGTCATACGATTATGGCTGTATTTAGAAAGCCTCATTCTACAGCTCATCCCCTTAACACAGATTTCAAGGACTTTCAAAATAACGGTACAGGGGACTATGCATAGAAAAAAAATATTAGAACCATTATTGGCCTTTTACAAAGGTCAGCAATTCAGGCCCCGCGCATTCAGCGTGTTGATCAACCCCTTTTATTTGATTCGCAGGGATTTGTACAAGGCATTGGCTTTATGCGCCACGGATATTCGCGGAGGATCGTTGCTTGATTTTGGTTGCGGCGCCAAGCCGTACCGGCATTTATTTGAGGTGGATGAATATATAGGCTTGGATATGGAAAATCCGGGTCATCCCCATTTAACCGAAGCGGTTGATGTTTTTTACGATGGCAAGACCATACCGTTCGATTCAAATCGTTTTGATGCAGGTCTGGCCAGTGAAGTGTTGGAACATGTTTTTGAGCCTGATCAAATAATAAAAGAACTGCATCGAGTTCTAAAGCCGGAAGCGCGCATGGTTTTTTCAGTTCCATTTGCATGGAATGAACATGAAATGCCATACGACTATGCCCGTTACAGCAAGGGAGGATTCACGGCCTTGTTGGAACGAAATGGATTTGAGGTAGTTCGAAGCCACAAAAGCAACAGATTCACAGCCACCTGGTTGCAAATGGGCATTCTTGGCTGGTACCAATGCTGGGAAACAAAGAACAAATTCTTGAACCTTTTCTTGGGGCTGATTTTGCTGGCCCCGTTGAATATCCTTGCGGTGATTTTGTCTACCTTGTTTCCGGGTTCTGAATCCTGGTATTGTAACACCGTTTTTTTGGCCA
>RFMW01000194.1 GCA_009927485.1 Sphingobacteriia bacterium
TTGTTTGGGGTTTATGGATTGTTTTCTAAAACAAAGATATTCAGAAAATCTGAAAAACAAAGCCTTTCTAAAATTTTTGTTTTGTAGCCTAAAGGCGTTGACCTTTGCAGTCCATCTTGGCCAAACCTCGAATGCCACGCCCCCCTAAAGCTACCCAATCCCCCCCCAAGCCTGCCCCGAACGGGATCGAGATCCGCAATGCGAGGATGCATAATCTCAAGGGGATCCATGTCACCTTGCCCCGTCACAAGCTGGTGGTGGTGACCGGCCTATCCGGATCGGGGAAGTCCAGCCTCATTTTTGACACCCTTTATGCCGAAGGGCAAAGGCGTTATGTCGAAAGCCTCTCGTCTTATGCCCGACAATTTCTACAGCGCATGCCCAAGCCCGAAGTGGACGATATCCGCGGGCTTAGTCCGGCCATGGCCATTGACCAACACCACCTTGCGCGAAACCCGCGATCCACGGTAGGGACCACGACCGAGATCTACGACTACATGCGCTTACTCTTTGCGCGTTGCGGTCATACCCTGGATCCTGCGAGTGGCCTCGAAGTCAAAGCCCATCGTACCGAAGATGTGGTGAAAGAGGCGATGGACTGGAGAAAACAAGATTCCCATCAAGAACTCAGCGTGTGTGCGCCTTTGCCAACGGTGGAAAACGCCAGGGTCCAAGAAAATTGGGAATTGTTGCAACAACATTTAGAAGATTTGTTACAAAGAGGCTATACTCGGCTAAAGTCGATCCGGTCCACCGGGGGGGAATCCCCTATGCTTGGTATTCAAGAGGTCTTGGACAGCAAGTCCCTTGCCAAGGCCTCCAAGTCCGATACGGGTCATTGGCATTTGGTGCTCGACCGGCTTGTACCCCCTGATCAGGAGGGTTTGAGCCGTTTGAGCGAGGCCGTTGAACAGGCCTGGGTGGAGGGCGATGGTCAAGCCTGCCTGGTGATGGGCCGTATGGTCAAGACCTTTAGCCAACGCTTTGAACTTGAGGGGAAAGCTTTCGAAGCGCCCTCGTTGCAATTGTTTAATTTTTCGGGGCCTTACGGAGCTTGTCCCCGTTGCGAAGGCTTCGGTTCCATTCTGGGGATAGACCCTGATTTGGTGATTCCTGACAAGCGGAGGAGCGTGTACGACGGCGCCATTGCCCCGTGGAAAGGGGAGAAGATGGGAGAATGGAACGAGGCTCTTATCCACGCGGCGGCCAAATTTCGCTTTCCGATTCATAAGCCTTACCAGGAATTGAGCGATGAATTCAAATCTTTGTTATGGAAAGGTAATAAGCACTTTGAAGGGCTGGATGCTTTCTTCAGAATGCTGGAAGAGAATACCTACAAAATTCAATACCGGGTTATGTTATCGCGTTATCGTGGGAAGACGACTTGCCCCGATTGCCAAGGCACCCGACTTCGTCAGGACGCCTCCTGGGTTCACCTCCTGGGCGAAGATGGAACACGTTGGAACCTGCACCAGTGGATGACCCAGCCTGCCGGGGACCTTTGGGCCTTGTTGAAGAATTTTAAGGTACAGGCCTCGGACGCCGAAGCAGCTCGCCGACCCCTGGAAGAAATTGTACGTCGGCTTGGATACCTCTGCGATTTGGGGCTCGAATACCTGACCATGCACCGTTTGAGCAATTCCTTGTCAGGCGGGGAGTCTCAGCGAATCAAATTGGCCACAACCCTGGGGAGCAGCTTGGTCGGCTCCTTGTATATCCTGGACGAGCCCAGCATTGGGCTGCATCAGCGGGATAGTCTCCGCTTGGTTCAGTTGTTGTACAAATTGAGGGATTTGGGCAATACGGTGGTGGTGGTGGAACACGAGCCCGATCTCATCTTGGCGGCGGATCACGTAGTGGATATTGGACCGGGTGCGGGACATTTGGGCGGGAATCTGGTCTTCGAAGGGCCCGTCTCCGCTTGCTCCAGGATCGTCACAGCATGACGGCGGCTTACCTCAACGGGAGGAAGGGGATGCCTGCTGCGCCGCAAGGCAAGCAATCACGGAAAAAAATCCTCCTCGAAGGAGCGAGCCTGCACAACCTGAAGCACGTGAACGTGGCCTTCCCTTTGGGGGGCCTGTGCTGCGTAAGCGGGGTCAGCGGTTCCGGCAAATCAAGCCTGATCAAAGGGGTGTTATGGCCGGCCTTGGCCAATGCCCTGGGGCAACAACCCGCCAAAGCAGGACCGCATGATCGCTTGCACGGGGATTTGCATGCCCTGACTTTTGCGGAAATGGTGGACCAGCACCCCATCGGTAAATCATCCCGCTCGAATCCGGCCACTTATTCCAAAGCCTACGACCCCATTCGGAACCTCTTTGCCCTTCAAGGGCTGAGCAAGCAAAGGGGCTACAAGGCTTCGCATTTTTCGTTCAATGTGGAGGGCGGAGGGCGTTGCGAAACTTGTCACGGGGAGGGAGTGGTGACCGTGTCCATGCAGTTCCTGGCGGACCTCCATCTGCCTTGCGAAGATTGCCAAGGCCTTCGATTTCAGGAAGATCTGTTGGAGGTGCGTTACCGGGAAAAGCATATTGCCGACGTGCTTTCGATGACCATTGCCGAGGCGATTGTCTTCTTCGGTGATCAAAAAGAAATTGTTCAGAAATTGTTACCGCTTGCGGAGGTCGGCATGGGCTATGTGCAATTGGGTCAATCCTCGACCACCTTGTCGGGCGGGGAGGCTCAGCGCATCAAATTGGCCTCGTACCTGGGCCGAGGGACCAAGGACGGAGCTGGATTTTTCCTTTTTGACGAACCCACCACCGGCCTGCACCTGCATGATATCGCCCAATTGTTGCAGGCCTTCCGGGCCTTGATTGCCGCGGGACATAGCGTGTTGGTGATTGAGCATAATCCCGAAGTCTTGATGGCTTCGGATTGGATTATCGACATGGGCCCTGAGGGTGGAGTGAACGGGGGGCAAGTGGTCTGGGAAGGAACACCGACCGCCATGAGGGAATCCGGCAAGGGCCATACCGCGGACGCGCTGCGCAGCCGTTCCCTAGCTTTGTAAGCATGCCCAGGTTCATCGCCCTTGATTACGGCCGCAAGCGATGCGGCATCGCGCATTCTGACGCGGATGGGCGCATTGCTTTGGGCCTGGCACCGTCGAAACGCCGGCATTGATGAAATACCTTGATGCTTACCCTGCCTGGAACGAGGTTCAAGCCCTGGTCCTGGGTTTGCCCTTGCAGGCCAACCAAATGCCTTCCGAAAATGCGGAACGAACCCTGGCCTTTGGGCGTAAACTTGCCGCCAAACGACCGCAGATCCCCATTTACCTGATGGATGAGCGGTTCACCTCCGTGATGGCTCATCAAAGCCTGCTTGAATCCGGCGCATCCCGCAACATCCGTCGTGACAAAGGCGTTGTGGATCAAATTGCGGCGGTCATCCTCTTGCAGGATTTTCTGGAAATGCATCATCACGATCGAACCGAACGACTTCCTATTCTTGCCCTATGATTCTGCCCATTGTCCTCTACGGGGATCCCGTTTTGCAACGTCGAGCCCAAGAAATTCCTGCCGATTTTCCGGAGCTTGAAGCCTTGATTCAAAACATGTTCGAGACCATGTACGCGGCCAGCGGTATAGGATTGGCCGCCCCTCAAATCGGGCAATCGTGGAGGCTCTTTGTCCTGGATGCGGAATTGGCGGATGAGGAATTGTACAAGGGCCAGAAAAGGGTGTTCATCAACCCGATCATCCTCGAAGAAAGCGGAGATCCATGGCCCTATGCCGAAGGTTGCCTGAGTATTCCGGAAATTCGAGGCGATGTTAACCGAAGGGCCGCCGTACGCTTGCGCTACGAGGACGCCCAAAGGGTGTTGCACGAAGAAAGCTTTGACGGCATGCTTGCCCGGATTATTCAACACGAATACGATCACTTGGAAGGCCGGCTTTTCATCGACCTCCTCAGCCCATTACGCCGACGCCTTGTTCAGAAAAAATTGCAACTCATTCGTAACGGCAAACTCCGCCCCGAATACAAACACCGCCCGCGGTAATTTCTTTACGAAATATTTCTTTCCGGAATTTGCTCAGTCTTTGCGTCGGAAATCTCCGCGTCGCAAGGCCTGAAAAAATTGGGTCCACGCCCCGGGGCTCAGCAAGGTGCTGGGGATAGGGAAGGCATTGGGACCACCAAACTGGGCAAAAGGTTGCTGACCACCCGAATAATACGTTTGGGCGATGACCTTCTGCATGTACAGTTTCTGATTCTCGCTGGCATCCATGCTCATGGCAGAAGCGAGTTGGACCAAGAGGTCTTTTTCCAAATTCCGTCTTGCAATGGAGGTTGCATCGTCCTTGAGCTCCAAGGCGAGAAATTCCTGGCGAAAGGCTTCCTTGCTGGGCCAAGGGTAAATGACCGCTGCAGGCAGTTCCACAGTATCCCTTTCCATAGGCACCAATACGGAATAAAATTTTTCGTCCAGACGATCGGGCATCACAAAGGTGGAAGCCCGGTAACCCACGGCACTGAACACCAAGGAATCCCCGGGCAACAGAACCATGGAGAAAAACCCTTTGAGGTCGCTCACCGTTCCCTTGAAGCGATTCTTGACCAGGATGGTGGCAAAGGGAACCACGCTCATGCTGTCCGAAGTCAAGGTCAATCCGGAGAATTGAACGGGTTTGCCTTGTTGGGCGATGGCGATGGGCGCTCTGCCCATGAGTAAGCAGGCAACGAGGATCCAACATGCCGTCCATGCGTTGGGCTTCTTGCGTTGCCATTGAAATATTAGCGGTCGATAACTCTTGTGCGTTTTGATCATGGAACAAAGGTAAAGCCATGAGTGGCCTGACCTAGGCGATGAATTTTGTGTGTCATAAGATGTCACGGAACGGGTTAACCTTTGGACAACTTAACGCAAAATCATGAAACAAAGCAACCATTTGACCGCTCAATTGAACTACTGGGCGGATTGCATCGAAATGCTGGGTCCGGATGATCAGCCCATGGCGGGTTTGTTTGAGCAGCCGATGGCCGGTTTGAAGCTGGTACGTAAACCGCAAGCAAGCCCCATGGCATGGGCACAAAAGATTGCGCGGAAAACCAAAGCCCCGGCTCAAGGGTTGCTGTAATTTTGGACTTTATCCATCGCCCTTTTAAACCCCATCCCTCACAACCCCAACCATGAGTTTACAAAACGAAAAATTCAAAGCCCTTCAGCTCACCCTGGACAAACTGGAGAAAACCTACGGCAAAGGCGTCGTCATGAAAATGGGCGAAGCCCGTGTGGTCAATGTGGATGTCATCCCCACGGGTTCCCTCGGACTGGACATTGCATTGGGCATAGGCGGTCTTCCCAAGGGCCGGGTGGTTGAAATCTACGGACCCGAATCCTCCGGAAAAACGACGATTGCACTGCATGCCATCGCACAGGCGCAACGCAAGGGCGGTATGGCCGCTTTCATTGACGCGGAACATGCTTTCGACAAGGGTTATGCCGAGAAGTTGGGAATTGACACCGAAAACCTCCTAATATCCCAGCCCGATAACGGGGAACAAGCCCTGGAAATTGCCGATAACCTCATCCGTTCCGGGGCCATCGATATTCTGGTCATCGACTCCGTTGCCGCCTTGGTTCCCAAAGCTGAAATTGAAGGAGAAATGGGCGACTCCTCGATGGGACTGCAAGCCCGACTTATGTCCCAGGCCCTCCGTAAATTGACCGGAAGCATCAACAAAACCGGTTGCGTTTGCATCTTCATCAACCAACTTAGGGAAAAAATCGGTGTCATGTTCGGAAACCCCGAAACAACCACCGGGGGTAATGCGCTCAAATTCTATGCCTCCGTTCGTTTGGATATCCGACGCATTGGGCAACTCAAAGAGGGCGTCGATATCTACGGTAACCGTGTTCGAATCAAGGTGGTCAAGAACAAAGTGGCTCCCCCATTCCGTCAATGCGAATTTGATATCCTCTATGGGCAGGGCGTTTCCAAAGACGGAGAGATTGTGGATTTGGCGAGCGAGCTTAACATTATCAAAAAGAGTGGGTCTTGGTACTCCTACGGCGAAACCAAATTGGGACAGGGCCGGGATGCTGTTAAGCAGCTCTTTGCGGATAATCCTGAACTTGCCGAAGAAATTGAAAGCAAAATCAGGCTGGCTACCCAACTGACAGTCACCGCCGAGTCCGAGCCCCCTGCTGCTTAAATTGACAAGACCAGGGGCAGAAACCGTGGAATACGAAACCCCTGAATATGCACCTGAAAATAACGGCACAGGTCTTCCAAGTACCGATGAACATGGACTCGGTCTTCAGGAGCCATGGCCGAAAGATCGGTTCCATCCTGGTTGAGCAGCTTGCAATACAGGCGACTGCTCGAAGGATGCATGCACCACGAATCTTCGCGTTGCTTTTCGAAGGAATGATCTATCCAGCGTCCGCTTTGGCCATGAAGCACCAGCCCATTCTTGTAGGTTTCGGTGCCGGGAGCGAATCCCAAATGCCGACTCAAACCAGCGAGCAAAGCGGCCAGGCCTATCAAACAAAGGCCAGGGCTCGTTGCTATCGGTAACAAATCACAAAACTCATCGAAATAAGCCTCTTCGTTTTGACCTTCGGCCAACACCGAAGCCAACCACTCGGCCAACAAAGAGAACGCCGCGATTTGCTCGCCTTGCAGATCCCGAATGGATGCGGGATGAATGGACATTTCTCGTACTCGATGAACCTGAGCCGATACGGCACCGGTGGAGACAATTTCCAAGCGCTGCATGGGTCGCAATTGCCCTGCCGATAACATTCCTTGGCTTGATCGCGAAGCATACACCGAATAAGACTGCGGTCCCCCTTCACGGGTCCACAGGTACAGCATGTACTGCCTATCCTTGTAGGGAACGATGCGCAATACCAAGCCTTCGGCCTTGACCACGACAATACGCTTTAGTCTTGCCCGGTAATGACCACTGCTTTGGCCACGACGGTTTGCGCGGTTAAATCGAAGGAATCGAAGCCAACGGCATGAATCAAATAGACCCCACTTCGAACCCTGCGCCCGGTAGGATCTTGAAGATTCCAAGTAACCTGACCGCCATCGGCTTTGGTTTGGTAAACCAAGGCCCCTGACGCATCGGTTATCTTAATCCATGCATCGGCGACCAGACCGCGCACCGACAATAAACCCTCAAAACTGGGCTCAACAGGATTAGGAAAAACCTGCACATGCCCCTGCTGATCCACTCCCTGGGTAGAGGTACTTCGAAAGCCCATCAATCCTTTGTCGGTGCCGACCAGGACTTCACCGCTTGAAGGTTCAATCGCCAAAGCCAAGATCGAATTGGAAGGCAAAGGAGCATTGGCCATGGTAAAATGCTGAATGAGCTCCGTGCATTCCGGGTTAAATAGCCAAAGCCCGTTGGCGGTCCCAAACCATTTACGGTTCGCTCCATCCGTAACAATTGATTGAATTAGCTCAGTGCCAAGAAGATAACCCACAAATTGTTCTTGACGAATTTTGATGCGGGTGGCGTTGAACGAAGTACGGAAGACAGCAGAGGGGTTGTAAAAGACTACAGGGCCTTCGGAGGTCCCAATCCATACGGAACCATCCCGGTCTTGGGCCATGCTGATGACTTGGTTCGACGGTAAACCTCCATTCCCCTCCGCGTTGGTAACCGTAACATACCGTGCATTGCTCGCGTCCAGGACCACTAAACCTCCATTTCGGTTCCGCATCCACTTATTCCCCAAGCGATCGACCAGCATATCCAAAAGTTCTGTGTGCGGGCCAGCTCCGAAGGATTCCCACAAGCCATTGGCTCGGCGCACCACCACCGGTCGCGCGGCCCCAAAATTGCTCATCCACAAATCGCCTCGACTGTCCATATCCATACCGCTGACCCGGACTGTGGCGGTGGTTCCTTGCTGCGCTTGCAAGGAAGAATTGGTGGCATCGAACATAACGGCCGAATCCCCTTCCACCATGGCGACACCACGTCCCCAAGTGGATAGCCATACCCTTCCTATACGGTTTGGATCGGGCAATGCGCCAATTACATCGTACAAATTACCTACGCCCTGCACGGTCTCCCGGTTCAGGGCTTTCCAACGATTGACCTGAAGGAGCGAGGCCCCGGAAGGATCGAAGGTATTCCCAAAGCCGCTGCCTACTTGGTAGGCTCCTCCGGCAACTGCCACCCCAGCCGCATTGGCTTTCAGTTGAAAAACCTTGTTGGTGGTGGGCCCTTCAGGCAGGTACCTAAAATAATCCCAGGGCGTGAAGCGAAATAGGCCGCCTCCATCATCTCCCATCCAAACTTGGTAAGCGTCGTACAGCGCACAGGTTGGCCGAACCGATTCGTTGGCTATAGGGTAATTGTTGAACTGCAATTGCTCGTTCAAACGAACGGCGCGCAAGGTATTGACCACTTGGAGTTGGCCCCCCGATACCCCCAAAAAAACATTGGGGGATCCTGCATTGACAACCATCGTTCGATGTCCACCATTCTTATACCATAACAACGAATCACCTTGGAATGAAACCAGGCTATCGCGATAAATTACCAGAGAAGGGAAGGTTTTTTTGCCCCAATACGGGTCCTGTGTCCAAAACTCAAAACTCTGAAGATTAGGCGCATCGATAGGTGCGGTATAAAGTCCGCTGTCCGTGGCGGCCCACCATTGGCCATCCATTTGCACCAACGAATTGACGCCCAGGTAGGACCCTTGAGGACCAATCACGAAAGTGCTACGGATTTCCGTTTTGAGCAAATCCAATTCCACGATACCAAACCCATAACACAAATAAACAAATCGCCCCGCCTGGTGTATGGACCGAATCCTTTTGCCAAGGGGAATATTGGCTTTCAAGACCGCATCCAAGGCTTCTACCTGACCGTTCTTGTACAAATCCAAATTGCCGTTGGCATAGGCAATCACCAAAGTTTGGTGCGAGGAAGAATACGACAAGGCAGCCACTTCGACGTCGTTCAAACCGTTAACCCTGGTGATGCGCTCCAAGGATTCGTCTTCCAAATCGTAAACGAACAGGCCTGCACCGCATCCGGCATAGACTTTCTTGTCAACCTTCTCGAGGCAGGTGACTCTGCCAAAGGACAAATGACTGCGCCATTGCCCGACGGCAACATAAGGGGAGTTCCAAGGCGTTCCCTGGGCCTGGACCCCTTGCTTGGCCAAGAGAAAGAACAGACCCCATGCCAAACCCCATCCCCGTCTGAAGTAAAACTTCAAGGGCAATTTCATGGATGAGGGTCCTGGGTTGCTCACAGGACGAAGCTACGGCGTATTTTTGGTCTTCGCAGGCCCAACCCTTCTTGCCTGCGGAGCCTGCCCTACCCCTATGAGCGACTCCATTGGACATGAATGCGGTATTGCTTTAATCCGCTTACTCCGCCCTCTATCGTACTACCACCAGCATTATGGCTCTCCATATTATGGATTGGAGAAGCTGTACCTCCTGATGGAGAAGCAACATAACCGTGGTCAAGACGGGGCAGGCGTGGCCACCATCAAGCTTGATGTTCCAACGGGAAGTCGTTACATCAGCCGTGCCCGGTCCGTTGCCTCTCAACCGCTCAAAGATATTTTTGAGCGCATCTACCGAAATTATCGCGATGCCGGGATACGGGCCGAGGACTTCTTGGGTCAAACCGAGGCCCTGCAAGCCAAAGTCCCCTATTTGGGAGAACTGCTATTGGGCCATTTGCGGTACGGAACCCACGGTCAGAATTCCATCGAAACCTGTCATCCATTCTTCAGGCAGCACAATCACCGAAGCCGAAACCTGGTTTTGGCTGGAAATTTCAACCTAACCAACGTGGACCGGCTTTTTGAGAAATTGGTCAAATTGGGCCAACATCCCAAGGAGCAATCGGATACGGTCACGGTCATGGAGAACATCGGGCATTTTCTTGATCAAGCGCATCGAGAATTGACGGCCGCTTTGGAGGCGGAATACCCCGATCGTCAAAAGCTGGAAGAGCGAGTGGGACAAGATTTGGACTTGTCGCATATTCTTCGCAAAGCGTCTCGGGATTGGGATGGGGGATTTGCCATGGCCGGCATGCTCGGGCATGGAGATGCTTTTGTGTTACGAGATGCGAACGGGATTCGCCCCGCCTATTGGTATGCCGATGATGAGGTCGCTGTGGTGGCATCTGAACGCCCTGCCATTGCCACCACCTTCCATGTTCACCCGGACCAAATCAAAGTTGTACCGCCTGGGCATGTTCTGCTGATTCGACGTAACGGAGAAATTCGCTGCCAACCGGTCTTTGATCCGGCCCCTGCTACGCCATGTTCGTTCGAGCGTATTTACTTCTCCAGAGGAAATGATCCGGCAATCTACAAGGAGCGCAAGGCCTTAGGGAAGGCCTTAACCGACAAGGTCTTGGATTCCATCAACCAGGACATTGCGCATACGGTATTCAGCTACATACCCAATACCGCCGAAACCGCCTTCTTGGGACTCCTTCAAGGTCTGGAGGGGCATCTGGAAACTCAACGATTGGAGGCCTTGAGCGCCCTCCGACCCGAAGATTTGGAAAGCAGGCAAGGAGAGCGCTTTGTGAAGTTCATGCACTGGATGACCCTGCGACCTCGGGTCGAAAAAGCGGCGATCAAAGACGTGAAGTTAAGAACCTTCATCACCGAAGACCGTGGCCGCAACCACATGGTTCGCCATGTGTACGATACCACATCGGATATTTTGAACCCCAACAAGGATACCCTGGTGGTGGTGGATGACTCCATTGTCAGAGGAACCACATTGCGCGAAAGCATTGTTGCCATTCTTGGTGGACTTCAGCCACGCTCCTTGATCATTGTGAGTTCAGCCCCTCAAATTCGTTATCCGGATTGTTATGGAATTGACATGAGTC
>RFMW01000032.1 GCA_009927485.1 Sphingobacteriia bacterium
CTCTTGGATAAGAAAGCTGAAAGGTTTGCGTTATGCTAAACAAAATGGCCTATGAACGAAAACCTAACCCTTCAGGATCAACTTATTTTGCATGTATTCAACGAATTGACGCCGGCTGCGTCGGCTTCTTTTGAGCATCAGTTGATATCCGACCCGGAATTGCAGGAGGAACACCGGGTCATGAACAACCTCCTTCATTGGCTACGAGCCGATTTGCAGCCCTTTCCATCTCCCAGCGTTTCCCCGGCAGTGCTGGCGAGGTTGGAGACCTTGATGACGGATTAAAAATTGGCAAGGCATAGGAGCCTTGGCGGTAGTTTTGGGGCATGACGATCAAAGAGCGTTATGCCGCGGTGTTACGGTATTTTGAGGAGAGTGGGCTGGAGGCGGAGACGGAATTGATGTACCGCAATCCCTTTGAGTTGCTGGTGGCGGTGGTTTTGTCCGCCCAATGCACCGACAAACGGGTGAATATCGTGACGCGGTCCTTGTTTGCCCGCTTGCCGGATGCAAGGGCGATGGCAGCCGCTGAGGAGGACGTTATACGGGAATTGATTGCTTCGATATCCTATCCCAACGCCAAAGCCAGGCATTTGGCGGGTTTGGCTCAGTTGTTGGTGGAGCGTTATGGGGGCGAAGTGCCGTCGGCCCGGGAGGATTTGATGGCCTTGCCCGGGGTGGGTCGCAAAACCGCCAATGTGATCCTTTCGGTTCTGCACGGAGAGGCGGCGATGGCGGTAGATACCCATGTTTTTCGGGTTTCGGCTCGATTGGGCTTGACCCGCGGTGCCAAAACCCCGCTGGCCACCGAGGTTCAATTGATGCGGCATATCCCGGAGGCCTTGGTTCCCAAGGCCCATCATTGGCTGATTTTGCACGGCCGGAGGGTTTGCGTGGCCCGCAATCCTCGATGCGGGGACTGTGGATTGCAGGCTTGGTGCGCTTATTTCCGCAGGAATTCAAGTTCCAAGGCGGGGTAGGCAGGGCGGGTTGTATTTTTAGCGAATGCAACCCTATGGAAATTTAGAAGGCAAAACGGCCCTGGTCTGCGGGGCCAGTCAGGGCATTGGATGGGCCACGGCCAAGGCCTTGGCCGCATCCGGTGCACGTATTGTTATGGTAGCCCGTACCGCAGAGGCATTGGAGCAGCGATTGAATGAATTGGGGGGCAATGGGCATGCGGTTTGGGTGGTGGATTTGCAGAATTTGCAGCAGGTCCGGGAGGGATACGGGTCGTGGGGACGTGGTTCAGAAGAAGTGGTGCATATCTTGGTGAACAACAGCGGCGGACCACCGGCCGGGGCGTTGCATGCGTCGGCCACGGAGGCCTTTGATGCGCCGTGGAAACAGCAGCTGTTGGCCGCCCATGAATTAATGCGGGCGGTGTTACCGGGAATGAAGGCGGCCGGCTACGGACGAATTATCAATGTGATATCAACATCGGTCAAGGCCCCTCTTCGGGGATTGGGTGTCAGCAATACAATCCGGGCGGCGGTGGCCAATTGGTCCAAAACGCTCTCGGTGGAATTGGCTCCTTGGGGGATTACGGTGAACAATGTTTTGCCGGGCGCCACCTTGACTCAACGCTTGGTTTCCATTATCGAAGGCAAGGCAGCGTCCACAGGGCACAGCGTGGAGGATATCCAGAAGGAAATGCTGGCTGAAATCCCCGCCGGGCGTTTTGGATCACCGGAAGAGGTCGCTGCCGCGGTGGCCTTTTTGGCTTCGCCGGCCGCAGGATACATCAACGGGATTCATTTGCCGGTGGATGGGGGGCGTACGCCTAATTTGTAGTTTTGGCCAATGGCTTGGGGCCGAAGTTTCAAATACGATTGCAGGCCAACTGGTTTAAAAATTTAGTTCGCAGCAATCTTACAAGACAGCGATAGTGCAAGAATTAACAAACAGCCTGAAGATCCAAAAAGTATGCGTTAAAATCGACTAAACCTACGGAAATCGAAATATAATTTACAAATGATTTCAAGGTCCGTAGTACCGCATAAACGATACCCCTATGAGCGACATAAAAATATTTGAAAACAAAAAAGTTCGAAGTCAATACGATGCGGATAAAGGAATGTGGTATTTCAGCATCGTTGATGTTGTTGGTGTTTTAACGGAGCAGCCTACCCTGGATAGAGCAAGAAACTATTGGAAAGTACTGAAAAGCAGGCTAATTAAAGAAGGAAACGAAACGGTTACAAATTGTAACCAGTTGAAGCTTGAAGCTGAAGACGGCAAATTACGACTCACTGATGTGGGCAATGTAGAAGATATTTTTCGACTAATTCAATCCATCCCCTCACCCAAAGCGGAACCCTTTAAACAATGGCTTGCCAAAGTAGGTTATGAGCGATTGCAAGAAATGAACGACCCCAGCCAAAGCATCGATAGAGCCAGAGAAAATTGGCGAAAATTGGGAAGAAGCGAAAAATGGATTCAGCAACGAATGACAGGGCAAGAAACCCGAAATAAGTTAACCGATTATTGGCAAGAGAGCGGTGTAAAAAAAGGAGATGAGTTTGCGGCATTAACGAATATTATTCATCAAGAATGGACAGGATTGACCGTAAAGGAACATAAGGATTTGAAAGGATAAAAAGAAATTGAAATAGCCTCGAATAAAAGCCAAAAAACCGATCTTGCCCTCAGGTCTTTTGTCAATTAAATAACTTATACCTATGAATGATGTCCATGTTAATCCGATGCGCCCGGCTTTGTGGGAGCCTGGTGAAGATCTTCTGAATTATATCAACGGTCAAATGCAGCCGGCGCTGGGGGGGACTTGGTTGGAGAATGTGAATCCGTCCACGGGACAGGTGATGGGGCGGTTTCCGGATTCGGATGCCTCCGATGTTGCGATGGCGGTGGAGGCGGCGGCGGCGGCCTTTCCGGCCTGGTCCGGGATGTCGGTCGAAAAGCGTTCGGCTTTGCTATACCGC
>RFMW01000114.1 GCA_009927485.1 Sphingobacteriia bacterium
TTCGGCGGCCCTACCAAGATATTTTATCAGGCAACGATCTTTCTCTGTTCGATTTAAAGAAACAACGATGGAAAACCAAAGTCTTCGCTTAAAACTCCGTGTTTGGCGTCAGGCCTCCTCCCAGGCCAAAGGCGCATTTGAAACGTATGAACTCGCAGCGGTTCCGGTACATGCTTCCTTTCTGGAAATGATGGATTTGCTTAACGAACAATTGATTGGTGAGGGCAAGGAGCCAGTAGCCTTTGATCACGATTGCCGTGAAGGCATCTGCGGCATGTGCAGCTTGTATATCAACGGAAGGGCTCATGGTCCGCAGCGTGGCACGACAACTTGTCAACTGCATATGAGGCATTTTCAAGACGGTGAAACCATCACCGTGGAGCCTTTCAGGGCAGCGGCCTTCCCGGTGCTCAAAGACCTTGCCGTTAACCGATCTGCCTTTGACCGAATACAACAAGCAGGAGGTTATGTGACGGTCAATACCGGAAATGCTCCTGATGGAAATGCCGTTCCCATCCCCAAAACTGATGCAGACGAGGCCTTTATGTCAGCGGCCTGCATCGGCTGCGGAGCTTGCGTTGCTGCCTGCAAAAATGCTTCGGCGATGTTATTTGTTTCGGCCAAGGTTTCGCAGTATGCGTTGTTACCGCAAGGACAGCCTGAACACAGAGAACGGGTTTTGTCCATGGTCGAAGCGATGGACATGGAGGGATTCGGGCATTGCACCAATACAGGAGCTTGCGAAGCGGAATGTCCCAAGGGAATTAGTGTGGAGAATATCGCTCGTTTGAACCGCTCTTATCTTGCTGCCCAATTGAGCGGAGGGGGAACTTCTGCCGTTGCAACCTCCGATTGATTGCAGGTGTTTACGGGCATTGTTGAATCCATGGGTTTGCTGGAGTCCATGGTGGAGGAGGGGACCAACGTGGTCTTGGATTTGAAATCGCCCTTGAGCGATGAGCTCAAAGTGGATCAAAGCCTTGCTCACAACGGGGTTTGTTTGACGGTAGTTCGTTGCGGCGCAGGACAGCATCGTGTGGTAGCGGTGAAAGAAACCATGAAACGAACAGCATTGGGCGATTTGCAGGTTGGCGATGCCGTGAATTTGGAGCGATGTTTGCGTATGGGGGATCGTTTGGACGGTCATTGGGTGCAAGGCCATGTGGACGATACAGGACTTTGTACGAGCATTCAAGACGAGGGTGGGAGTTGGCTTTTCACTTTTCAGTACCCAACCCGGCATGCGGGTTTGTTGGTCCCCAAGGGTTCTATTACCGTGAACGGGGTTTCTTTGACCTTGGTGGATCTGGGCGCGGACTTCTTTACGGTTGCCGTTATTCCTTACACGTTCCAGCACACCACCCTGGGACAATTGCAAGTCGGTCAGCGTGTGAATTTGGAATTTGATTTGTTAGGGAAATATTTCCTAAGGCAACAAAGCTTGATGAACACGGTTCCGGCTACTCGATAAAGGTCAGAATTTCTCCGCTTTCTTGCCAGCTTTGCAAAGGGCTATGTCCATGCCTTCGTAGGTACAAGTCCAGGACCTGAACATACTCGGCATCGGACCACGGCTGAAAGGCCTCTTCATTGGCGTGTTGCGGGGGAATTTTCATTTGAACCAAGGTTCTTGGATCTTCTTGGTCTGCAAAGGATATGCCGTATTCAAAAACAGGATTTAACAAATGGTTACGGTAGCACATTCTCGCAAAAAGTTCATCAACCTGCACAGGCTCAAGGAGTATTTTACGAAGCGGGAGGAACTCATCCTCAAAGAAGGCCACATGGGCACCGTTATCCCCCAAGGAGGCAAGGATGGCTGACCCCCCCACCTGCAACGAAACGCTTTGGGTATTGGAACTTGTTTTGAAATCAAAGGGACAGGGATTGGATTTCATTTGCAAAATGAAAACCGAACCTGGATCATAACCCAGATAGTCCACAGGGTAAACGGCACCCTGTAAACTTAAATGAATCATTCGGTAACGGCTTAGAAAAGAGGGATCCTGCCAGGCCGGGTGTATTTGATCTTGTCCCTGTACGGACTGCATTTCGGTATAGAGAACACCCATAAACAACCAACATAACCATTGGTAAATCCGCTCGGTATTGGTCCACCCCAAGGTATCGGTACCCACCAAAATGAGGTTGGCGCATTTGCGCGCGACATCGTCCATGCCCCCGTTCCAACAATCTTGGTGAACGGGAATACGTAGGTTAGGGTAGGCGATCTTTTGTCCGGTGGGGAGGGTAAGAAAATGATGGGCAAGGCCCAGTTCTTCGACCCAACGATCGGGAAAAAGTGGGCGTAATTCGGTGG
The DNA here is from genome assembly GCA_009927485.1 of Sphingobacteriia bacterium. Taxonomy (GTDB): domain Bacteria; phylum Bacteroidota; class Bacteroidia; order UBA7662; family UBA7662; genus SYHX01. The sequence goes on from RFMW01000114.1 coordinate 2,321, forward strand.
CAGGATCGATGGGCTGTCCAGAGATCAAACAACGGGTTCCGTCGAATGCGTATTGACCATCAAAGGGATTCAATCGGATTCCTCCGCTGGGTTCAAGAGGGGAAGGCTTGGCCGTCATGGTCAGGTAAAAGGCCTGTGTACGTATCGGGTCGCAATTGCAGCAAGAGATTCGAAGTTTCTGGGTCCAATTGGAGGTCCAAAATCCACTGGCGAAGAATAGACGGATCCAAAGAAGCCCCGGTACGGGTAAGCTCCTTGAGTTTTTCGTAGGGTGTCTCGATGCCGCGTTGTCGTAACACGGTTTGGATACCTTCGGCTAAGACCGACCAATGCTGGTCCAAATCTTCTTGAATGCGGGTTTGGTCCACCTGAATCTTGGAAAGACCTTTCCGAAAAGACTGCAGCGCAAGCAATCCATGCCCCAAGGGCACTCCTAAATTTCTGAGAACGGTGCTATCGCTTAAATCCCGCTGCAGGCGGGATACGGGTAATTTGTCAGCGAGATGGGCGAGTATAGAATTGGCCATTCCTACGTTGCCTTCCGCATTTTCGAAATCAATGGGGTTTACTTTGTGGGGCATGGCGGAACTGCCAACTTGGCCCGCAAGAATTTGCTGCTTGAAATACCCCATAGAGATATATTGCCACAGATCTCTGCACGCGTCCAACAGAATGGTGTTCATTCTCATCAAATTGTGGCAGAGGGCAGCCAAATAATCGTAATGTTCAATTTGGGTGGTGTAGCGATAACGGGTTAGCCCCAAGGTCTTTTCCACGAAATGGTTTGCGAATTGATGCCAATCGACTTGGGGCCAAACCAGATGATGTGCATTGAAGTTGCCGGTGGCTCCTCCAAATTTTGCCCCAATGGGGCATTGTTCCAACATGGAGTATTGCCTTTGAAGGCGCTCCACCCAAACCATGATTTCTTTTCCGAGCCGGGTGGGGGATGCGGCTTGTCCATGGGTACGGGCAAGCATGGGAATTTCTATCCAGGAATGGGCCAATTGTTCCAATTCTTGGATGCAGGTCTTCCAGTTTGGAAGGATTACATCTTGGAGCGCCTCATGAAGGGATAGGGGAATGGCCGTGTGGTTGATGTCCTGGGAGGTGAGGGCAAAGTGTATCCATTCTTTGAGATGACCCGCACCTTCTTGGTCCATGATGCTTTTCATCCAATACTCCATGGCCTTGATATCGTGGAGCGTCGTGGCCTCCAAGGTTTTGATGGCCTGTACATCCTGAGGTTCCACTTGGAGAAAGCGGTGACGGAGTTTCTGAAGAATTGCGTGATCCAAACGAGGCCCGCCGGGCAATTGGGCATCGCACAGGGCCTCGAAATAAAGCCATTCTACCCGCACCCTGTACCGAAACAACCCCCATTCAGAAAAATAGGGACCCAGGATTTGACCCGTGGTTTGGTACCTGCCGTCCAACGGGGACAGGGCTAGCAAGGATGGATGGTCTGAATACGTCAATGCGAACGAAAAAGGCTTTTGGCTGGAATTCAAGAATAACTTTGCAAAAATAGCGTTCAAAGGGCAATGTCAGGGAATTTGAGTGATACGTTCAGGCGCTACCACATGCTCAATGCCTTTTGGTTGCCCTCGTCTTGGGGTGTTTGTGTCGGGGCTTTTGTGGTTTTATGGATGGGATTGGCAGACAGGGCTCAAGCCCAAAGTCCCGGAACGCCCGTTCCCATGGAATTGCCTGCCTATATTGATGAGCACGGTGATACGATCCCCATCGCCTTTCTGCCCCATGTGGAAGTTAGGGATAGGCGTATTTTTCGCTCTGCCGCTGATCGCAAACGATTTGACCGCCTGTACTGGAATGTGGTGAAGGTCTATCCCTTGGCCAAGGCTGCAGGTCGCCAATTGAACGAGTTGGAAGAAGAGCTCAAAACCATGCCAGAATCCAAGCACCGCGCTCATTGCCGCAAATTGGAAGCCTCCCTCAAAAAGCAATACAAAAAGCAGTTAACGGAACTCACGGTGACCCAGGGGCGGATTTTGATTAAGTTGGTGGATCGCGAAACCGCTCGAACCTCGTATTCCATAGTTCGGGAATTTCGAGGATCTTTTCAGGCCTTTATGTGGCAAGGTTTGGCCCTCATGTTCGGGAGCAACCTGAAATCCACCTATGAATTGCAGGAGGACAGGGATATTGAGTTGATATTGATGATGGTGGAGGGGAATCAGTACAAGATACCCTTCAAGTACAGAAATTAGTGTTATGAACGATTCCTTAGAACCATTAGTAAACGATGCAGGTTGCGACTGGTTGGTGATGGCTGCCCATCCAGATGATGCTGAATTGGGTATGGGTGGGTCCATGCTCAAAGCGGCTGCCCAGGGGTTGCGTGTTGTGGTAGTGGATTGGACTCGAGGGGAATTGGGAACCCGTGGGTCTGCGGAACTTAGAATGCGGGAAGCAGCGATGGCTGCCAAGAAAATAGGCTTGTTCGATAGGGCTCAATTGGACCTTGGGACGGGTATTTTGAAGAAAATCGGGAGCTGCTTCATCGATTGATTGAAATTATTCGACGATACCGACCCAAGGTGATTTGGGGGAATTCGGTTTCGGACCGGCATCCGGATCATGGCCGTGCCTCAGGAATTCTACGCAGAGCCGTTTCATGAGCGCCCTGCCCAAGATTCAGACCGAATGGAAGGGTAAGGGTCAGGATCCTTGGAGGACGCCCCTTTTGGGATTCTATATCCAAGATCATTACCATAAACCTGATATCGTGGTGGATATTACCCCCTTTGCCCAAGACAAAGAAGAACTTCTCCGATGTTTTGGTTCACAGTTTTACAAGGAAGGAAGTTTGGAGGAGATGACCCCCATTGCGAGACCCGACTTTCTCCCTTTCGTAGAGGCAAGGTCCAGGGAAATGGGTCGTTGGATAGGGGTGGAATTTGGGGAAGGATTCCTTTTGGATCGACCCCTTTCGATCAAAGATTTGGACCTATTGGTGTAGGCCTTTGTCGTAGCGCGGCTCTAGAAGGGTCGAAAGAACGATGGCCCGCCTCCATTCGTTGCGATCAGGCCTTGGAAAAGTGTTGGTTTCAGGCTGGGTATTGGGTTCAGAACTGAGCTCGGATTCCGTTAGGATAGAAGGTTGAGCATGGCTCATGCTGATGGAGGTGGTCTTTGAACGAGGAGTAAGCTTTGGGCCGGCCAACGGTGGAGCAGGCAAGGGTACAGAGGGCAAGGGTAAAGAGGGCAAGGGTGGCTTGGAAGGCTGAAAAACCACAGGGCCGCGGCTCGGCCTGGGAACTGGTTTGGGTTTGGCCAGCTGTTTTAACAGCGCATAAGCCAATGCTCCAACGATATACACAATGGTGGATAAGTCCATAAGAATTTCGGATAAATGTAAGGAAGGTCTGGTTAAGTTTGTGAATGCGCCCTAGGGCCCTTCAAATTAATATATTTTACTGATTATATGCGACTTACGGAAATTGAGGTTAAGGGGTTTAAAAGCTTTGGGGACCGAGTTTTGATACGGTTCAAGGAGGGGGTTACCGGGATTGTTGGGCCCAATGGCAGCGGAAAATCCAACGTGGTCGATGCCATGCGCTGGGTTTTGGGGGAGCAGAAGTCCAGAATGCTTCGATCCGACAAAATGGACGGGGTAATCTTCAACGGTACCAAGCAGCGTAAACAAGCCGCTTTGGCCGAGGTTCGCTTGACTTTCGAAAACCACAAGGGCATACTACCCTCGGAGTACAGCGAGGTCACCATAGGACGAAGGCTATACCGCTCCGGAGAAAGCGAGTATTTGCTCAATGGCGTGACTTGCCGACTCAAAGACATCACCAATTTGTTCCTTGATACGGGGATAGGATCCGATTCATACGCCATCATCGAGCTCAAAATGATCGACGAAATCCTGAACGATAAGGATCATTCGCGTCGAGATCTGTTCGAAGAAGCCACGGGCGTTTCGAAATACAAAATCCGCAAAAAGGAGACCATGGCCAGGCTAGAAAGTGCGGAAGCGGATTTGGCCAGGGTAGAAGATATCCTTTACGAAATCGATCGGTCCATGAGGCAATTGCAGAACCAAGCCCGAAAGGCCGAGCAGGTTCAGCAACTCAAAGAAGATTATCGCGTAGCGGCCCAAGAATTGGCCTGGCATCAATTGCGGGGTTGGACGAATCAACTCTCCGAAGGCAATGTTCAGGAGGGTGACCTCAGCGCCGAAAAGTCCAGGTTGGATCAGGCCTTGCAAGATGCAGAGGCAACCTTGCATAGCGGCAAAAGCAAAGTCCTTGAGGCTGAACAAGCCTTGATTCAATCCCGATCCAAGGTACAGGATTTATCCAACCGCCTTAGGGAATTGGAAGCCAATCAACAATTGCAAGAAGAACGGATACGGAATTTGAACAGCCGTATTCAAGGTCTCGAGGATCAGAAATTGGCTGACCTGAATCAAATCTCGGAACAAGAGGAGAGAATTGAAGCGATATCCAATGAATTGGCCATGATGAGCCAGCATTTGGATGAGGCCTCGGCGTTGGTTGCCGAGGTTTCCCATCGACTGAATGAAGATGATCAGGCCATGCAGGAGCAAGAGCAACGCTTCGCAGAACAACGATTGACCTTGGATCAACATCAAGCCGTTCGATATGCCTTGGAGAGCAATGTGAACGTCTTGGAGGCTCAAATACACGCGCTGGATGCTGAACGTACTCGATTGGAGGACGAGAAGGAAAGCCGCCTCCAAGAGTCTTCTCAACTAAGCGGTTTGTTGCAACAACTTTCGGAAGAGAAAGAGAACCTCCAAAAAAAGGTTCAAGAGCTGGAGGCTTACCAACAGGATTATCATGCAAAACTGAGCCAATGCCGTCAAGACCTTCAGGCACTAAGGCCTCAAGTTGCTGAAATTTCTCGCAAGTTGGATCGCAAAACCAACGAAGCCCAGCTGCTGGGGGATCTTATCCAAAACATGGAGGGTTATCCCGATTCCCTCAGGTACTTAAGGGATCATCAGGATTGGGCCCAGACGGCTCCTTTGTTGGGGGATATTTTCAACGGCGCAGTGGAATACAAGCCGTTGATTGAGAGGGTTCTGGAATCCTATTTAAGTTACTATGTGGTTAATACCTATCAACAAGCTCGTTCAGGTATTCAGCTTTTGGCCGATGCCGGCAAAGGCAAGGCTTCCTTCTTTGTGTTGGAAGCCTACCAAGAAGCAGATGCATCCATCAATAGCAAGATCCCTACTCCAGAAGGAACCGTGGCCGCGGTGGATTTGGTGGATTGTGCTCCGGAGTATGAAGTACTCAAACACGCTTTGCTAGGAAATGTATTTTTGTTCCTTAATCCCGAAAAGGAAGAGGAAATTTCCACTTGGCAATCGAAATACCCCGACGCCTTGTTTGTGACGTTGGGGGGTCATTGTTATGGAAATGGTCGTTGGTTGAGCGGCGGTTCTATTGGCTTGTTCGAAGGCAAGAAATTAGGTCGTCAACGGAATTTGGAGTCTCTGCTGGCTCAGATTGAAGAAGAACAGGCTGATTTTGGTCAATTGCAGCATCGCTTAAAAGAACTTGAATCCCAAGAATCAGAACTTCAAGGCCAAAACCGGGAAAGTGAATTGTCTGCTGCACGAAATCTACTGCTAAACAAATCGTCTGAATGGGCCCAAGTGAATGCTCGTCATGAGCAATTGATGGAGGCCACGACAAGATCAGGAAATCGCAACGAGGTCATTGCCACGCAAAAAACGGGAATTCAAAATGAATTGTTGGAACTAAAGCCCAGGCTGACAGACGCAGTTGCCGAAATTGAACTAGGAAATGCAACGCTGGTGGGCATGCAAGAGGAACTTGCTGCGCGTAAGGCCAAATACCACAAAACCAGGGAAGAGCACAGCGAATCTACGCGACAGGAACTTCATTGGGCTAATTTGAAATTAGGCGCGGTAAGTCAAATTGAGTTTCGAAGAAATCAAGTCGATTTATTGCAACACCGTTTGACCCAAGCAGACAAGTCCATCGTGGATTTGCAAGGGGAGTTAACTCAATTGCAAAATATCCTAGGTGAAACCGGGCAGAATAGGCCAGCGCTCATGGAGGAGGAAGGAAGGGCAAAGGCTGAAATGGCCCAGTTTGAAGAAGCTTATTATGCGGTTCGTGGGGATCAAGATGCCTTGGATGAACAAATTCGCCAGCTACACCGCCAACGGGAGATCAATGACCATTTGCTCAACCAAAGGCAGCAAAATGTCCTTATGCTTCAAATGGAAATCAAGGCATTGAGGGAACGCTGGGCCATGGAATTTGATAGTGATCCGGACTTGTTGGATCAGGCAGAACCTCCGCAACGAGGCGAGCAAGAACTGGCCGGCTTGGTTCAAGCCATGAAGAAGAAAATCGAAAATTTTGGGCCGGTTAATCCTATGGCCTTGGAGGCTTATGCGGAAGTTGAACAAAGGCATGTTTTTATCTCAGGCCAAAAAGCAGATTTAGCGCAGGCCAGAGAGGATTTGTTGAGGACCATTGAAGAAATTGACCTGAAAGCCACCGAGCGCTTCATGGAAGGCTTTGCGACCATTCGAGAACATTTTGTGGAGGTTTTCCGCTCTTTGTTTACCGCAGAGGATGATTGTGATCTCCTTTTGAGTCATCCCGAAATGCCTTTGGATTCGCCCATCCAAATTTTGGCTAAGCCCAAGGGCAAGAAACCCCAGTCTGTTAATCAGTTATCCGGTGGAGAGAAAACCTTGACGGTAACGGCATTGCTCTTTGCCATTTACCTGTACAAGCCGGCTCCTTTCTGTATTTTTGACGAGGTGGATGCCCCACTTGATGACGCCAACATTGATAAGTTCAACAAGATGATTCGCAGATTCTCCAAGGAATCTCAGTTCATTATTGTGACCCACAACAAAAGAACTATGGAGACCACCGATATCATGTACGGGGTGACGATGGTGGAGCAAGGGATAAGTCGCGTGGTCCCGGTTGACTTTTCGAACTTGAACGAGTACATTCCCTACCAAGAGGAGCAGGTACCCGCCTTGAACGAGTAGGTTCTTGAGGTTATAAATCTCAGGAGAACTTTAGGTTTTGATCGGCGTACCTGCGCAGGAGCAGAACCGCGGATAGGCACAAGATGATGAAAGCAATTAGAATGGCCCCAAGGTTAGTGATCAGGTAGGTCTGCCAATCCAACTTCAAAGGAACATAATCCAGATAATAGGATTCGGGATCCAGTCGTATGAATTTCCATTGGTTTTGCACAAAATATACCACGGCCGTGATGAGGTTACCTATTATGAGGCCTCTGAAGACCAGCCGCAACCCTATCCATACGGTGGTTTGGGCCAAGTGCATGGGACGCAAACCCATAATTTGTAAAATACCCAAACTTCGTTGCCTTTCCAGGATCATGATCAGAAGGGCAGAAATTAGATTCACTGCGCCAACGATGACAAGCAAGATCATGAGGACCACCCGGTTGGTATCAAAAAAGCGCAACCATTCGAACAAGGCGGGCATTTGTTCTTCCAATGTAACACACTCCTCCTGCAGGGTCAATACTCGATCAATTCGAAGTCGAGTTTCGGTCATTTGACGATGATCCATCAATTCCATTTCCAGGTGTCCCCCTGCGTTTTCTGGCCATCCCAACAACTTTCGCAAAATGGATTGATGGACAATGGCCACTGGTCGACCCAGTTCATTTTGCATGGGCATTTGAAAAATGCCAGAAACTTTGAATTTGCGCATCCTGACGGGTTGCTGCATAAAGTAGAAGGACAAGGCATCGCCGCATTGGACTCGCAAGGCGGTGGCCAAAGATTTGGGAATCAAGATTTCTTGGGTGGATTGATTTTCGTTCCATACGGGGATTTGGCCTTCGACCAAATGGGAACGAAAAAAATCCAAGGCGGAATCGTCTTGAACACCTTTAAGCAAAACCCCTTCCATGCCTTCGGAAGACCGGCCTAATCCTGGCAACAGGATTACGGTGCTCAATCTGCGAACCCCCGAGATTTGCTGAAGGGTATGAAGACGTTGCTGACGGATGGAGAGGTGTGGTCTTAGGGCGTCCTCTTCCGATCGTAGGCTGCGTACCTGCAAATGCCCCCAAAACTGCCCCATTCTCTGGGGAATTTCCCATTGGAAACCATCCACAATCGATGATCCCAACAAGATCAAGGCCAATCCAGCGGCAGTTCCCATGATCGCAAGGCCTTGGACCGTGCGAGTCAGTCTGGTGGCGGAGGACGCCTTGAAAGCTCGGTAGAGAAGCTTTCTTAATTGCGTTGGTTGGGGCATAGATTTGTCACGTGATGCGTTCAATCTTCAAAATAAAGGTACTCATGCTTTGCATGGGCATGTTCTTCATGCTTGATGAGGTGCAGGGTAAACCCTATCCCTCTGCGGCCAACGCATGGCCTGCTTGGAAAGGGGTTTTGGAGGGAAAGCGGGTTGGCTTGGTGATCCACCGAAGTTCGACCATTGGCGGCCGTCTGATGCCGGAGGTGTTGTTGGAAGAAGGGGTGGATGTTCGGATGATCTTTGTGCCGGAACATGGATTAAGGGTGGATTTCGAGGCCGGTGCAACGGTAGGAGATCATGTGGATGCCGTCACGGGTTTGCCTGTGGTTTCCTTGTACGGGAAACGCAAAGGCCCAGAACCGACTCACACCGATAGCTTGGATATCATCGTATTTGATTTGCAGGATGTTGGGGTTCGCTTTTATACATACCTATCAACTTTGCATTATGTTATGGAGGCCTGCTCTCGTGCCTCCATTACGTTGCTGGTCCTGGATAGACCCAATGTCAATGATTATACAGTGGATGGCCCGGTTTTGGATCCATCTTACAAGTCTTTTGTGGGAATGCATCCCATACCGGTGATGCATGGGATGACGATGGGCGAATTAGCCCTTATGATAAAGGGGGAAGGCTGGTCCAAAAGCGCATCGAGCTTGAACCTTCAGGTTTGGAAAATGCAAGACTATCAACGCGGTCTTCGTCTTCAACCTCCGATCCCTCCATCGCCCAATTTGAGGGATTCTATGGCTTTGGAATGGTATCCAACCCTTTGTTTTTTGGAGGGTTGTCCTGTTTCAATTGGGCGAGGTACGGTGTCCCCGTTTACGGTCATGGGCAGTCCATGGTTCAGCAGAACCGATACCTGCTTTGTGCCGATATCCATACCGGGACGTTCAGTCAAACCTTTGTATATGAATCAAATTTGTTGTGGTATTTCAATGCACACGTTGATGAATGATCAAAAAAGGCTAACCGTTAACTTGCAATCCGGTTTGCGAATCGAGCTCCTACAATGGGCCTACAGGGATTATACTCGAAAGCGTCGTTCGAATTCTAGGTTTTTGGCAAGCGCCTTACGAAATTGGTCAAAGGCAATTCCACAGGAAGCAAACTCCTCAGCAGCCTTGCCCAAGGAATTTTTCGATCCCTTTTTTGATTTGTTAGCAGGTGGGCCTTCACTTCGTGTGGCTATGACCAAAGGTCATAGCGCAGCAAAAATTCGTGGTTCATGGAAGCCGGAATTGATGAAATTTCGAAAGCTTCGCTCAACCTATTTGTTATACCCTGATTTGGATTGAAAAGCCTGCTTTAATTTTTGTTTTGACCTCTATGGCAACATCCATGCGATATATTTTCTGGGGGACACCGGATTTTGCGGCAACAGCCTTGGCAGGACTCATAGATGCAGGATATCTGCCGCTTGCTGTGGTCACGGCCACGGACAAGGTAGCAGGAAGGGGGCGTAAGCTCACAGGATCACCGGTCAAGGAACTTGCCTTGTCCCATAAAATACCGGTTTGGCAACCCGTATCGCTCAAAGACCCTGAATTTGTGAAGCGAGTCATTGAGGCAAGACCTGACTTTATGCTGGTGGTCGCATTTCGCATGCTGCCACAATCCCTTATCGAGATTCCCCACGGTGGAACTTGGAATCTACACGGTTCATTGCTGCCAGATCTTAGGGGGGCCGCTCCTATTCATTGGGCTATTCGATTGGGGTACCGGCGGACAGGTTTAACGGTTTTCAGAATTCAATACCAAATCGATACCGGTGATATTTTGGAATCGTTGCCTTTGGAAATCCCCAGCGAATGGAATGCGGGAATGCTGCATGACGCTATGGCGAAGGAAGGTGCGAGGCTGTTGGCCAAGGTGTTGCCTCAAATTGCCAAGGGCACTTATCAGCTCAAGGCACAGAACTTATTTTCGAATGTTCCCAACCAATCTTGGAATATAGCGCCCAAAATTCAGCGAACGGATGCTTGCATGGATTGGAACAGGGACGCATCAACGCTGGTCGATTTTGTTCGAGCTTTTGCACCCACACCGGGTGCCTATACATTTCTTGACCGTGCGAGAATTACAATATTAGAAGCCATCGCGGAGGAGCCTTCTGGGATTATCGGCGACCTTGCTCAAGATTTTCCCATCGGTTATTGCTTGGTCCATGGAAATAACTGGTGGGTACGTGCCCATCATTCGTGGTTACGGCTTCTTCAGATTAAGCCTGAAAATTCAAAAGCGATGGAGGTGAAGGCTTATTTGCGTGGGCATGCGGACGTGAACCGCAAAATTTGCTCAAGTGAGCTCTGACCCTCCCAATATTCCGGCATTGGCAGCTGTCAGCAAGGTTGCCTGAGGGTCCACAGGCATCTTTTGATGATCCCATTGATGGACCCCAATAATGCCGCGCAGGGAATTGGTAAGCCATATTCCCGTCGCATTGCGAAGGATCTCATCCGTTGCCGAGGCGAATTGCACGGTATGGCCCATGGAGGCGAGAAATTGAATTAAATATTGAGCGGCTATTCCCGGAAGGCAACCACTATTGATCGAAGGGGTATAACAACAACCATTCACCCAATAGAACAGATTGGAGCGGCTGCTCTCGATGAATTTTCCATGGGAATCCATCAACAAGGCATCATCCCATCCCCGGTCCCTTGCATATTTGGCTGCCAAAATATAGGGCATTGCCGAGAGGCTTTTGAACCATGGGGTCATGGGGGGGCATTGCACGATCTTCGAAGGACCCAAGGAAAATTCCTTGTTCGCATGGGGTTCGAAAGGATCCACATGGACTAAGGATCCGCATTCGGAGGTCGTCGGAAAATAATCCCCGTCCCCTAATCTCCAAACCACCGTTCGGGCCCTGGCAACGGTTGGTCGCCCTGCCTTGTCCCATTTTTCTTGGATCTCCTGCAACCAAATTGCGTAAGGATCGCCGTTAGACGATATGGAGTCGAGATTAGGCCAAGAGACATCGATTTTTTTCGCTGAGTTCACCATTCGCTCCCAATGAGCCTGGGACCATACGGGGTTCCCATTCAGCATTAACATGGTATCGAAGAAACCATCTCCGTAACGCTGGCCTCGGTCAAGCATGTTCACTGGATAAAGGTATTATCTTGGCTTGCACAATTAACATTAAATAGCCTATGAATATCCAGCGCATAACCACCTTGGGGCAGTTCATCATCGAGCGTCAATCGGAGTTTCCTTACTCCAAAGGGCAATTATCCCGCTTGCTTCGCGACATCGGAATCGCCTCCAAAATCGTCAACAGGGAGGTCAACAAGGCTGGTTTGGTGAATATTCTGGGAGATACTGGGGAAACCAACGTTCAAGGAGAGAAGGTCAAGAAACTGGACATCTTCGCCAACGAGCAGTTCAAAGCTGCATTAACCGCGGGTGGGGAATGTTGTGTATTCGCATCCGAAGAGGATGACGATATTTTGCCTATTGACGGGCCTGTTTCGGCAGATGCCAAATACGTCGTTTTGATCGATCCCCTGGATGGTTCCTCCAATATTGATGTCAACGTATCGGTGGGGACTATTTTTTCGATTTACCGCCGGGTTTCTGAAAGCGGCCCTGGTTTATTGTCGGATTGCCTTCAAAGGGGCATGCATCAGGTCGCTGCTGGTTACGTCGTTTACGGTTCATCCACCATGTTGGTCTATACCACAGGGCATGGGGTGAACGGTTTTACCCTCGACCCATCCATAGGGGAATTCTGCTTGTCGCATCCCAATATGCGGATTCCGGATAACGGCAAAATTTATTCGGTGAACGAGGGTAATTACATTCATTTCCCTCAGGGAATTAAACAGTATATCAAATATTGCCAAGCCTACGATGAGCCTAGTTCTAGGCCGTACAATTCCAGGTATATTGGGTCGATGGTGGCTGATTTTCACCGAAATCTCCTCAAAGGAGGGGTTTTCATATACCCGGCCACGGGGAAAGCGCCCAAGGGCAAGTTACGTTTAGGCTATGAATGCAATCCTATGGCCTTCGTGGTCGAACAGGCCGGCGGGAAAGCGAGTGATGGCAAAAATCGAATTTTGGAAATTGAACCATCGGATTTGCACCAAAGGACACCCGTTGTGCTGGGATCCAAAAAAATGGTCGAAAAGGTGGAATGGTTTCTCAAGGAGTTTCCTGATCCAGGGTCTTTTTGAGGTCGAGTAAACCCTCCTTAATTTGCATTAATCGTTCTTTCAGGCTTATGGTGGTTGGTATTTGGGAACCGTTCGCGGTTAAATGAGCCAAGGCGCCTTTGATGGTGAATTTGCGCTCCTTGAGAAGGTATTTGATTTGAGCCAACAGATCCAGGTCTTTGCGGGTGTACATGCGGTTTCCCTTGCGATTCTTTCGGGGTTGGAGCATGGGGAATTCTCCTTCCCAGTAACGCAGCAGCGAAGGGCTAAGCTCTAGCTGGGAGGATACCTCTTGAATGGAAAAATATTGCTTTAAATTGATAGAATCAACGTCTTCAATATCATTGCTTTGCACGTTTTCTTTCATTTAGTCAAGGGATTGGTTGGCCAAGGAGGCCTTGGCGATGAGTTCTTGATGTTGAGCAGGTGATAAGTCGTTAAATATAAAGTAAACCGGATTCATTTTGCGTCCGTTTTTGATGACTTCGTAATGCAAGTGTGGACCGGTGCTTTTGCCGGTATTTCCCAAGCGTCCAATGATCTGACCACGTTTAACTTTCTGACCTTGTTTGACTTCGAATCGCGCCAAGTGAGCGTACAGGGTTTGATACCCGAATCCGTGTTGAATAAGAATGTAGTTGCCGTAGCCTCGGTCCATGCGCACCAATTCAGCAACTTTCCCGGTCCCTGTGGCGTACACGGGTGTTTGTATGGGGGCTGTAAAGTCCAAACCCTCGTGAAATTTAACGGTTTTGTAGATAGGGTCCATTCGATAACCGAAACCTGAAACCAATTCGCCTCGTCTTCGACCGCTTAAAGCCATGGGCTGAATGGCAGGCATTGCTTCGAGCAAGGCGTTTTTGTTCTTTATGTGACGACTTAATTCGTCATAAGATTTGGATTGTGCGACCATTTCGCGGCTGAGGGCGTCTATTTTGAGCGAGGTAGTCGCCATCAAGGGGCCATATTCGTATCGGGCCAGGTACTTGTAGGCGTTGATTTGCTCTTGGGCCTTGATGGATTCGCTGGGAATGGGATCTGCTTCGAAAATAACCCGGTAAATATTGAGGTCTCTTTGTTCCAAATCTTTCAAGGCTGCGCGCATGAGCCGTGTTCGTTCGTCCAGTGCCTCATACCGTAGTTCCATTTCGGCCAGTTCTTCTTTGAGTTTTTTTTCTTTGGGCGAATCCAAAAAGGTATAAGCTAGGGAGATGACCACAACCGAAGAGACAACGGCCACCGAGAAGAAACCCAAGAGCGAGAGTAATTGGCGTTGCCAGGGCATTTTGACCTGCTCAAAGACCAATTTGACCGGATTGAATTCGTAACGTGGACGAGCCATTTGCTCAAAATTAAGTAATTTCGGCCTTTCATCTCCAAGATCGCACCATGATGACGTCAGCGGACATACGCCAAACCTTTTTGAACTTCTTTGCATCCAAAGGGCACCATGTGGCAACGCCTGCCTCCTTGTTGATCCAAGGTGATCCAACCCTGCTCTTCACCAATGCAGGGATGAATCAATTCAAGGATCTCTTTTTGGGTAATAGTCCTGTTCAATATGCTCGGATAGCCGATAGCCAGCCATGTTTGAGGGTTTCGGGTAAACACAACGATTTGGAAGATGTGGGTAAAGACACGTACCATCATACCCTGTTTGAAATGTTGGGGAATTGGTCCTTTGGAGATTATTTCAAAGAGGAGGCGATCGCCTGGGCTTGGGAGTTGATGACCGGTCCTTATGGCCTGGATCCGGAGCGTTTGTATGTGACCTATTTTGGGGGGGACGAGGGCGATGGTTTGGGTGCAGATGCCGACGCTCGTCGATATTGGACCAAGTGGATTGATGAGAGGAGGATACTCCCCGGTTCCAAGAAGGATAATTTCTGGGAAATGGGTGAAACCGGACCCTGCGGGCCCTGTTCCGAGATGCATATCGATCTAAGAAGCGATGAAGAGCGCCAAAAGATAGATGGAGCCTCCTTGGTGAACCAAGACCATCCTCAGGTCATCGAGTTATGGAACTTGGTATTTATGGAATTTCAGCGCATGGCTGACGGCAAACTGCAGGCTTTGCCGGCCAAGCATGTCGATACCGGCATGGGCTTTGAAAGAATTTGCCGAGCTGTCGCCATGGCCTCCAGCAATTACGATACGGATGTCTTCCGCCCGCTGATTAAGGCTATTGAACAACGTTGTGGTAAGGCCTACAATGCCGGGGATGAACAGGTGGATGTGGCCATGAGGGTTATGGCGGACCATCTTCGGGCGGTGGCCTTGATTATTGCGGATGGGCAATTGCCCTCCAATGCCAAGGCCGGATACGTATGCCGACGCATCCTGAGAAGAGCAATTCGATACGGTTACACCTATTTGGGTTTGGGTGAACCGACTATGCACACTTTGATTCCGGTACTGGTGGACCAATTGGGGGAGGTATTGCCTCAACTCAAACGGGAGCAAACCCTCATCGAACAGACCTTGTTGGCCGAAGAAAGCAATTTCTTGAGAACATTGGCCAAAGGATTGTTGCGTATTGATGGGTGGATCTCGGAAAGTGGCCCATCCTCTGGAGGGGTCATGGACGGTGATACCGCCTTTGAATTGCTGGACACCTACGGTTTTCCTGCGGATTTGACCGCCTTGGTACTTTCCGAAAAAGGGTACAGCATGGACCAGCCTGGTTTCGAGAAAGCCATGACCGTGCAACGGGAACGATCTCGTGTTGCCACCAAATCCAGTGCAGGGGATTGGGTATGGGCGGATTGGGCTGCAGGGGATCTCTCCTTGAACGGTAGGTTCGTGGGCTATGACCAAAGCAGCTGTTCAACACGAATCGTCCGTTGGCGAACCGTGCAAGGTCCGGAAGGCGAACAAAGCCAACTTGTATTGGAAACCACTCCATTCTATGCGGAATCCGGGGGTCAGGTGGGAGATCGGGGAGAATTGGTAGGAGAGGACGGTGTTAAGGTCCAAGTTTTGGACGTTGTTAAAGAAAATAATTTGTGGATTCACCGGGTGGAACATGTGCCCCAAGATCCCGAACAGAATTTTCTCGCAACGGTCCACCCTTCATGGCGTCAAGGAGTCTCCTCGCATCACAGCGCCACGCATTTGCTGCATAGCGCCCTTCGGATGAGGTTGGGAGACCACGTGCAACAGAAGGGGAGTTTGGTCGCTAACGATCAGTTGCGTTTCGACTTTGCTCAACCATCCAAAATCAGCCAAGATGATTTAAAGGCCATCGAATTGGAGGTGAACCGTGCGGTGTCCATGGCTTGGCCTTTGGTCGAAGAAAGGGAACTTCCAATGACGGAAGCGGTGAACAGGGGAGCGACCGCTTTGTTCGGGGAGAAATACGGGGACAAGGTCAGGGTTATCTCATTCGGTGGTAACTATTCTATGGAACTTTGTGGAGGGACGCATGTTCGAAATTCCGCAGAAATTGGCTGGTTCAAGATCATCACCGAAACAGCAGTGGCATCGGGAATACGACGAATCGAAGCGGTGTGCGGTACAGCGGCCATGCAGTGGGTGGATGCGCAATTGCATTCCTTGCATGAAGCGCATGAAATCCTCAAGCACCCGGCTGACCTACCCGCTCAGTTGCGCAAAACCGTTCATGAGCTGTCCCAAATGCGCAAGAAATTGGAGCAGTGGAACCAACAACAGATGGATCAATGGATCGAACAATGGGGCAAGGCCTGGGAGTATCCAAACAATGGCCTTCAATTGCTGGTCCAAACCTGTGAGCCAACCCAAGCGGAGGCCCTCAAGGTGATGGCCAATCGTCTTAGAACGGCATCGCCCAAGGCATGCGTTGTCTTGGGAGCGGTTGTGGAAGACAAAACCTACATGGCCTGTGCCTTGGGGGATGAATTAGCCCAAAAATGGAATGCCGGCAAATTGGTGCGTGAACTCATTGAGCCCCTAGGGGGTCAAGGTGGGGGACAGGCCCATTTGGCCATGGCAGGTGCACCAACTACGAACCTTCCACCCCAAGAAGCCACGCGGCGCCTTCAAGAGGCCATGCGTCAAGCCCATCAACACCTAGCCCACGTAATTTAAACTCATGAGCAGCGATACATTAGTCGATTATGAATTGGTCGTGGGCTTGGAGGTTCACGTGCAATTGAATACCCAATCCAAGGCTTTCTGTTCGGATAGCACGGAATTTGGCGCTTTGCCCAATACCTTGTTGTCTCCTATTTCCCTAGGCCATCCAGGTACTTTGCCACGCTTCAACCAGCAAGTCCTGGAATATGGAATCTTGTTGGGATTGGCGATGAATTGTCAAATCCGAGCGTACAATGAGTTCGCTCGCAAAAACTATTTTTACGCAGACCTTCCCAAGGGGTATCAAATCACACAACACCTTACCCCTCTGGCTTACAACGGTTATATTCATCTCAATTTGGAGGACGGCACTCGAAGAAGGGTAGGGATTACGAGGATCCACATGGAAGAAGATGCCGGGAAGAGCATACACGATCAAGATCCTTACGATACCCTGATTGATTTGAATCGTTGCGGGGTACCCCTCTTGGAAGTTGTTACAGAGCCTGATCTTCGATCGGCGAGAGAGGCCTACCAATACCTTTCGGAAGTTCGGCGTTTGGTACGTTATCTGGAGATTTGTGACGGGAATATGGAGGAAGGATCGTTGCGCTGTGATGCCAATATTTCAGTAAGGCAACGCGGAACCGAGGCCTTTGGGCAAAAGGTCGAAGTCAAGAACATGAACTCCATGCGCCATGTGCAACGCGCGATTGAATTCGAATATCAACGACAAGTGGAACTTCTCCAAAGGGGGGAAACCATTGTTTCAGAGACCCGCTCCTTTGATGCGCAGGCTAACAATACTTTTTCGCTTCGCTCCAAGGAAGCCGCGAACGATTATCGGTATTTTCCGGAACCGGATTTGCCGCCCATTTGGGTCCGTGAGGAACAAATTGCCAAGGTCCAATCCAGCATGCCCCCCTTGCCGGAGGTCTTGCTCCAGCGATTTACTTCCGTGTATGGGCTAAGTGCTTACGATGCCTCGGTGCTCTGTGACCAAAAACATCTGGCCTTGTGGTTTGAGCATTTGGTTAGCTTGACCCCGCATTACAAACAGGCAGCCAATTGGACCATGGGACCGGTCAAAACTTGGTTGAATACCCACGCCATGGAAATTCAACAATTCCCTTTGACGGCCAAGGCCTTGGCCTCCTTAATCGATGCCGTGCAAGAGGGTGCCTTGACGCACCATCAGGCTGTTCAAAGTTTATGGCCTGCTTGGTTGGAGGCTCCCACGAAATCGCTTCACGACCTTATCACGGAATTGGATCTGGGACAAAGTTCCGATGGGCCGCCTTTGGAAATCTTGGTGGAAGAGGTCTTGTCATCCATGCCGGCCAAGGTCGAGGAATACCGTTCCGGTAAAAAGGGTCTTCTTGGATTGTTTATGGGGGAGTTAATGAAAAAAACAGGGGGCAAGGTCCAACCGGCACAGGCTTCCGAAATGTTACGGGCCAAGTTGGAGTGTTAATCTTTTCTTAACAACCATGCGATGCGAAACCTCCTTACTTCGTAGCATCTAATCCAAATCCTATGTCCGCCTATCAGGGAGCCCCCAAAGTCGCCAAAATCCTGGTTGTTGACGATGAACCGGATATTTTGGAAATAATTTCTTACAATCTTCGCAAAGAGGGCTACGAGGTCAAAACGGCAGAAAACGGTTTGGAAGCGGTTGCTGCTGCCAAGGAATTCCTACCGGACATGATCCTGCTCGATGTGATGATGCCCAAAATGGATGGCATGGAGGCCTGCAAACAAATTAGGGCCGTTCCATCCCTGAAGCATTGTTTCATCCTGTTCCTGACAGCCCGCGAAGAAGAGTTTGTCGAAGTGCTCAGTTTTCAGGCGGGTGCCGACGATTTCTTAACCAAACCCATCAAGCCCCGTGCCCTGATCAGCCGTATCGAAGCGGTTTTCAGAAGGTCCAAAGAAGATGCCAAGCTTGAACAAACCAAGCAAATCAAGTTGGGCAATTTGGTGATTGATCGGGAATCGTATCAGGTAACCCAGGACGGTACGGTGGTGGTCTTGGCTCGCAAAGAATTTGAATTGCTTTTTCTTTTGGCTTCAAGGCCTGGCAAGGTATTCACCCGTGATCAAATTCTGGAAACCATATGGGGAACCGATGTGGTGGTCATTAACCGTACCATCGATGTCCATATTCGAAAACTGCGTGAAAAGCTCGGAGATGCCTACATTACCACCATCAAGGGGGTAGGCTATAAATTCGAGCTTAATTGAAGAACATCACCCCTCTACAGGTGGCCATTTTGGTGGCCCTGGCAACGGCTATGTTGGTAGCCGGTTCGGCTCATGCCTTGGCACTTGCCCAGTCAAGAGTGATCATGTTGAGCCTCATCACCGGGATCTCTGTCCTTGCGATGGTTTATTATGCCATCAATTATTTCATTTACCGTAAAATCAAATTGATTTACAAGACCATCCGATCAACCAAAACCCTTGGGGGCGGCGAAGAAGTGTATTCGATGAACGAGGATCCCATAGGACAGGTTTATGACGAAGTGCAGCAGTGGAGCAAGGAGCAGACCAGCAAAAAAGAAGAGGCCGATCAATTGGAGAAATACCGCAAGGAATTCCTAGGGAATGTTTCCCATGAACTCAAGACGCCGATTTTCAATATACAGGGTTATATCCACACGCTGTTGGACGGGGCTATGGAAGATCCCGAAACCAACTTGAATTTTCTCAAAAAGGCTGCACGATCCGCCGATCGTATGGAGGCTTTGGTCAAGGATTTGTTAACCATCAGCGAATTGGAATCCGGATCGGTCAAAATGGATTGGGAAAACTTTGACCTTCAGGAATTGCTTCAGGATGTATTTGATTCTGTTGATCATAAGGCTCGTCAACGCGGCATCCAAATTCAAGTGAAAGCGGGTTGCCGAGCTCCTTTTATGGTCAGAGCCGACCGCAAAAAAATAAGGCAAGTCCTGGTTAACCTTCTTTCCAATTCCATCCACTACGGCAATGACCATGGATTAACTCAAGTAGGGGTTTACGATATGGATCGGCATTTTTTGATCGAAATTTCCGACAACGGATTGGGGATCGAGGCGGAACATTTACCAAGGTTGTTCGAGCGCTTTTATCGGGTGGACAAAGGCCGTTCTCGTTCCGAAGGCGGCACAGGCTTGGGCTTGGCCATCGTCAAGCATATGCTGGAAGTCCATGGTCATACCATCCATGTGCGTTCATCTGCAGGGGTTGGGTCCACTTTTGGGTTTACGCTGGACAAGGCCAACGGATAAGCGCCGTACCTTAGCGCAGAGTGAAGCGCGAACCTTTCGAAAATTATCTCTTGTGGGAGTCCGGTGATTGGCTGGCTTTGAACAAACCCCCGCTGCTTGCCACCTTGGACGAGCGTCAAGGCAATGCCCCCAGTATGATCCGTTGGGCCAAAGCCTTTGACCCCCGTTTGAGTCCTTGCCATCGTTTGGACAAGGAAACTTCGGGCATTATGCTATGGGCAAGGAGCGAGGCCTCCTACAAAGCTGCTGCTTACGCCTTCGAACAAAGGCTGGTATCCAAGGTTTACCATACCGTTGTTTGGGGCATCCACCGTTTTGATGATCATCCTATCGATTTACCCATTGGCCAAGGTCGCGACGGTCTAATGCGAGTGGATTTCAAAACGGGCAAAGAAGCGTTAACCTATGTACGCAGTTTGGAGTATTTCAGGCATTTTACTCTGGTGGAATGCAGGCCGGTCACCGGTCGAACCCACCAGATCCGGGTACATTTGGCCTCTCAAAATTGCCGAATTGTAGCTGACAAGGCCTATGGTGGGGAAATGCCATTTCTTTCTCTGCTCAAAGGTCGCAAGTACCGTATTTCCAAGGATACGGAAGAAGAAGCTCCCATGATCCATCGATTGGCATTGCATGCACGCTCCTTGGAAATTGCTCATCCCGAATCCCCAATGCCTTTGGTGGAAGCCCCGTATCCCCGAGATATGGAGGTATTGTTGCGTTTGTTACGCAAATACGATACCTAATCCTGATTTTACGATCCCTTGACCTTGAGCGCTTTGGGGTCCTGAGCCTTGTCTTTTTCGCTTTGGCGAGACTGACGAACCAAACGCAACTTGGCCTCCAACTGGATGACTTGCGATTTGATGACCTCGATCTTTTTTTCAACTTCTTGGCGCATGAGGTCTGCGTTTTTGGAACGCGAGAAAAATCCTAGGTTGTTCTCCAGAAGATCCATCTCCTTACGCAAGTCGTTGATTTTGTACTGAAGCTGGGTCTGCTCTTTGGATAATTCCCGGTCACCGGCAGGGTGGCTGCTCATCTGCTGGAGTCGGGTTTGATACTGGGCTTCGCGATGCGATTCCCGATCAATTTTAAGTTGATCAAACCATTTGTTGGTAAGCTCGCGGAATTGTTTCTGCAAGGTTTCTTTGTGCGCCATGGGCACGAAGCCGATTTCGTTCCATGAACGCTGAATTTCCATCAAGACCGACATGTCCTGGGATGTATCCCCGGAGCTGGTGTAGGTATTCAATCTTTCGACCAAGGCTTTTTTGAGTTCGAGGTTCTCGGCTTGTTTGCTTTTTTCGTCGGAGAAGAAGGAGTTCTTGGCTTGGAAAAAAGTATCGCAGGCTTTGCGAAAACGATTCCAATATTTGTCCGAAAACTTACGGGGCAACGCCGGGGCTTCTTTCCAGCTCTTTTGCAAGGCGGTTAATGCCTGGGTTCCTGCTTTCCAATCCGTGGACTGGCTCCAGGATTCGGCTTCTTTGCACCATAATTCGCGTTGTTGCACCAATTCTTGGATGGCGGCTTTGGCGGCTTTGTAATGCTGGAGGCGTGCGCCATAGAATTGATCCAGAGCGCCTTTGAAGCGTTTCCACAAGGGCTCTTGTTGCTCTTTGGGTACCGGGCCTGTTTGACGCCAATCTTGTTGAAGCAGCTCGACCGTTTGGGTTAATTGACTCCAATTCGGCTTTTCTTCGGGCAAGGCTCTTACCAAAATTTCCAAGTTTTCGCAGAGTTGTGTTTTGAGGCGCAAATTCTCAGCGCGCAAGGACTCAAGTTCTTCAAACTTGCCCCTTCGGTTTTGGAAGATACGATCCGAGGCATTTTTGAAACGTTCCCATACGCTTTCCGATTGTGGGCGGGGTACAGGACCGGTTGCTTTCCATTGCTCATGGAGAAGGGTTAGCCTAGAACCTGCCTTCAGGACATCATTTTCTAAAAGCAATTGTTCGGCCTGCTCGCAGAGCTGGATTTTGGTTTCCAAATTTCTGGCTAAGTCCAGTTCTTTGAGTTCACGATTAATTCGCAAATTGTTATAGAACTTATCATGCAGAAGATGGTAGCGATTCCACAAACCTTGACGTTGTTCAGGGGGAACAGGACCGCAATCTTTCCAACGTTGCTGTATGCTTTTGAGTTGTTCGTTGACTCCGGTTTTGCCTTGTTCTTCTTCGTCAACCACCTGATGCAACTCCTCGAGCAAAGCCTCTTTGAGGGCCAAATTGGCTTGCAGTTTGGCTTCTTTCTCTTGTTTCTCTTGTTGCCTTTTGGCTTGGTACCGTTGCCACAGGTCTTGGTAAAGCAGAAAGAGAGGGCTTTGAGAAACCGGTACAAGGTCTTGGTTGGATTCGCCTTCCAAAAGTTCAAGTTCCTGTTGGGCCTTTAGTTTCTGAAACCAATGGTCCACCTGGGATTTGATCGCCTGAATTTTGCGATGCTCTTCCGATAAATCCGATTTCTTGACCGAATCACCCAAATGGGTAAGCAAAGCCTCCAAGTCCATTGCGCTGTAATCGGGAAGGATGGCCTCCTCAGCCTCCGCCATCAAAGCCTCCACCAATTCGGTGGGCTCTTCTACGCTAAGCTCCGACGTTGCTTGCGGGATGATCTCGGGAATTTCCGTCAAAGGTTCGATTTCCAGGTCCGAAGCCTCCACAATGGACTCATTGTCCATAGAGGGTGCGTCTGTAGGTTCGGAGGCCAGGCTAACTGGTACTTGAACGTTGGACTCTTCCGAGGCCAATGGGCCTTCCATGGGTTCGTTTTCCGAATGGTTCATCTCTGCGGTGCTAAGGTGTACTTTAGGGCCTGCAAATTAAAGGTCTAAGCAGGACAATTCCCATAGCAAGGCCCTCCAAAACAAAGGAATGACGCAAAAGCAATACCGATTGGTGGAATGCCCCCGCGATGCGATGCAGGGTTTGCGGCATTGGGTTCCTACCGAGGAGAAAACAGCGTATTTGCAGGCTTTGCTGGAGGTGGGATTCGATGTTTTGGACGCCGGTTCCTTTGTATCCCCCAAGGCTATTCCCCAAATGAAAGACAGTTCCGAGGTGCTCAACGCCTTGGATTATTCCAAGACAGCGACCCGCATTTCGGTCGTGGTGGCCAACGATCAAGGATACGCAGATGCCTTGCTTCATTCGGCAGTGCATCGGATTGGTTTCCCTCTGTCGGTCAGCGAAACTTTTCAGCAACGCAACACCCACAGGTCAATTCAGGAAGCCTTGGTTATGATAAGGCCCTGGACCGCCATGGCTGAAGGTGCCGGAAAAGACTTTATGGTGTACTTGTCCATGGGATTTGGGAATCCTTATGGTGATCCCTATTCCATAGAGAATGTCCTGGGTTTGGTCCAAAATCTGGTGGAATTGGGGGTTGAGGATATTGCCCTCAGTGATACCGTTGGTTTGGCCTTGCCCCACGAAATTGAGACGGTTTACCAAACTGTTCGGAAGCAGTATCCCGGTTTGAACCTCGGATTGCATTTGCATGCTCATCCTTCCCGAGCAGAAGGTAAAATGCTCGCAGCCTTGGACAGTGGATGCGAATGGGTCGAAGGGGCCTTGTTGGGATACGGCGGTTGCCCGATGGCCAATGACGAAATGGTGGGCAATATTCCTTCGGAATTATGGATTCAATTGTTGCAATCCAAGGGAATTAAGCTAAAAATTAACCAGGAGGCCCTGCACCGAGCTCAATGGATCGCCACCGGACTTTTCTCCAAATACCAGTAAGGGCCAAGGAGGTAGCTCGACTCATCATCGCGCTCAAGCCACAAGGGGCGTTTAAGCCATGAGGGCCAGGATACGGCGATGATCGGGTTCTTGAATATCGAAATAATTACCGGTTGCTTTGTGCTTGACCAAGGCTTCCAAAATGCCTGAATGCGTCTCGGGGCCAAGATTCAATTGGCTTAAACGAGTGGGTGTACCAATCGCTTCAAAAAAGGCCTCCAGTAGATTCACAAAGGGTATGGTCGAGCCCTCATGAGCAGCATTTTGAAGCAAAGAGGCGAGTTCCGGAATTTCGAACATGGAGGGCATACAAGCCTGCTCCAAGGCCTCCAATTTGGGAAGGAAAGCGGGTCCAAAATGACGAATCCATGCCGGATAAACCACAGATAGCCCGGCACCGTGCGCGATATCGAAGAGGGCCGACAACACGTGTTCCACAGAATGCACCCCAAAGTCACCCCTTCTTTTGCCCGCTATTAGCGTGCCGTTGAGCGCCACGGTGGAGAGCCAAAGGACTTGCTGCCTGGCTTCGGCATCGTTCCCGTTTCGTACCGCCTTGTAGCCCCAATGCATGGCCTCTCGAATCACCTGAACCGCAAAGGCGTCGGATAAAGGGGAGAAATCCGGCGAAAAGTATTGCTCAAGGGTATGGGCCATCAAATCGGCCACCCCGTAGGCCGTGTAATGGGCCGGAACGGTATGGGTCAAGAGGGGATCCAAATACGAGATTTTGGGAAAAAGATGCTCGTTCCCCCAACCACGCTTCTGCCCGGTCGCATTGTTCTGCAACACCGTAGCTCGGTTCATCTCAGTACCCGTCGCCGCCAGCGTCAATACAACGAACAGGGGCAAGGCCTTGGAGGGTTTGACCGCTCCCCCCGCATAAAAATCCCAAACGGAATGCTCGACATAAGCCCCAGCGGCCACGGCCTTGGCCGTGTCAATGACCGAACCACCTCCAACGGCCAAGAGAGCATCCGCCTTCATGGCCTTGGCCCTTTGAACTGCGCGGTCTGCATCTTCGTAAACGGGTTGGGCCGAATCCCCTCGAAAATTTCCCAAGACAAGCCGGCCGTTGAGCAATTGAGCCTCGATACGGTCCAACAAACCGCTTCGACGAGCCGATCCTTGCCCCAGCAAGATCAAAACCGATTGATGGCCTTCTTCGGCCAGATCTTGACCGACGGTATCCACCGTACCTGGGCCAAACTTGAGCC
>RFMW01000218.1 GCA_009927485.1 Sphingobacteriia bacterium
TTTGTGGATAAGTTTTGTGGGGAAAAGTGGTATTTAGTGGGAAAAAGTGGTTAATTCGTACCTCAGAAAGCCCCCACAGAGAAGTGACACAGTTCATCGGCGAATTTTCCTTAAAATTGGACGCTAAGTCCAGGATCAGCCTGCCTGCCGGGCTCTTGAGGCAATTGAGTGCGGAGGCTGCAGGCAAATGGGTGATTAATCGTGGTTTTGAGCCTTGTTTGGTGCTTTATCCCTCATTGGAATGGGATAGTATGGTCCATGAATTGGGTCAATTGAACCCCTATGTCCGCGAAAACCGGGAGTTTTTGCGGTATTTCCTGCGGGGGGCCACGGCCTTGGAGCCTGATTCCGCGAACAGGCTGTTGTTACCCAAATCCTTGCTTCAGTATGCAGGGATTGACAAGGATTTGGTGCTCTTTGGGCATCTCAATCGCATAGAGCTGTGGTCTGAACAGGCTTATCACAAGATGCTTGACCAAGAACCACAAGACTTTTCGGCCTTGGCCGAGCGGGTGATGGGAGGTCAATGGAATGTCTAAGGCCTTCTATCATCAGCCTGTTCTGTTGGAAGCCTGTTTAGAGGCTTTGCAAATCAAGGTTGACGGCATTTATGTGGATTGCACCTTGGGGGGTGGAGGGCATTCGCGTGCCATCTTGGGACGGTTGGGCCCTAAGGGGCGCCTGTTTGGCATCGATCAGGATGAAGACGCCTTGCAGAGAGCAAACAAGCCCTTGGATGATGGAACCCCGGCATTGTGCGCTGACCCCAGGTTCGAGTTAATCGATGCGAATTTTGCTCAAATGCAGCGTTTTCTGCAATGGAAGGGGGTGCAGGGCGTCCATGGGATTTTGGCTGATTTGGGCGTTTCCTCGCATCAATTGGACGAGGCGGATCGGGGTTTTGCCTTTCGTTTTGATGAGGCTCCGTTGGATATGCGCATGGACCGTCGAACAGGCTTTGGCGCACGTGAATGGCTGGCAGAGACGAGCGAGGAGGAAATGGCTACGGTATTCTACCGTTACGGGGAAATTCGTCAATCCAGGAGGTTAGCCAGGGATTTGGCGGTGGCTCGTTCCGAGCGTGCTCTGGAAACAGCAGGACAGCTTAAAGAAATTGCCCTGCGTTCAGCGGGCCAAGAAAAGCCTTCACGCTATTTGGCCAGAGTCTTTCAGGCCATTCGAATTCACCTGAACAGGGAAATGGAAAGCCTTCAGGAAATGTTGGAACAATCCGGTTCAATGCTCATGGCTGGAGGCCGGCTCGTCGTCTTGAGTTACCATTCGTTGGAGGATCGTCTGGTTAAGAATTTTATCAACCACGGAAATTTTGAGGGTAAGGACTACCATGATTTGTATGGGAATGCCTTAAGGCCCTTGGATCCGGTCAAGGGCCGATGGAAGCAGGCAGATGCCTCGGAAAATTCCGAAAACCCCAGGGCTCGCAGTGCCAAACTCAGGGTTGGAATACGCAACCAGGTTTCCTTATCGACTCATCGCTAAGGCCTTACCATGAAAAAGCCAAGCCATACGACCGCTGACCAAGCTCAAGGTTCTTCTTGGAACCTTTGGTCGCTCTTGGATCCTGAGCGATGGGCTAAGCCTGTATTGGTTCAAAAGCATGGATGGTTCATTGGCTATCTCTCGGTCATGATGCTGGTTTATATCGCCTATATCCATCAATGCGAGCACAGAGTTCGGCAAATCAGCAAAATTGAAAAGCATAATCAGGAACTACGCTCACAGTATTTATTCCTCAAAACGGAACTGGTTCGGTTGGGGCAATTGGAGAAGGTCGTTCAAAGGGCAACGGCAATGGGATTCAAGGAAATGCGTGTACCTCCCTTGGCGATAGGTCATGCTGATTCAGGCAAAGCCCAGCAACCATGAGCAAGGCGAATTATTTTGTCCGGGGTTGGAGGGTGAATTTGGCCTTTTTGGGATTGATGTTGCTGGGAATTGTCGTGTTATGGCGCGCATGGAACTTAACCGGTTCGGAAGGGGAGCCCTACCTTCAGCGAGCAAACGAGTCCAACAGAAAATTGTTCGAAATTCCTGCTCATCGAGGAGATCTATACGACTGCAACATGAACCTGCTTGCATCGTCGGTTCCCTTGTATGAATTACGAGTTGATTTTGGGGTGGATGCCCTGCACGATACGGCCTTTTATCGCCAACTGGATTCTTTGGCATCGGGTCTGGCCCTCGTTTTTCCGAAGAAAAATCACCTGGATTGGAAAAGAGATTTGATCAGTGCCAAGCGCAGCAAGCCGGTGAAGCGGTATTGGTTGTTGCATAAGGAAGTGAGTTTTGGGGTCTATGAACAGGTCAGAGCCTTGCCCATGATGGGCCTTCAGCCCAAAACCAAACGGCTGGGTGGATTAATTGCGGTGCAAACCAACCGAAGACTGCTGCCTTACGGATCATTGGCCGCCAGGACCATCGGTTATCTCCGCCAGGGCAAGGCCCAGATCGGTCTGGAGGCCGGTATGGATTCGGTGTTATCCGGAGTTCCGGGATTGGCCTTGAAACAACGAATGGGAGGGGGAGTTTGGAAGCCTGTCGATCAGGAACTTCAAAAAGAACCCCGCCATGGAGGCCAGGTGGTCACGACCCTGGACATAAGATTGCAAGAAATTGCCCATCAAGCCTTGTCCAAAGCCATGCATGCACAGGGCGCCATGAAGGGATGCGCAATTTTGATGGAGACAGGCACAGGGAAGCTCAGAGCCATGAGCAACATGGTACGTAAACCCAACAAGGGGGGCGATTCCAGCAGCATAGGGGAATACGATCAGGTGGCTTACGGTATCGGTGTGGAACCCGGTTCGGTTTTCAAACTGGTGGCCTTGACTGCGGGTTTATCGGATGGATTTTGGAATTTGGAGGATAGCATCGCCATGCCGGATTATACCTTTCAGACGGGGTCATTCAGGTTGGTCGATGAACATACCTACGGTCCTTGGATGACTGTGGAGCAAATTTTTGCGAAGAGCTCCAACGTGGGCATTGCTCGCCTGTTGCATCGGCATTATGGCTCAAAGCCAGAAACCTTTTTTGCGAAGCTGAAAGAATTTGGCTTGGAACAAAGCATCAATCTTCCCATCCACCGGGATCCTAAACCTCAATTCAGGACCACAGCACTTCAAGATTATAATCCCTCCGATTTGTATTCCACGGGTATTGGGTATTCGATGCTCATAACACCTCTTCAACTACTTACCTTCTACAACGCGGTGGTCAATGAAGGGATTCGTGTTGAACCCTCCTTGCTTGAAGAAATTCAACGCGAGAAAGTCCATGGGTCCTCAACACAGTGGGGCTTCCTGGGCCCTTGGTTGTCAAGCAATGAAGAAGAGGAAGCAGATTTAAATTTCAAAGCAAAGACCGCACCCGTCAAAGGCCGTAGAATTTTGGATCGTAACCAAGCCTTGGCGGCTCGTCGGATGATGCGGCGCGTGACCATCGATGGAACGGTCAAAGAACAAATGAAAGGGCTGACTTTCGGTGTTGGGGGCAAAACGGGAACGGCCAGGCTTCGCGATGCTTCTGGAAAGTCTATGAGCAACCGGCACAGGGCCACCTTTATCGGCTATTTCCCGGAACCTAATCCTCGTTACACTTGTTTGGTGATGCTGGAAGACCCTAGAGGAGGATTGTATTATGCATCGCAAGTTGCAGCCCCTGTTTTCAGGGACATCGCCGAGCAAACCATGGCGATCAAGGAATTTCGACGAATTCCATCGACCCAGGTCGTCTCCAAGATCAAGGAACCCCGGCAGAGTGGGGGTATTGGTGCGGAAGTTGAATGGAATAAAGTTCAGTTGACGGAGGTCAACGATTTGTTGGGAATGGATGCCGCAGCTGCTGTATGGGCTTTGGAAAACAAAGGGTACCGGGTCTCGCTTCAGGGTACCGGTAAGGTAAAGCAGTGCATGGGACTCCTGGAGGAGATCAAAAATGGAGAGCGCGGAATACCCGCGGCCAAACCCGGACAGCGGGTGATGCTGTTGTTAGGCTCATGATTTCGCTTGGGAATTTGTTGGGTCAAGTGGAGGTCCTAAGGGCCCAAGGGTCGCTCGATATCGAGGTGGGATCCTTGTGCATCGATCATCGTCGCGTGGTACCGGGTGCAATGTTCATAGCCCTATGCGGTACCCAAGTGGATGGGCATTCCTATGTGAATGCCGCCATAGAAGCGGGGGCGATTTGTGTTTTGGTACAGCATTGGCCAGCTCATCTTCCGGAGGAAATCCCCTGCATTCAGGTGGCCAACAGCGCAACGGCCTTGGGATCGATAGCGTCCTCATTTTACGGGAATCCCTCTGAGAAATTAACGCTGGTGGGTGTAACCGGGACCAACGGCAAAACCACGACGGTCACCTTGCTGTATCAACTGTTCAGTGGTTTGGGCCATCGTTCAGGCTTGATATCCACGGTTTCTTGCATAATTGGTCAACAAGAAATCCCCTCCACCCATACCACTCCCAACGCCATCGAAATAAATAATTTGTTGCATCAAATGGTGCAAGAAGGCTGTACCCATGCCTTTATGGAGGTGAGTTCGCATGCCATGGCTCAGCATCGGGTAAGCGGCTTGCGTTTTGCAGGCGGAATTTTCACGAATTTGACCAGGGATCATCTGGATTACCACGGCACCATGGAAAATTATTTCTTGGCCAAGCGTGCTTTTTTTGACGGTTTGGGTAAGGAGGCCTTTGCGTTGTACAACGCAGATGATCCGTACGGTAAGGCCATGGTGGCGGCAAGTTCTGCTCGTTGTTATGCCTATGGATTCGAGGGAGAAGGTTCTGAACATCCTCAATTGGGCGATAACTTCCAGGGTAAGGATCTGGTTTTGGATGCATCGTCGATAAGCTACCAGGCAGAAGGTCATGTTTTGTCATGCGGATTAAGCGGGAAATTCAACGCCTACAATACCTTGGCGGTTTACGCTGCGGGCAGGTTGTTGGGAGGCAGTGCTGATGATTTGCAAGATGTTATGCGAAATTTGACTCCGCCAAGCGGACGTATGCAGAGCATCAAGGGGCCCGATGGCCGTTTGGGCCTGGTGGATTACGCCCACACCCCCGATGCGTTGGAGCAAGTCTTGTTGACACTTAGGGGTATTGCGGGAAATGGGGTCCGCATCATCACGGTCGTGGGTTGTGGAGGTGACAGGGATCGCGGCAAAAGGCCGTTGATGGCGGCCATTGCCTATCAGCATTCCGATGCGGTGGTCCTAACCTCCGATAACCCCCGTAACGAAGATCCGGAACAAATTCTGAACGAAATGATGGCGGGTATCCCGGAGCATTCCGCCGTGATGGATTCGTCAGGCATCAACGCGGTATCCAAGACGCTTATTCGCCAAGTCGACAGGGCCCAGGCTATACGGACGGCTGTTCAATGGACCACCGCTGGCGACATGGTCTTGGTTGCAGGCAAGGGCCATGAGGCCTACCAAGAAATCGCCGGCATTCGCCATCCTTTTGACGACGCGAAGCAATTGCAGGAGCAATTTGAGTTCTTGGAAAAATTACCGACATCCTCATCTCCCTTAAGCTGAATTA
>RFMW01000230.1 GCA_009927485.1 Sphingobacteriia bacterium
GCCATGAATTTAAATCTTCCCAAGAAATACCTTGGTGCTGTATGGGGCACTTTGGTGGCGTTGTGCATGATGGGCGCATGGACCGTCCAGGGTCAAATGTTGGATCCGGTACGATGGACCTGGAGCTACAAAGCCGTCAACGATAGCACCGCCAGGCTACTGATCAATGCCCGCATCGACAAGGGTTGGCATTTGTATTCGCAGTTCATGAAATTCGGGCCGGATCAATTCGGACCAGAACCCACGGTCTTCAAGTTCGCCTTCCCGGCCGGCATGCAAGCTGTAGGGCCGGTGAAGGAATTATCCAAAGTGCACGAAGAAGCCGCCCCGCTCTTTGATGGCCTGGTGGTGCGCTCCTTTGACGGGCAAGCCCTCTTCGCTCAAGAGGTGCGCGTTCGCTCCGGGCAAGGAACCGTCAAGGGATTGGTCTATTACATGGCCTGCGATGATCATCAATGCCTAGCCCCGCAGGAAAGGGAAATGAAATGGGACTTGAAAGGTTTCGTAACACAGAACCCAGAATCTGCCGCAGCCAACAGCCCAGCCCAGGAAAATACCCCCAGCACCCTAGACGATGCAGATTCCAAGGAAAGTCGTTCAAATTCCAAAGCTGGTCGTTCAAATTCCAAACTAAGCCGCCCAGAACCCCAAGAAAGTACCGCGGGCATGGGATGGCTGGCTTTGTTTCTGGCCGGCTTTGCCGGGGGACTGCTCGCCTTGCTTACGCCCTGTGTTTTTCCGATGATTCCTTTGACAGTTTCGTATTTCACCAAGCAATCCAGTACCCCAGGCTCCGCCCTCTTCAAGGCACTGGGATACGGGCTGAGCATTGTGGTGATCTACGTGAGTCTCGGGATGGGGGTTACCCTGGTTTTTGGATCGGATGCGCTCAACGATATGGCCTCCAACCTGTATTTTAACCTGGCCTTCTTCGTGATGCTCCTGGTCTTTGGCTTCTCTTTTTTGGGGGCCTTCGAAATCACCCTTCCTTCGTCGTGGACGAACCGTGCCGACCGTCAAGCGGATCGGGGAGGCTGGGCAGGCATTTTCTTCATGGCCTTTACCTTGGCTTTGGTTTCGTTTTCGTGCACGGGCCCCATCATCGGGACCCTCTTGGTGGAAGCGGCTGTTCAGGGAGCCCTTATGGGACCTGCCATTGGGATGCTCGGATTTTCGTTGGCTTTGGCTTTGCCCTTCACCCTTTTTGCGATCTTCCCCAAGTGGCTGCAGCAATTGCCCAAGTCCGGCTCCTGGATGAATTCTGTCAAAGTAGTGTTAGGATTTTTGGAACTTGCCTTCGCCCTCAAATTCTTGAGCAACGTGGACTTGGCCTACCATTGGGGGCTGCTTGATCGTGAAATTTTTCTGGTGTTGTGGATTGGGCTATTCACGCTGCTCACCCTGTATTTGCTCGGTATAATCCGCTTTGCCCATGACAGTCCCTTGCCTTACCTTGGGTTGGTCCGCATGTCCTTTGCCTTGGGGGCACTGTCCTTCACGCTGTACCTGATCCCCGGGCTGTGGGGTGCCCCGTTGCATGCCGTCAATGCTTTCTTGCCACCGATGGCGACCCAGGACTTTGTGATGGGAGGCAATCCGCAGATGGGAGGGAACGCGCAGGCCGACGAGGTCGATGGCTCCACCCCAAAGCGCAAATACAGCGATATCCTGCATGGACCGCATGGGCTTGCATGTTTCTTTGATTTGGACGAGGCCATGGCCTATGCCCGAACCGTGAACAAGCCTGTCATGTTGGATTTCACCGGGCATAGCTGCGTGAATTGCCGCAAAATGGAGGCTACCGTATGGTCCCTGCCCGATATCCTTCAGCGTCTGCGGGATGATGTGGTCCTGGTTTCCCTGTACGTGGATGACAAAACCGCCCTCCCTGCTTCGGAACAATACCGTTCAACGTTCAGCGGCAAGTGGATCGACCGGTTGGGCTCCAAATGCTCCGATTTGCAAGCCACCCGCTACGGCACCAATTCCCAGCCGTACTACCTGATCCTGGATCATGAAGGAAATTCATTGGTCCCTCATGCCGCTTACGATCCGGACCCGGAGAAATTTCGTCGCTTCCTGGACCAAGGCATCAACGCATTTCATCAAGGTAAGCAACCATGAACCCTGTATTGCGTCACGAGATCGAACAGATGCGCCGATTGGAACTGGACTTCTACGGGGACCAGCGGTTAATGGAAGGCATCGAGGGAGCCGCCAAGCTCATGGCAGAGTCCTTGGAAGCGGGTCACAAAATAATTTGTTGCGGAAACGGCGGTAGCATGAGCGATGCCATGCATCTGGCCGAAGAGCTAAGCGGTCGTTACCGTTCGAACCGCAGAGCCTTGGCCGCCATTGCCCTTAGCGACCCGGGGTTCCTGACCTGCGCCGCGAACGATATGGGTTACGATGCCGTCTTCGAAAGAGGGGTTGAGGCCCTGGGCCAAGCCGGGGATATGCTCATCGCCATCAGTACCTCAGGCAATTCTCCCAATATTCTCAAAGCCTGCCACAAGGCTCGCCACCTCAACCTCAAAGTCATCGGCCTCAGCGCGGGCAATGGTGGTTCGCTGCCCTCGCATGCCGATCTCTGTTTGTTGGTTCCCACTGAAGGCTATGCCGATCGAGCCCAGGAATTTCACATCCGCATCATCCATCTTTGGATTGCCTTGATCGAAGACCGGCTCAAACTTGCTTAGACCGTTTGGCGTCTTCGCTAACAAAAGGCTATTTCTGCAAGGACGCTTGCCATTTATGGTAACGATGACGATTGAGCACGAGGACTCGCCCCACCGGAAACAAGGTGGCGTTAAGCTCCAATTGATTATAAGCCTGTAATTTATAGAGCGGTACCCCTGTTTTCTGTGAGACCGTCATCGGTCCGTCGCCTTCTTGGGTCACATAAACGATGCCCTCGTCCACCGCTTTTTGCAAGGCAGTTTGTGGCCAAGCAAAATCAATGTTATTCTTAGATTCCAACACAGGTACCTGAGCGATTTCTCCTCCTTTGGCAGAATCCAATGTTATCTGTTCCTGAGGCAGCTGATCCAGGCTCTGCAAATTCAGTCTTTCGATCAAACTGATGAGGCGCAGCGGATACAAGGTATCGGTCGCATACCCTGCCCTTTTCAAGCCGTAGGCCCAGCCTTTGTAATCCGTGGGCGACAAACTGTCAAAAAGAAATCGGTAACGAGGCCGCGCCAAGAAAACCACGCGGTCCGCATACGATGAATCCGGATGGGCATACTTGCGGAAACAATCTTGAGGACGATCATCATCCACATGGATGGAATCCCCCACCCAGCCCTTGCCGCATTTGATTCCAAAGTGGTTGTTCGCTTCGGTGGCCAAAGGACTGGTCCCTGCAGCAGATTCCAACAGCGCCTGCGCCATGGTGATGCTGGCCGGAATACGGTGAAGGACCCTATGCTGCTTTGCTAAATCCCCGTAACGTTGAATGTAGGCTTTCTGCAGAGAATCTTGGTTACCGGCAAAGGCAGTCCCCCAAGAAAACAAACAGAACAACCAGCGGGTCATGCCCTCAGCTCACCAGGGTCCCGACCTCTTGCCCTTCGATGACCTTCATCAGGTTACCGGGTCTGTTGATATCGAAAACCACGATAGGCAAACGGTTTTCTTGGCAGAGAGCAAAGGCGGTCATGTCCATAACCTGCAGGTTCCCAATCAGGGCCTCGCTGTATTGAAGGCGCTCGTAACGCACCGCGTCCGTGTGCTTCTCCGGGTCTTTGTTGTAAATCCCATCCACCCGGGTTCCTTTGAGAATCGCATCGGCATGAATTTCCACCGCCCGCAGCGAAGCCGCGGTATCGGTGGTGAAATAGGGGTTACCCGTACCGGCTCCGAAAATAACCACCCTGCCTTTCTCCAAATGACGTACCGCTCTGCGACGAATGAACGGTTCGGCGATTTGTTCCATTTTGATGGCCGATTGCAACCGGGTGTTGATCCCCTTCTTTTCGAGAGCGGCTTGCAGAGCCATGCTGTTGATCATGGTGGCCAGCATGCCCATGTAGTCGCCTTGGGCTCTTTCCATACCCCCCGATTCAGCTTGCACTCCCCTGAAGATATTGCCACCCCCCACCACGACAGCGATTTGAACA
This sequence comes from Sphingobacteriia bacterium, assembly GCA_009927485.1. Classification (GTDB taxonomy): domain Bacteria; phylum Bacteroidota; class Bacteroidia; order UBA7662; family UBA7662; genus SYHX01. The sequence continues at coordinate 4,122 of RFMW01000230.1, forward strand.
CCGCGCAAGGCACAAGCCTCTATTTCCCCCGCATAACGATCGAGTACGTTTTGGTCAATGCCAAATTGTTGTTCGCCCATCAGGGCCTCGCCGCTTAATTTGAGGAGAACGCGTTTGTATTTCATTCAGGAATTTGGTTTATCAAAAATCCAACCATTTCCATCACTTTCCACCACCGTCCACCAATTTCTCCTTGGAGGAACGGGGAACACGCGTTTTAGGCTCCGATGGCGACGCGATGAAAGGCCTTCACCGTGAGACCGGCCGAAACCTTGCCCAGCATTTGAGCAATGTTGACCGAATTATCCTTCACGAAAGCCTGATTCAGCAGGGTATTGTCTTGGTAGAATTTATTAAGCTTTCCAAGGGCGATTTTCTCAAGGATGGCCTCCGGCTTTCCTTCTGCGCGGGCCTGGTCTTTACCAATTTCAATTTCCTTCTCAATAACGGTTGGATCCACATCGTCTTTGTCCACAGCGATAGGGCTCATGGCGGCGATTTGCATCGCCACATCCTTCCCTGCTGCGGTCACGGACTCGTTCAAGGCCTGGTTCAAAGACACCAACACACCGAGTTTGCCGTTGCTGTGAATGTAGGTGACCACCCCTTCGCTC
>RFMW01000185.1 GCA_009927485.1 Sphingobacteriia bacterium
GGAGTTTTCTTGGTCAGCAGGTCCTGGTCTTAACCGGGCTTTGGGTAAAGATAGGAAAGACAAGTATTTTTGGAGAAATCTGTGGCACCATGCGCTTGCTCCCTATCCTCCTCCTTCTGGCGACGATCACCGTGTCAGGGCCCGTCCAAGCACAAAGCACGGACCTGGATCGCTATACCTCGGCCAAGGGCCAGCAGCGAAGGGCGCGTTCCTCTTCAACCCAGGGTGATGGGGGGTATGGTTGGTCGGAGAGGCATCCTGAATTCATGCAGGAATTAACCACCGGGTTCTACATGTACCAAATGCCCTATGATCCCACAAATTTGTACGATTTGCCTCCGCAGGTTTTGTTGCAGGGCTTCAATTATGTCCCCCGGTATGCCTTGTGGACCAAAGGAGACCTCTTGTCGTTGACCGCGGGGTCTAACCTGGGCCTTGCTATACAATTAAGCAATTTGGGTTCGGTTTTTATGATCAATGCGCCCCTGAGTTTGGAGTTGAACCTTGGAAGGGGAAGCATGGCCGATAATGATGACCCGGTCGGGGTGTATGCAGGGCTGGGGGTGGAATACAATTTCGTTAACGATTTGTTGCCCAAAGCGTATTTCGATGCCAACGGTACGTTGATCGAAACGGTGAACAACCTTAGCCAGTGGGGTTTGCAATGGACGGCCGGAATTCGTGTCCGGGTTGCGGGTCGACCCTATGTTCTTCGAATTTCACGTACCTTGGGCACTCCTTCGCAGAAGGTAATTTTGAATCATTTGGGCTTTGGGGTAAGCATGTTCTAAGTCCAGCATCGCCGGTCTGTGTATTCCAATGAACGAAAAAAGAGCCTTGTCGGTGGTGTTGGTGAACTACAAAGTTTACCGGTACTTGCATCTCGCGTTGCAATCCCTGGAGCAGTCTATCGCCTACATGGATCGAAGACTGGCGACCGAGGGCAGTGTCCCGGAGCAGTGGTCGCTTGGTGAGCTCAGGCTTCCTGCCAACGGCTCAACGAATGTGGAGGTATGGGTTGTGGATAATGCCTCCCAGGATGGCAGTGAACCGCTGATCAAAGCAGCGTTTCCATGGGTTCATTGGATACAAAGTTCGGAGAATCTTGGATTTGCCAAGGCCAACAACCTGGCCTTGAG
>RFMW01000184.1 GCA_009927485.1 Sphingobacteriia bacterium
TTATCATCGGGTAATCCGTGGGATGCTCACAGGAACCTTGGCCATTGGTTTCGTGTATGCCTTTCTTCCGGTGGAATGGCGATTTTCAAGGGGCCTGATTTGGGCAGGAGCAGGCGCGTGCCTTGCGTTTTCGTTGGTCTTCAAAGGATTGGTGAATATCCTCCGCGGCCGATCGGATTCCATCGGATCCGTACGCAAGTCAAGTCCGGTGTTGGGCATCGTTGAGGGCCACCGTATGAACGAACTATTCTCTTGGTACGCTCGCGATTGGGGTACCCGCTGGGTGGGCTATGTGGTCCCGGCTCAAAAAACGGAGGAATCATGCAAGGATTGTTTGGGGGAATTGAAGGACGCAAGCCTGCTGATGCAGACCTTGGCGGTAGATGAAATTGCGGTGGACACGGAATCGGTTCCTATGGAGCAGACGATTCAACTTATGTTAGCAGTCCAAGAAATTGCACCTGCGGTTCGCTTCTACCCACGAGGAATGCAAGCCTTGGTTGCCGGAGGTGAAATAATCACCCACGAAAGGGTTGCCGGTTCGTGGGATATGGCATCCTGGCCCCCGGACTTTCAACAAGACCAAAGAATTCGCAATCGATTGGCTGCAATTTATTTGTGGATTTTGCAAACCACCTGCTCCAGCAAATTGAAGACGGATTACAGGGACCGCACCGTGGTTTCGAGGCTCTGGAGAGGGTCTTTGGATTGGTTGGGTTCCGCAATGTACAGCTCCACGCCCTGCTTATTTGACTTGGAGGTGATTCTCACGAGGCAAGGACTGAAAACCCCCACGGCTAAGCACTTGGGGATTACCCGTATGGTCACAGGTCGAGACCGGTGGAAGGTGTGGTCCTATGCGCGTTGGGCCGCCAAAGATTTGTGGCTCTTAAATAGAAGGTTTCCTTCGACGTGCAGGTTGTTGCCTAATAAGTGGCCTTGACCAGGCGCATCATGCCCTTGGAATCCGATCCCACAAAAACGAATGCATCCTTGGTCTCCATCCATGCCGTAGAGGGGATAAACTCTTCCTTGATCCTTGGGATTGGAAAACGGCTTAAAGAAAGAAAATCTTCCTTCGCTGTCCACATGAAGCAGAACCGTTTTGGCCTCTTTGAGGTTCTCGTTGTTCATGCCCTTCACTTTGAAGGCCTGATGCCTAACGGTCATGTTTTCGGGTAAATCATTGTAGATCATCAAGGTCTGCGATGGATGAGGCAGACCGAGGATCCCCGTTGGCAAATTCATGCCTTTGGGTTGAATGATTTGATCAATTGGATTTTCGAGATGCTTCTGAATACCCTGGGACCAAGTGCCATGCAGCGTTAGGTTCCCTTGGGCATAATGGGTGTAGGTGGCTTCCGCATCGGATACCTCATCCGATTTCTTGCCGACAGGGGCTTCTCTGTTTACGCGTTCGATGCAACCAAAGACCGTGAAACGGTCACGGTCAATTTCCACGATTTGATTGGAAAGATCCATGACTTCTTTGAGCTGCCTTTTGGGGGTACCGGTATCCCTGAATTTTTTGTTGAGCAGGTCTGCACTCTTCTTGAAGGATGCCGGAATTGCGTAGGAATGCCGATGAGCCGGTGTTGTATCGGATGGGGTCCACTTTTGAAGAAGTATCGATTGAATTCCGGATTTGTAGGAAGTCGATAAGGTGGAGATGGCCAAAATGCTGGAGGCATCATCGGACCAACGCCCTTTCACTTGATGAACATAGGGGTATTCTTCGGATCGGATGGGCAATGCGGTGATGGACGCTTGAGGTACGGAAATCTTACATAGGCGTTGATTCGATGCCAAAGATGGGGTGCTTTTAACGCCAGGCTTGGGGATGGAGACCAGGTCAAGGGTGACGATACCACGGTTGGCATCGCTGAAATCAGCGGTCAATACTTTGGCGATTTGGTTTTCTACCGAAAGATTCAGGGAACGGTTGCAAAGGAGCTCCAGCTCAGAATCCCATTGTTTGCAGCGAATTCCCGCGATGGATTGACCAAAGG
>RFMW01000215.1 GCA_009927485.1 Sphingobacteriia bacterium
CCACCTTCTGCGGCAACACCTTCGTCCGAAGACTCATCGGCACTGTCCTTGTCGTATTTACGCTCCTGCATTCCCTTCTCCACGGCTTCCATGATCGCTCTGGTAATCAGGGCAATGGACTTGGTTGCATCGTCGTTGGACGGGATAGGAAAATCTACCTGGGTTGGATCCGAATTGGTATCCACCATCGCAAAGGTGGGGATATTGAGCTTTTGGGCTTCTTTGACCGCAATGTGCTCGTTCTTGATGTCCACAATGAACAGGGCAGCTGGGAGGCGGTTCAAATCTTCGATGCCACCGAGCACGCGCTGAAGTTTTTCCTTTTCGCGGGAAATCATCAGCCTTTCCTTTTTGGACAAGGTGGCCATGGTGCCGTTCTGGGCCATCTTGTCAATGTTGGACATTTTCTTGATGGATTTGCGAACGGTCGCAAAATTGGTGAGCATTCCACCCAACCAACGCTCGGTCACGTAGGGCATGTTAAGACGCTGTGCTTCGGATTCGATGATTTCCTTGGCTTGCTTCTTGGTGGCGACGAACAGAACCTTACGTCCGGAACGGACGATGGAGCGAATCGCATTGGAGGCCTCTTCGAGTTTGGCCTGGGTTTGGTTGAGGTCAATCAGATGGATATCGTTCTTCTCCATGAAGATGTACGGAGCCATCTTGGGATGCCACTTGCGCTTGAGGTGTCCAAAGTGAACGCCTGCATCCAACATCTGTTGTTGTGTTACTTGTGCCATGGTCTTTCCTCCGGTTAACGTTTGCTGAATTGGAAACGACGACGAGCCTTACGACGGCCGAATTTCTTGCGCTCCACCATACGGGGATCCCGAGTCAAAAGCTTCTCGGCTTTGAGCGGGGCGTGGAAATCGGGATTCATTTCGTTCAAGGCACGGGCCAAGGCGAGCAACAAGGCATCCGCCTGTCCAGAGACACCGCCCCCTGTCAAATTGGCTTTGACATCGTATTGGTTAAGGCTCTGGGTGGCTGCAAAAGCTTTGTTGACCTTCTGCTGAAGGGTTTCGAGTGGGAAATACTCGTTGTAGGGACGGCCATTGACCGTGATGCTGCCGTTGCCCGGGGTTACATAAACCCTGGCAATGGCAGTTTTCCTCCTACCGATGGTGTTGGTATGCGGCATGAATTAAAAGGTTAGATTTTCGGGATTCTGAGCGCCATGGGGATGCTCCGCACCGGCATAGACATGCAGGTGGCGAAACATTTCACGACCCAGGCGATTTTTGGGGAGCATGCCACGGACAGCTTTCTCCAGCACGTAGGTCGGGCGGCGTTTCATCAGATCCTTGGCCGTCTCCAGGCGCTTACCGCCGGGGTATCCGGAGTAAAAGAAATAATCTTTCACCCCCATTTTCTGGCCTGAAAATCTCACCTTGTCTGCGTTGATGACAATGATATTGTCCCCGCAGTCTACGTGTGGGGTGTAGCTGGGCTTGTGCTTGCCCCGAAGAACGGAGGCAATTCCGGTAGCCAGGCGTCCCACAATCTCTGAGTTGGCGTCCACGACGTACCACTTCTTCACAACCGTTTGACGGTTGGCAGAGACAGTTTTGAAACTTAACGTATCCACTTGTTTGAATTGAAAAACGATTAAAATGATCCTTGGAGTGGGCTGAAAGACCCTTGGAGGGTCCCTCTGCTTTCAAAGGACCGCAAATATACAAGATCAAGCCCCGTTTTCAACCATCCCTGGGTTGCTTTTTGGGGAGGGCAAGGAAAAAGGCCTCCAACCTAGGCTTTGAAGGGTACCCTCTCGGCAATGGATTTGGCCAGGGTCAGCTCATCGGCGTATTCCAATTCGGCCCCTACCGCGACCCCTCTGGCCAAAGTGCTGAGGCGCACCCCGGTTCCGGATAGTTTGCGGGAGAGGTAGAAGGCCGTAGTTTCCCCTTCGTGGGTGGAATTCAAGGCCAGCACAACCTCGGAAATTCCGCCTTGCTGAACCCTGGCGATCAAGGACTCGATCTGCAAATGCTCCGGCTGCACCCCTTCGAGGGGAGCAATCAGGCCACCGAGCACATGATAAGCCCCGTTGTATTGCCCCGTGGATTCAATGGCCATCAAATCCCGCGGATCGGCGACCACGCAAACGGTTTCATGTTGGCGCTTGGGGTTGGCGCAGACCGAGCATAGCGCATGGTCGCTGAAATGGAAACAGCGCTCGCAGTACCGTATTTGATCCACCAATTTGTGAAGGGCATCCCCCAAACCCTTGGCCTCGGCGGGATTCTTTCGCAGAAGGTGCAGCACCAAGCGCAAGGCCGATTTGCGTCCTATGCCCGGAAATTTCGCAAAGGCATCCACCGCATCCTGCACCAATTGAGAGCCCAGATTCATCGCCGCCAAAAATAGCACCCCCTGCGGTTTAACTTCGCCCTAGCCCTACGCTTTGAAACCAAGATCCTAACCTTGTCGCCCTACCTCGTCCTCGGTCTCATCATCGCCTACTTCGGTATGCTGGTCCTCGTGGCCTGGCGTACCGGAGGTTCTCAAGACAACCAATCTTTCTTCGTCGCAGGCCGGCAGGCGCCCTGGTATTTGGTCGCCTTCGGGATGATCGGGGCATCGCTGTCCGGCGTCACCTTTGTCTCCGTCCCTGGGGCGGTAGGGGCAGCGACCGGTAACAACGGATTTTCGTATTTCCAGCTGGTGCTCGGTTATTTTGTAGGGTACCAGGTCATCATCCACGGTCTTCTGCCCCTCTATTACCGGCTCAACTTGACCAGCATCTACGGGTACCTCCGCTTACGCTTCGGGCCGGCGACGCATTATACCGGCGCTGCCTTCTTCATCCTATCGCGTACCATCGGCTCATCGTTTCGGCTCTATTTGGTATCCATGATTTTGGATCAACTGGTCTTGGGACCCTTGGGCCTACCCTTTTGGCTGACCGTCACCGTCACGGTCGCCCTCATCTGGCTCTACACCTTCCGCGGCGGAATGAAAACCATCGTCATCACGGACACCCTTCAAACCATGTTTCTGTTGTTGGCGGTCATTTTCAGTGTTAACTCAATCGCAGCCGAATTGGGCTGGTCCTGGGGTGATTTGTTAAGGTCGTTGATTCAAGGCGACTTGCGCACCATGCCCGCACCCGCTGCCTCGAATCCTGCCGGGGAGGGTACGCCCATGTCGCAGATTTTCTTCTGGGACCACAGCGCCCGCAATTTCTGGAAAATGTTCTTGTCGGGGATTTTCATCACGGTGGTCATGACCGGCCTTGATCAGGACATGATGCAGAAAAACCTGAGCTGCAAAAGCCTCAGCGATGCCCGCAAAAATATGTTCTGGTTCAGCATCGTGCTGGTGCTGGTTAATCTGCTCTTCCTGGTTTTGGGTTACCTCCTGTACGCCTATGTCGAGGCCAAGGGCATCACCCTACCGGCCAAAGCGGATATGCTCTTCCCGACCTTGGCCTTTGAGCATTTGCCGGTGGTAGCAGGACTAACCTTCATCATTGGCTTGATCGCAGCGGCCTATTCCACGGCAGATTCCGCCCTTGCCGCATTGACCACATCCTTCTGCGTGGACTTCCTGGGATTCAACGAAAGCAAGGGCGATGTCCGAACGCGAAAGCGGGTCCACTTGGGCATGTCGCTGGTCTTGGGCTTGCAGATCATCCTCTTCCATTCCCTGCACAACGAGTCCTTGATTACCCAGCTCTTCACCGTGGCCGGATATACCTACGGTCCCCTGCTCGGCATGTTTGCCTTTGGCCTGTTCAGCCGTCGAAGCGTTCGGGATCGCTGGGTACCTGCCGTGGCAGTGATCACCCCCTTGCTTTGTTACATACTCAAAACCAACAGCGCGCGTTGGTTAGGAGGCTACGAATTTGGTTTCGAGCTTTTGATTCTGAACGGAGCCCTCAATTTTGCAGGGCTCTGGCTTCTTTCTTTACCATCCACCAAACCATCCCATCGATGACCACACCCAACGAACAAGAACGCATCCAAGACGCCTTCGAGCAGAAGAGCTGGACCGAAATCAAAGCCTCCTCCTCGTGGCAGATTTTCAAAATCATGGCGGAATTTGTGGAAGGCTTTGAGAAATTATCCCGCATCGGGCCTTGTGTTTCCATTTTTGGTTCCGCCAGGACCTTACCCACCAACCCTTATTACGGTATCGCCGAGGAAATTGCCGAGAGGCTGGTGCGTAAGGGGTACGGGGTGATTACCGGAGGCGGCCCCGGCATCATGGAGGCCGGGAACAAAGGTGCTCGCAATGCCGGAGGGAAATCCGTGGGTCTTAACATTGATTTACCGTTTGAGCAATCGCATAACGCCTTCATTGATGCGGACAAACTGCTCAACTTTGATTACTTCTTTGTGCGCAAATTGATGTTCATCAAATACGCTCAGGGTTTCATTGTTTTGCCCGGCGGCTTTGGGACCTTGGATGAGCTGTTCGAGGCCTTGACCCTTATACAGACCCACAAAATCGGGAAATTCCCCATCATCCTGGTGGGAACCTCGTATTGGGGAGGACTGATGGATTGGATTCGCCAAACGCTGCTCCTTTCGGAACACAATATTAGCGAAAACGACCTGAGCCTTTTCGAAGTCGTGGATACGGCCGAAGAAGCCGTGCAGCGCATTGAGGATTTCTACAGCCGTTTTGTCTTGAGCCCCAATTTCTGAGGCTTTGCGTTGGTGTTGGTTCCGTAATCTAGGGGTCCTTGTGGGGTCCTTGTGGGGTTTGTACGCCGAGGCCCAGCCATGGATTCATCCAATCGCCGGGCGGCCTTTGAGCTCCGGGGTCTTTGGGGAGTTGCGCACCAACCATTTGCATAGCGGATTGGATTACCGAACCGGTAGCGAAATCGGTGTTCCCATCCTTGCGGTAGCCAACGGGCATGTGGCCCGCATCAAAACATCGGCGACAGGCTACGGCCTGGCCTTGTACCTCGACCACCCCGGAGGTTACACCACGGTGTATGCGCATTTGGACCGTTACGCCTCCCCCATCGCCGAGTGGATGAAGGCCCGCCATTACCAATACCTCCAATTCGAATTGGACATGACCTTGAACCCCCATGAACTCCCCGTCAAACAAGGGCAAATCATCGGATACAGCGGGAATTCCGGTGGCTCCGGTGGACCTCATTTGCATTTTGAGGTCCGTCACACCCTCAGCGAGGACATCCTGAATCCACAACATTTTGGGCTTCGCTTGATTGACCATGCGGCCCCGTTTGTGCAATCCATGCAGCTGGTTCAAATACCGGGAATTGGGTACAGCGACGAGGTTCTGGAACGTACGGTTTTGTATCCGGACCAAGAGCCCGCCGCCAAGGTTCGCTCCAAAAAGAAACGCAAAGGCAAACGTTCCTCCAAGCGCAAAAGAACCGCGTCGAACCCCCAGCGCAAACCCAATCCAAACAAGGCCACCTACCTGCTAACCCAGGAAGGTTACCCGGTGGACACCCTCAAGCATCCAACCCACCTCCTGCGTTACCCGGCTTACCTGGAATTGATGGCCAGGGACCGGCAGGACTCCAATGAATTAACTACCGGTGTTTACCGAATCGTGATCCTGCAGAACCGGGACACGGTGTATGAATTTCGCGCAGATCGCTTCCATTTCGATCAGACCCGCTATGGAAATTCGGTCATGGACTATGTAGCCCGCATCAAAGACCGATCGCAGAAACATCGTTGCCAACGCAGCCCCGGCAATTTCCTCCCTATGTTTGGAAATACCAAGCGGAACGGGCTACTCTTCCCCTCCGGTCAAGGCCCCATGGACTCTGTTCAAGCATGGTGTTATGATTTCAACGGCAACAGCATCGGCTACGGATTCACCATCGCCGCTGATTCTTTGGGGCCCTCCACCACCAAGGCCTACCACCCAAGGACTCATGCCCCCCACCAAGGCCTAAGTCGTACGGTGGGCGGATTCAAAGTCAATATCCCGCCAGGGACGGTTTACGACAGCATTTCCTTGCAGATCAAGACCTTACCCCCAAGCCTCGGAGCGGTGTCCCAACACGAATACCTCCTTCACGATCCCCGTATTCCCGTTCATCAAGCCTTCGAAGTCCGCCTTCCCGCAAAGCCAGGGCGCCTGCATCCCTGCCTCAGAAACAAAGTGTTGTTACGAACAAGGGGTCTCAGTGGACAAATCGCCCATTTAAGTGGACGTTGGGAAGGTGACCACTACCATGCGCAGGCCAAAATGTTTGGTCGTCTGGATTTGGTTCTCGATACCGTACCCCCAACCATCCGCAGCCTGCTTAAGCCCAAAGAACTACGTCGCCAGCGGGGTCAATCCTTGTACTTCCGCATCCAGGATGGGGTAGCCGGTATCGCGGATTATCGATTCTGTGCGGGCGATGCGTGGATACTCCCTGCCTACGATGCCAAAAACAATTTGCTTGAAATTCGCCTGGACGAATGCATACCCCTCGGAAAACAAAGCATGGAATTGCTTGTTACGGACAAGGTAGGCAACAGCAGAGTTCATCGCTTCCCCTTGGAAATCGAAGACGCTGTTCGGCCCATCGACAACCCTCCCAAACCTTAACCCGTTAATCTTCGAACCATGAGCAGACCCACCGTCGGTGATCAAGCCCCTTCCTTCCAGGCCCAAGACCAAAACGGCCAAACCCGCACCTTGGCGGAATTTAAAGGGTGCAAATTGGTGCTGTACTTCTACCCCAAAGACGATACCCCCGGCTGCACCGCCGAAGCCTGCGATCTCAGGGACCATTACGAGCGATTCCTCAGGCCGGGTACAGGATATTGGGGGTCAGTGCCGACAGCCCCGCATCGCACACCAAATTCCGAGCCAAATACAACCTACCCTTTGATTTGTTGGCCGACCAGGACCACAGCGTCCACGAGGCCTATGCAACCTGGGTGGAGAAGAGCATGTACGGCCGCAAATACATGGGGACCGACCGTGTCACCTTTGTGATTGACGAGCAAGGCAAGGTGGAGGAGGTCATTGCCAAAGTGGATACCAAGAACCACAGCGCCCAGATTCTGCGCTAAGCCTTGGACCAACCCAGCCTGCGCTAGGCCTTGGACCAACCCAGCCTGCGCGCCATGGAGTCCATCATCCCGTTCATTTCCGGCGATATTCTCCATCGGTAAAGGGCCACCACGAACAGAGTAAGCATCCCCATTCCCTGCCAAAACATGGTCCATAACAACGCCCACGGGATACCCGCTCCTTGTCCCGAACGGTTAGGGAATGAAACCAAAGCCCCCATCGCCACCCCGACCGCATAGACCCCGCACAGCAAAGCCAACGCCTTGATGGTCTGATGATTGAAGGGTTGTATGCCCAACCGAAACCACAGGAAACCACCTTTCAAGAGGTTGAACAAGAGAATGGACAAGGTGCTCCCGGCCGCTGCACCGGTCAAGCCATAGACGGGGATCAAAAGGTAGTTGGCCGTGAAAGAAATCATTCCCAACAACAAAATCGAAATCAAATTGAAGCGATAATACGGGGAATTCAGAATGATCTCCGTATTGACCCCGTTGGACATGTCAAACCATCGGGCCAAACCTATCCATAACACCACCCATTTGCCCTCTCGGTACACGTGACCATTGGGCATCAATTCAAAGACCGCGTCGATTTGGGTCCATACCAACACCAGTAAAATCCCACCGATAAGCATTTGATTCAACGCCGCCTGACGATGCAATTGGGCCAGGGCCTGGAAGTCCCTCGCCTTCCAAGCATGGGTGATCAGGGTCCCCGCAATTTGAGAAATAGAGCGGCGGGGCATTTCGATGATAGTTCCGATGAAGAAGGACAGGCTGTAGATCCCTGTGGAGGCAAGACCCGCCAACCAGGCCAACATCAAACCGTCAATCCTTTCGTTGATAACGACCCCGGCACCGCCGACGATCATCCACAACGAGTACCGGGCCATGAGGGGCCGAAGCGCCCTGCGAACCCGAACATAGGCCGGGTTCAGGTAAAGAACCCCCATACCGTGCAGGTACCCCGCCAACAACAAAGCCGAAACCCCATAAGATGCGCACATGCCCCCAGAGGAATCCATCCCAACCCACCAACCCGCGGGCATACGCCAACGTCAAACCCGTCAAGGCCAACGCAAACCAATTTCCCGTAGGAGGGCATTGACCACAATCCTGTAATGCAATCTTGCCCATATTTCCAGGACGTTCTGGAGCATCATCATGCCCGTCAGCGGCAAAATCATACCCCAGTACGCGTTCACCGCTGCGGATTTGTCGGCAAACAAGCCTTCCCATAGGCCTTGAAGGCCCCAGAATACGCCCCCAAAGCCCAGCAAACCCAAAGTCACTACGCCCAAAGTGAAAAGCAGAAAGCCGTTGTGCTGCCTTTGCTCGTCTTGGAAATAGGGGAAGAAGCGGGACATGGCGCTTTGCATCCCCAATTGGGTGAAGATGGACAGGCTGAGGGCCACCCCCAACAAGAGCTCCCGCAGGCCGATGAGTTCCGGATTGAGGTAGCGCGGGAAGAAGAACAAGAGATTCAAAGCACCCAGGCCTACCCCGACGTAGGTCAAGAGGGTTGATTTGAAGCTTTGGCGAATGACCAGTCCCACGGCACAAACCTACAACAAAGCGCCCAAGTCCCCCTTGGAAGGTCTATTTTTGGGAGCATGCACGTGGCCATCCTGGGTTGCAGGGGAATTCCCAACCATTACGGCGGTTTTGAACAGTTTGCAGAGCAGCTCTCCACAGGGCTGGTGCTCGAGGGCCACAGGGTCACGGTGTACAATTCCTCCCTGCATCCGTACCGGGAGCAAAGCTACCAAGGGGTAGAAATTATTCGTTGTTACGATCCGGAAGATCGCTTAGGGACTGCAGGACAATTCGTGTACGACCTGGGGTGCATTCTGGATGCCCGACGAAGGAAATTCGATGTCATCCTGCAATTGGGCTACACCAGCTCCGCGGTCTGGTACGGCTTGCACCCCCGCGCTGTACCGGTCCTGACCAATATGGACGGACTGGAGTGGAAACGAAGCAAATACGGCCCTTGGGTCCGACGCTTCCTGCGTTGGTCCGAAGCAAGGGCCGCCCGGTGCAGCCAAGCCTTGATTGCGGATTCTCTGGCAATTCAAACCTACCTCCATGAAACCCACGGAAAGCCCTCCACCTACATTCCCTACAGCGCTATCGTTCGCGATGACCTCCATCCTGAAGCTGTCCAAACTGTCCTGAATGCCTACGGGCTGACCCCGGGGGCTTACCATTTGCTCATCGCCCGCATGGAGCCGGATAACCATATTCATACCATCCTGGAAGGCCACCAGGCAGCCTGCGCGGCTTCAACCTCGACCCTGCCCTTGATCCTGGTCGGCAAGCCCGCAAACCGCTACGCCCAAGCGCTGCAGGCCAAGTACCCCAACGACAACAATCCCAAACAGGCCCATCGACGATGGATAGGCGGCATCTATGACCAGAGCGTTGTAGAAATCCTCCGACAGAACGCCGCTTGGTATTTCCACGGGCACAGCGTGGGCGGCACCAACCCCTCGCTGCTGGAAGCCATGGCCTCAGGCTGCAGAATCATGGCCCATGACAACCCCTTCAACCGGGCGGTTACCGGAGAAGACGCTTTCTATTTCCGCAACAGCGATGAAGTCCGCGACCATTTGTTGGCCAAGACCGGCCTCAGCGAATCCTCAATCGCTAACAACCGCCGCAAGATCACCCAACATTACACCCCGCATGGGATTGCCCATGCCTACCAAACCCTGCTGGAATCATGGGCGCAACACCAGACCAAGCGATGAACCAAAGCGCGCCCCCAGCGGTAAGGCTTGTGTTGGCCCTCTGTGTTGCGGGGGTTTTCTTTCCTTATTCTTGGCAAAATTTGTTATTGCTCGCCTTGCCCATCTGCGCTTGGATGCTTCGCCCTCAAGGAAAGCCCCTGGCTCGTCCGGGCCTATGGGGCTATGCTCAAATATTGTTATGGATTTGGACCCTGGCCTCTTTGGGCTGGAGCGATCACCAAGGCGAAGGAGTCACTGAGGTACTCAGCAAGGCCCAATGGCTTGTTTGGCCCCTGACCTTCATGGCCCTGCAACCGTGGCTGGCGGAACAACACCGATGGTTTGCTCGCTGCATTTGGATGAGCGCGGTCTTTGTTACCGTGCTTTGTGTGGGCGATGTCCTCCTGCGCAGCAGTGGTCCTTCGTCCTGGTTCCAGGACATGGTGTACGAGAATCTGGCACGCGCCAGCGGTTTGCACCCGATCTACCTCAGCATGTGGATCTTGCTCGCCCTGGTCGCCTATGCCCAGGACCGGATTTTGGCAACCCCGGTCAGGGACTTGCCTTCCTCCAAGCCAACACCAAGGGCCTATGGTGGACACATCGCCTATATGCTCTTCACGGTGGTGATGGTCACCCAGCTCTCCTCCAGAATGGCCATGCTCACCGGCCTTGCGATGGTAGGCGTCTTCCTGCTCATCCTTATCCGACTTCGGAAATTTCGATGGTGGATGACTGTAGGCTTGGCCATCATAGTCCTCCTGCCTTGGTTGCTCATTCAAGCCAACAGCGTGAACCGTTCCAGGGTTAGCGAAATGGTGGACCTTCAAGCCGACCATACCACCAACCGTTGGGGAGGACGATCCCTTCGCGTAGCCAAGTGGAAGAATACCTTGGAATGTTACGGCGAGAACCCCATCCTTGGAACCGGCGCAGGCGATTTCCAAACCGAATTGAACAAAGTCTATCGACGAAATGGTTTGGAAACCGGTTACATCAACCAATTCAACAGCCATAACCAGTACCTGCAAACTTTGGCTACGCTTGGACCCTTGGGTTTGTTCCTGCTCCTGTTGGCTTTCCTCCACGGCCTGTGGTGGGCGTGGAAGGATCAAAGGTGGGAAGCCCTCATGGTCTTCGTGATTATCCTCTCGTCCATGCTGACCGAGAGCATGCTCGAAAGGCAGAAAGGCCTCTACATCGTGGGTTTGCTGGGGAATGGGTATTTTTGGGGCATGCTGCACCGCAGCGGATCCGCCCCCCAAGTCAAGAACCAAGACCCCAGGAACCATGTTGCTTAGAAGCCGTCATACCATCCCACTGGCCTGGGTTGATTTGTTCCTTATCACCGTGGCCTACAGCTTGGGGTATTACCTCCGCTTCAAGGAATGGCAGAACCTGGTTAACATGGATTTCCTGGCCTTTGGGGGTTTGCTATGGTTGTTATGGATATCCTGCGCGTTGGTGGTTGGACTTTATTCCATCGCCCCTTCTTCGGATCCTTTCCGCAGACTTTGGCTTTGGTTTCGCTGTTTCGCGCTTTTTGCGGTAGCAACCTATGCCTTCAACGGATTGATCAAGGTCTATTATTCCCGCATCCTGATTACCTTGATGCTGGCCGTCACCGCTAATCTCCATGTGTTATGGCATTGGCTGTTCCCGTATATTCTGCGCAGGCTCCGTACCCAACGACATTCAGGAGCCAAAGCGGTTTTGATCGGTAACGACCTCCCCGGCGAGTTTGCGGTCATTCAGCGCAAATCCATCGTAACACTCCCCGAGATTTTAGGGTATTTCGGAACACCCCAAAGCACAACTTTTGCGCGTTTGGGTTCCGTAGATGATTGCTTGGAACAGCTTCCTTCCTTGTTTCGTACCGAAACAATCTCCGACCTCTACTGCTCCGCATCCTTGTTCAAAGGCCATGATTTTCAAAATCTTAGCCGAATGGCCGCTGAACATTTCGTGAATTTGCATCTGGTACCCGATCAACAAGAGATCCCCTTGGGCCGTATCGAAATTGATTATTTGGGTCATATACCCGTTTGGAGCCTTCGACCCTTTCCATTGGAAACCAAGAACGCGCAAACCCTCAAACGTTTGATGGATGTGTTGATTTCCTTCATGGTGGTGGTGGGCATCCTGACCTGGCTGATCCCGTTGATGGCGCTATGGATTCGATTGGATAGCCGAGGACCCGTGTTCTTCGTGCAGCGACGCTCCGGCAAAGACAACAGGCCCTTTCGATGTTACAAATTCCGAACCATGCGGGTCAATGCCGAGGCGGACCTGGTGCAGGCCTCTGCCAACGATGCACGCATTACCAGAATTGGTACCTTTCTGCGGAACAGCTCCTTGGACGAATTGCCGCAGTTCTTCAATGTTCTGCGTGGCGATATGTCCGTGGTGGGGCCCAGACCGCATATGCTCTCGCATACGGAATCGTATTCCCAAGTCATCGAGCGATTCATGGCCCGGCACCGGGTCAAACCCGGCATCACCGGTTTGTCCCAGGCTTTGGGTTACCGCGGTGAAACCCGTGCCAAACAGGATATGAAAAACCGGGTCCGGATTGACTTGCTGTACATTCAAAATTGGTCTCCCTTGCTCGATCTCAAAATCATCGGCATGACCGCCATTAGCCTCCTGCGTTCTTTGCGAGGAGCTGCTATGGAGCCCATTGATGGCCCAGGCGGAGCAGATAAAGGCCCCCGGATCCTGCAGGGCTGAAGCGATCCCTGTCCCAGCCCAAACCTACCGACCAACCCTGGCCGCGATGCCGGAACTGCAGGGTCAACGTGCTTCGGCGATGGTCGTGGCGATCGAGGCCCCAAGCCTTGAAGCCCTGGACTTCCCCGGGGACCGGGACCCACCACTCCTCGGCCCATTCCACCGAGCGACCCTTGGCCCATTTGTAAGCCAAGGCCCCTTTGTGCCTGCCGTAGGAACTGAGGGGCTCCACCCCCCCGGCTATCCCAAAATCCGCAAATTGTTGCTGCCAACGCAGGCGATACCCTGCATTCCATCGCCTCCATTGCCACGCCAGCTTGGCATCCGCGAATATTCGTGGGCGCACCTGGGACCATTGGGGCAAATTTCGCCAAGCCAAACGCGTTCCTCCCCCCAAGAATCCTGCAAGTGTCGTCTCTTGGGCTTTCCATTTGTGCCTATACTCTCCCTTCAAATCCACCTGCAAACGATCGATCCCCCAATAGCGATAACCATCCCAAACGGCATGCTCCACTTGCAGTCGATCTGCCTGCAAGCGCAGTTCCGGTTCCAAGGTTAAATTCCACGACGCTCTTCGAAAAACCGTATAATTTCCCTCCAACCACAAGGCAGGTTTCCCCTGCGCCAAGGCAGCAACCGGGCCCATGCATGCACTCAGGAAAGCAACGTAGCCAAAGAGCCCCCAGAATCCCCGGCGCCAAAATCTCATGCCTCTTTTACTCAAAATAATAAACCTTGAGCTGAACGGTATCCCGTAACAAATCAACGCGCACCACCTGAAAACGGTGCACCGGCAACCCCGTTCGGGCCTTCAAATCATCGATAAGCTCCTGATTGGAAGACTCTTGTAGCATCTCCGGCTTGTCGTAGAGAACGGATTTGACGGATTCCCGACGGTAGAGCAAATTGCTTTCCAACAGAGCCGTAATCCCCAAGATTCCTCCCAAAACCAGCGCCTGCATCCACCAAGGCATCTGCGCCACTGCTGCAAAAACTCCAAAGGCAATTGCCAAGAACAGGTAGGTCATATCCTTGATCGAAATATCCTCTGTCCTGAACCGTAACATTCCAAAAACAGCGAACAAACCAAAGGCCGCACCCAGCGAAAACTGAGAACCGTTCAGGCTGTAGGAGAGCAAGAAAATAACCAAGTTGGTCACAATCAGCGTAAAAAACAAATCCCTCGTACGGTAAACTCCGAAGTAAATCCCTCGAACCATCACCCATACCGCAACCAAGTCCATAGCCAATCGAATTAACAAATCACTTAGCAAAGCATTCAGTAACATAAATTATATTTTTAAACAATTTTGTGGGTTTGTACAAGGCAAGCCTGGCCAACCCAGTCCTCGTAACGCTTCATCTCGGAACAAAGTCCACCGTGACCTTGAACTATACCGGACCAAATCTGCATGGTTCGGTGGTATTTGCTGAAGGCACAGGCCTTGAGCAAGCCCTGGGTAACCAAGGCATCCACGGCATGCCTTTCTCTGCAGGCCTGTTTAAGTTCCACCAGGGTCCACTTCGGAAATTCAAGACGGACTCCACCCAACGAAGCTTGCATTTGGGTATCCACCGTCAGCCTCGAGCCGGCTGCAGGATCCCAAAGCGTAGTTCGCTGATAGGTTATTTGCATTGAGGGTTCCAAAGGCTCCAAAGGGGCTGACTTATGGCGTCCATTTCCCAACAAGAGCCCGAATGCGCGGTTTGCCAAGCTAGCAAGTTCCCCCTCCGAGGTCGTGGATTGGTCCACCGTCATGCGCCGCTTGTCCTGATAACCTCGGGGATGTTTGACCTTCAATTCCCAGAAGGACAACCCGTTGCCTTGGTAAGTTCGGCGCCGGAATTTGAGCCGGCGAGGAATACCCCTCCGGTGGTCGTTATAAAAATCTTTGTTGGGATTATCCCAGTACTCGTTCTGATAAAGCTGATGAGATACCCCTTGGACGTTTACATAACAATGGGTCGAATCGAGGGCCTGCAAGAGCGCATCCATTTGATCCTCAGAACCAAGGAATTTGCGATCATAGCGCTTCATCAAAGTGGACTTCGACGGAAGCTCGCTAAACTCGATTGCCTTCATGCCATGGGCCTTTTTGCCTTGGTCAACCTATTTCTTGATCCATAGGGTATCCAACTGCACTTGCTCTCGACGAGATCGTATTTCCACATCACGCCATACCGGTTCCTGGTTGGAGGTATTGCCCGAGGTAGGGAAGCGATCCGAATAGGTGTACACCCGGTAGCGTCCCGTTTGAAGGTAGGGGAATCGGTAGGCCCCGTTGTACGATGTCCGTGAATCCGTTCCCGGAACCGGATCATCCCCGTACACCAAATAGATCCGCTCATCCATGGCGGGATAGCGGGACAAAATCGTGGTGAAGGTCGAGTTCCAATCTTCCACCATCACCACCCCTTGAATGGAGGCATACCCTCCTTCGCCCGGACCCGGTTCGCCGCAACCCATCCCCATGAACAACGGTACCCAGGCCAATCCCTTGACCCAAGAACCCCCATGCTTCCTTCGATTCCACATACCGTTATCGTTTGATCCAAGTCCGAAGATAAACACGATTCCCGGAGCGCATGCGGAACCAATAGGCACCCTGTGGCCAATCCGAAACATCCACCACCCCTCCGGGGTTGGATGCATCGGTTTGTTGAGGCAGAGCGCCGCTGCTTTTCCAAAGCACCTGACCCGCAGCATTCACCATTTCGGCATCGAAACTTGAATTCGCATCCTCACCACCCGGCCCTGAACCGTTGTTCTCGTGAATCCCTGAAATCTCCCAATGAACCTGCTTATCGCCGGGGTTGGGATACAAGCGAAAATCCAACTTTCTCCATAAATTGTTAGGAACATTCAAGGCAAAATTATTGTTCGCAGCAATGGTATGGGCTCTGCGCGCAAATGGACCGCTTCCGTTCGGTATCCTTGCCCAGGAAGAATCCGGAACCTGGTTAGGATAAATCACCTCGTCCTGCAAGACGGTATTGCTGTCGTAGAGGTACAGCGTCTCACCCAAGCCCGATAATTTGAAATTGGCATGATACGGGCCCTGGCTGCTATCCTCATCGGCCCATACGATCAAATAACCCCCGGCAGGCACCACGGTATTCCGGGGAAATTTCCATTTGGTAGTATTCAAAGGGTTATCCGTCAAGACATAACGTCCCGCATTCACAGCCTGATTGGACACATTATGCAACTCGATCCAATCGTCGTTCTCCCCGATATCATCCACTGGACCCCCTTGGTTCATGGCCATGAATTCGTTGATCACCAAGCCGTTCCTCAAGGCACCGCCCTGTACCCGGTACACCATCACATCGTGCTCGGCCCCTGCCGGGAAATACGTAAGCGACTGCGCAGTGTTGTTCGCAACCGCCTCGGCATAATACCGGACCACGGTCATCGCAGCATGTCCCGGCAACACCGCACCGTACAGCCCATCACCCGGCAGAGAATCAAAGTGCAAGCCATCATCCCACATGTCCATTCGCTGAAAATTTCCCACCCAGCCCTCTGCATGGTACAACCTCACCGAAGCGGTCTGTGCTGCATTGGCCACCTTCACCCTAATGCGCACCACCTGGCCGGGCAAGGGCGCCACGTTCCATCGTCCACTGCTATCGTATTGATCCATCCCGAGGATAACCGACCCTTGTTGAGCGACCTCCACGTTGTTGCTCAGGTAATTGTACCGGTTGGTGACGAAGGTTTTGAGCGAAGGAACTCCCGAAGTATAGGCGGCCGTCGTGGTTAGCTTTTTGGTATCCGCAGCAACCAACGATGCGATGCGCGCATTCATCGTGTCGATCATGGGATGCAATCGGGTGGGATTAAAGGTCTCCGCGAGAATGGTGCGATAATGAGCCAAATAGCGTTGCCTCCATTCCGGAACATTCAATAATTTGTTCAACAGAGGATAATTCACGCTGGTCACGTTTTTGAACGGCGTCCACGAAGCGCTGGTGGCAGCCGTGCTCAGGAAACTGGAATTGCCATCGTATTCAAAGGGAAAGACACGACCCGTCTCCGGCTCGTAATACACCATATAGTCCATCTTCCCTTTCATCAATAACTGTCATCATCCGCAAACACATTCTCAACAGCCAGGTACCACAGGATCCGGTCGATATCCAAGTACCTTCGTGTGCTGTCTTGAGGAGCTCCCGGCACTTGGCTCAGCACCTGGCAGGCCTTGACCAAGGCCTCCCATGTATAGGGTATGTCACTGGATTTGAGACTGTAATAGGTCTTGTACAAATTCGTATCCACCCCCAGGAAGTTCATGCCCGCCGTAC
>RFMW01000156.1 GCA_009927485.1 Sphingobacteriia bacterium
CACAGTTTGGATATGTTATCCGAACAATACCTGCATTACCGGCCCATTCCCATCGAAAATTTGATCGGGATCAAAGAAACCAAGGGGAACAAAACACCTCAAAAAAACATGCGGGATGTTCCCAACAACGTCCTTGCGGTTTACGCCGCCGAAGACGCCGATATCACCCGCTTGTTGTATGCTGTTTTGGAGCCCGAACTAGAAAAATTAGGGCAAAAAGATCTTTGGCTGAACGTCGAATGCCGGTTGGTACCGGTGCTGGCCGCCATGGAGCGGGAAGGCATCCGATTGGATACCAAAGTACTGCGCGAATTTTCGGCCTCGCTGGAAGCAGACCTTCAACGCCTCGAAAAATCCATCCATCAACTCGCCGGTCTGCCCTTTAACATTGCCTCCCCCAAACAGCTGGGCGAAATTCTTTTCGAAAAACTACGCCTGGATCCCAAAGCCAAGAAAACCAAAACCGGTCAATACAAAACCGACGAAGAAGTGCTCAGCGCTTTGGAATTTCAATCCCCCATCGTGGCCCAGGTGCTGGAATACCGCGAAGCCCTCAAGCTACGCTCCACCTACGCCGAAGCCCTGCCCGAATTGATTCGGCCCTGGAGTGGACGGATTCATACGTCGTATCATCAACATGTGACGGCCACCGGTCGCCTCAGCAGCCAAAACCCCAACCTCCAAAACATCCCCATCCGAACCCCCAAAGGCCGTGAAATTCGCAAAGCCTTTGTGGCCAGGGAAGAGGAAGGTTGGGTTTTGTTATCGGCGGATTATTCTCAAATCGAATTGCGCCTCATGGCCCATATGAGCCGCGATCCCCAAATGCTGGAGGATTTTGGGTCGGGCTTGGATATTCATGCCGCGACCGCGGCCCGAGTGTACCGCATCCCTCCTGATCGGGTGACCCCTGATATGCGTCGCAAAGCCAAAATGGTCAATTTTGGGATTATCTACGGGATTTCCGCCTTTGGGTTGAGCCAGCGCTTGGGGGTGGGTCGGGGCGAAGCGGCCGACCTGATCAAACAATACTTTGGGATTTACCCCGGTGTACAGGCCTATATGCAGGAATGTGTTGCGGAAGCTCGTTCCAAAGGCTATGCCGAAACCCTGATGGGTCGCCGTCGTTACCTACGCGATTTGCAATCCAACAACGCGGCCGTACGGGCCTTTGCGGAGCGCAACGCGATCAATGCGCCGATTCAAGGTTCGGCCGCCGACCTCATCAAGGTGGCGATGATCAAATTGGACCAAGGCCTGCGTGACCAAGGCCTTCAATCCAAATTGTTGTTACAGGTTCACGACGAATTGGTGCTGGACCAGGCCCCCGGCGAAGAAGCCGTCCTCGCCGATTTGGTCCGCCGCGAAATGACCGGCGCCGCCCGGCTCCTCGTCCCCTTGGTGGTGGACCTAGGACGCGGTCCCGATTGGCTGAGTGCGCATTGATGCGCATAGCCCAGGCCAGAGCCCTCAGGGCAGACTATTGAAAAAATAAAAAAAGGGAATTTTAGGCGTCCAGTTCTATGGAACGGCCATGCAGGTAATACAGCCCGGCAACTAGACCGAGCGCTGCACCTGCCAACACCGGTTGCCACCAAGGGAAACCTGCAATGCTTAGCGGTAAACGAGGAGTTTCCACCAACCAAATGAGCGATTTCTGACGCTCCAAGGCCGCATCGGCCTCAATAATTTTGAGATTCAAGGCCTGCACCAAAGCCATCCATGCGGCTTGGTGGGCGGGATCCGTGCTTGCCTCCATGTTGCCCAGGCCAGAGTCTCTTTTGCCCGGGCTAGAGTCTCTGTTATCCAATCGATTCAATACGGAATCACGTTGTGTTACCAATTGATGCTTAGCGTCCATAATTTGTTCAGAATTGTGTTGAGCGTAGTACGCTTCCACCTCCCGAACGAGGGCCTTGGATAGAACAAGGCAAACCTCGGGCTCGGAATCACGGCATCGCAAATGAAGGTAGGCCAAGTGCATATCCGGGCGGAGAACCTCAATAGCATCTTCCACGACATGGCGGTATGCTTCCTCCTCTTGGTCCGCAAAATAATTCCCCAAAGTCAGCCTTTGCCCTGAACGCAAGCTAACCGAATCTTGCAAAGCCTTGTCCACGACCGAACGCAAGCGAAACAAAGATATCAGGCTTTCTCCTTGAAAAATATTCAAGGGATGAGCCTCGCTAATGTCTTTGCCAAAATGCAGCAAGAGATCTCGCACGGTGCTCGCATCCCGGTCTTGAACCGAGAAAATCGTTTGGGCTTCGTAGCGAGGTCCCTTGGACTTCCAAGCCCATAAACCGCCAAGAGCCGTGCCGAGCAAGATGAACCAAATCAAAGAATTAGGGCTTTTGCCTGCCATGATGGTCAAAGTTACCGTTCTGCTATGGAACTCACGGCACAAAATTTGGACAAAATCCCAAACAAAACCGCGTACACCCTGTCGCTTAATAGGTTTCGGACCATAGTCCAAGCCCAAGCCCCTTGCCCCTTGACGAATGCATCCCGGGCGAGTAGGCTCAGGTTACGCAAAAAGGCTTGGCGTCTGGCGGTAGGGCTGTCTTTGAATCGCCATTTTCTTCCCATAAAAACCAATTCCCTGCCCGGCACCCACAGAGGATGATGCAAATCCGGGCAACCCGAAACCCATGCCACTTGAACACCTCGCTGGAACCACTCCCAACACCATTGATAGTCGAGCGCATCTTGATGGAAGGGGACGAAGGCACCTGCCAATGCAGAACTTCGGGGTATATCTACCCAGACCCCGTTGGTCATCACCAAGCGAGAAGGTGTGGGCATCGCGATGGAGCTTCCGCCCCGATCCATATCCGGTACTTGCAGGGTCCCTTCCCCTTGGTCATGGTCTGACACTTTGAGAATTGATTGGTATTCCGTGGACTTGCCCCTAAACTGAACCCAGGGATAATTCATAGCTCGTTCCCCTAATTGGGTCCAATAGGCTCCTATCCATTCCAGGGTCCGGATTGACCAAACGGCATCTTGATCCAAGTACAATGCACGACCAAAGCCACGGGCATGCAAGGCGGCCCAGGCCAAAGGCAAGGCTTGGCCCAAGCCCCCATGGTCAAGAGTGCCCAACATACGGTCTTGTGGAAAATCGTGCCAGAGCTCCCTCGCGGCCTGGCCATCCTTCCCTTGCGGGCTGTTGTTCCAAATCCACAAGGGTACACCTCGCTCGACCATGCTTTTCCATTCCATGATCTGGGTGGAATTTGGTTCGAAGGCAACCAACAGTACAGCCCAATCCGACGGCCAATCTTGGATGTTCATAGGGACTTTATGGAAATATCATGAAGTCGAAGCAGTCGAAGAAATTGGAACCTTTCTCCACGTTCCTGAACTTTTGTACAAGGCCCAACTTGCATACCCTAGCATTCCGAGCAGCCAGCGTAAGCGCCGCCACGTGCTGTTCGAATGATGATTCCATAGCCAATAGGAGTGGGATCGTATCGCCTGGATTTTGTTGGAAGAACGAGAATCTTGTCGCAGTCGGATTTGCACCAGGGATTCCGGCGCAAAGGAAAGTACCGGCTTGAAATCCCTCATGTATCGAAGCCAAAATCCGTAATCCTCGTGAATAATTCCCTCAACCGCCTCATGGAAATAAGGCAGATGCCCTGCTTCCCTGCGAAATACAGCAGAGCTTAATCCCACAAAATTGGTGTAAGCAAGGAGACCAGGCCAAGGACGGGCTGGTAACATAGCTTTTTTGAAGCGGGGCGAAGCGGATCCCGCCTCATCACGTCGATAATCAAAGCCCGTGAACCACAAGGTGCCCCCGTTGGATCGTGCGACCGAAAATTGTCTGTGTAATTTGTTCGGAAGCCAAACATCATCTGCGTCGCAGAATGCAACCCACGAACCTCGCGAAAGGCGTATGCCCAAATTTCTTGAACGAACTAGCCCACGGTTTTTGGTCGAGTGAATCCAGCGAATTCTGGGGTCTGGATAATGTTCTTGCCAAACCTTCAAAAAATCTCCCTTGTCTGCGGAACTGCCCTTCGGTCCGCAGCGTAAAGACCCATCCAAGATCAACAAGAGCTCCCAATGAGGGTACGATTGATTCAAAACCCCTTCGATCGCTTCCGGCAGTGTCGCTTCACTATGATAAGCAGGCATCACGATGCTAATCCTTTCGCCCTCTTGATGAACGGGGTCAGATGTAAGCTCCGACGAAAGCGATGTTTCCTTCTTCAACCCCTGGTACAGCATGCCCAAGACCAGCCAAGGAACAGGATCCCCCAGATGCCCCACCAAAATCAAAACCGTAACACACAAAATCAACAAAGCTCTGGCATGCGCTTCCCCATCTTTCCAGATGTTGCGCAGGAAACCCGTCATAGCGACGCCCAACAAAGCAAGTCCCGTCCAGCCAGTCTCCAACATCAGCCCTGATACGAACGAGGTAGGGCGAAATCCCAAATGGTCACCTCCGTAAAATTGATAAGCCAAATGCAAAGGCCACACATTCAAACCGTTCGCGGACAGGGCTTGCAGGCTCGCCTCCCTCCAAGCCCCTAATCCACACCCCCAAGGATGTTCCAATCCGTAACGCATCGCCGCCAACCACCCCGTCCATCGGAAACCGCTTTGGAACACAAGAAGTTCACCCGCCTCTCTGAAATTTCCCGTAAGCCAAACCTCGTAAAGGAGTTGCATGGCCCTGGGCCTGTACTCCATTTTGATAAATACTAACAATGCCATCGCCAACAGAAGCAAGGCCCCCAGAGCTCTGGGCAAGTTCTGCATAGCAGCCCAGCAAACAATCCATACCCCGAACAGCATCACTCCCACGAAAGACTTGATGACCATGACCTGCAATAAACCGAGGAAGATCAAAAAAACGATTTTCCATCTCCCCAATTCCAGCCGGTATTTCCAGAAGGCAAAAGCGGACAGCAATTGCAAGACCGAGCCCGCAAAGGCAGGTTCCGTGAACAAGGATGCCACACCGCGTTCACCTCCCCAGCTTCCACCTTTGAAATGAGGTATCCAGGCCTGCAGAATTTCGGTAATCCTGTAGGGCATGATCGCCCCATATTGCAAACCCGCCACCACCAAGCATAGGCCCAGAATCACCATGGCGGTCTTGGCGAGCGCGCGAGCCTTGGCGGGTGCAAGAAATGCCGTAGCCCCAAATGCAAGAACTGCATTCAACACCGCAACATAGGACCTAAGGGTATCTGCCAAGCCAGGACTTGAACCCATCACATAGGCCACCAGAGCGTTGATGGTTATGTAAACAAGGAAGACGCCCATCCACGGTTTGATTCGGTTTTCCTTGTGCAAAGACCATAACAATGCCCAAGGGAAAATGCCCGGTTTGGCTGGCAGTGCCAGTGGAACCACTTGTGGCAGGAAAATCAAACCCCTCAGAAGGTGTTGCAAACCACGATAGAGGAAGGCGATGAAGTCCTTCATTTTAGAGTCGGAAGAACGCTCGTTTCATGGCGTGGTAGCGGGCAAGAAACCGATCCACCAAGCGAATTGCTCGGTACAAGTAAGGGTAATTCCATCCGAGGCTGAACATCGCTTCCGGATAATGGCGATGAATTTCCAAGGACAAGGCGTGCTCCATACGAATGGACTTCAACTTGCGGCTTAGTTCCGCTTCGTTGGGTGACCCGTACCAACCGCCAGCCCACCAAGGCTTGCCTAGCCAGTTCTTGTAGTAATCCAAATAAGGGGCCGAGGGTTCCCCCAAAGGCTGATTCACCACACGATCCAAGAGCTGCTTGAACGCATCGAGCGAGGCCCTGTTGGGCAATACCCACAACCATGACGCAAGGTAAATGGCGGGCTTCTCCTCCCAGACGATTTCTTCTTGGCGTATATCCCCCCATATCTCCACCCTGGTATTTCCCACGTTTTCATACAACCACAAGGCGATAAGCCGAGCCCAACCCTGCGACCAGTGCACCCTTAGCAAAGTATCGTTGCAAATCACAAAAGGCCCCTCCCCTTCGAACATTTCCAATGCAATGGAATACCCCGAAAACTCCAAAGCACGGTTATCACCGGCAATACCCTCTGGAGCTCCGGGTTTGTTTTCGATAAGCCGTAATCTCCCTGCGCTGATGCCTATACGGGCAGCCCAATCGATCATAGCCGTCCGGGACGTCGTGGTCCACCCGTAGCCAACACACGCACATTCAACAGTTGAAATCAATCCAAGTCAGTTTAGATTTACCCGATGTTTATCCGAATCCGCCCGCCCAAATGGAGCATGGCCCTGCTGCTTCTTGGTGGAGCAGTGGGCGTTGTTGCCCAGGATGCCTCCGATTCTTTGACCCGTTGGTATCGCTGGGATGACCTTCAGATTCAAAGCATGGTCTATGAACGCGAAGCCGCGCTTTGGCCTCAGGTCCTTGGTCTTGGGAATTCGATGCATGCCTCGGTCAAGCCTTTTTTCTTGCGCACGAGCCGGGACAGCACCCTCCTCCAAACCGGCCCCTATGGCCATTGGAACCTTCCTTATGGACGTCAACAGCGCCCCCTATGGGCTTGGAACGGCAGTCCAAATGCAGAAAAGCGCTTGAGGGTCGAGCCGCTGATTGAATTAGGGGCTGGGGCCGAGAATTTCGGCGGTCCAGGCCTTAACCTAGAAGGTACCATGGAAAATGTTCGTGGCGTACAAATCGCCGGACAATGGACACAAGCCTTTCATTTCCAAAGCTCGCTCGCCCTTCATAATTACCCCGGATTGCCTGATTTTATTGAAGATCAAATCCGTGACGCAGGTCCTGTCGAGGTCATGCCCGGTCTGGGTTTTACCCGAAAGCTTGCAAACAATGCTCAGTGGGATTTGTACACCGCCCAAGCCTTGATACGATGGGAACCCAAACCGTGGTTGAACATTCAGGCAGGACAAGGCAAAAATTTCATTGGCCATGGCTACCGATCCATGTTGCTTTCCGATTGCTCCCCCTCCTACCCCCATCTGCGCCTGCAGGCTCAATGGGGTCCTTGGCAATACCAATATTATGTGAGCCAAATGCTGGACTACGGTTCACCACGGGTAAGCGGGCCGGTTTCGGGGCCGCAATACAACCCTGGATTCGCCCAAAAATATGCTGCCATGGGGTACTTGGACTGGAATTTGAATCGGCGTCTCCAGCTGGGTCTGTTTCAGGCGGTGTTATGGCCCGGAAGAGACAGTCTGGGCTCCAGGGGCATGAACTGGTCTTTTGCCCAGCCGTTGCTGTTCTGGATTCCCTCCCAGAACCATTCCGGCTCGTATGGCAATGCCTTGATTGGATTGAACTTGGGTTACAAAGTTGGAAGCCAGGCGCAATTGTATGGGCAATTGATTTTGGATGAATTGTATATGGGAGATTTTTTCAGGTTAAGCCGTGCCTGGACCAACAAATACGCTTACCAGCTGGGCATTCGGGGTTGGGATCCTTGGGGTTGGAAAGGCGTCCGTTGGCTTATCGAAACCAACCATGCCCGGCCGTTCATGTATTCCCACTGGTCCACTGCGACCAACTACGGGCATCAGCAATCTGCGCTTGCCCATCCCCTTGGTGCCAATTTTAGAGAGATTTTGGCTCATTTCCAGATCTTTAGGGGACGGTGGCATGCAGGATGGCAAACCACCTATGCCCTCCAAGGTCGTTCGGATTCGTTGCACGTCAATCTTGGTAACAATATTAACCTTAATTATTGGTTAGGGGTAGATCGCAATGCAGATTATCCCCTAGGCACCGGTGTGCTTGTTCCCCTGTTCCAAAGTGAAATCACGGCTTCGTACGTCCTTTATCCGCCTACCTTGCTGCGCTTGGAATGCAGTGCACTGTACCGTGATCGACGTGTGGATCGTAATATGACGGGGAATGTCCCGGACCCTTGGGGCCTACCCGGCTACGGGTACCAATCTCTATGGTTTCGCTTGGGCCTTCGAACTTTAATCGAAAATCGTTACCGCGACTATTAATCCGAAGACCTCAGATCAACGCCCTCAGGGTTTGCAAAAGAATACGCAGATCCATGGCCAATCCCGCATTGCGAACATAATCCAAATCATCTTGGAGTTTGAGCAGGCTCTGCTCCGCCGTATAATCCGGATTCTTCCATTGCGAAAGACCGGTAATTCCGGGAAGGGCTTGTTGACGCTCCGCAAAGTCTGGATTCATCGTACAGCAACGATGATACACCACGGGAACCTCCGGCCTGGGCCCTACCCAACTCATTTCACCGCGCAGAATATTCCAATATTGAGGTAACTCGTCTATCCTCCATTTGCGAAGCAAATGCCCCGTCACGGTTATATCGCTGTACTCGTGAACCGCGCCCATGGTGTCATCAAAATCAGCACGAAGCGTTCGCAATTTATACAAAACAAAAGGCCTCCCGTGGAGGCCTATGCGTTGCTGGGTATAGAATAGGAGGCGATCACCCCGTAGCCACATCCATGCCATCGCAATGAAGAGGATCGCATGCAGGGGCACAAACAAAACCAGCGCCAACGCCCAATCCAAGATCCGCTTGGGAGTCCCTGAGAGATAAGGCGAAGGAGAAATCATGGTTGGAATCCGAAGGTGGAGGCGGTGGCATGGCGAAGATAAGAAGGGATGAAGACAATACTCGCCTTGATGCTATGCCTCAAAACCGGTAGCAGAACGAGAATTCTGCATTGTGGGACCATACATTGATGCCCGGAAAACGGAAGGGCCCCTGAACCCCATCAGGGGCATACCGGTATTGAAAATTATAGGTTCTTAACAAATTATATTTTCCGGTAAGCATCCAACGATCCATCCCGTGAAAGAAGTTCAACTGAACGCCCCAATCCACAAAATGTTTGGAAATATCTCTGAACCAAGGATTCGGAAATCCGGGAAGCACAGGCCCCCCTGAACGTATGGTATAATACATGTCTTCGTTGTATACCACCCTTTCCCACTGCAAACCCAAACCGCTTCGACCGCGGGTATATTCCATTCCCAAGGTGGTCATGTTGGAGCCTGGTCCAATACCTGCCCCCAACACCTCACCCCGGTGGGTCCACCCTACCCCGTTTGCATGTTGATAGAACGAAACTGTGGTTAAGTCGGGTTGCATATAATTATCCATAGGCGCCTGTATCACCGTTGCTTCAGCAAAGACCTGCATACGAGCCCTTCTGCCAGGCATCGGGTAGAATTTTCTAAACCCACCCAACCACGCAGAGGTTGCCAAAGGTCTCGTTATCAAATCCTCCATATCGTACCAATGATCATCCCTGGCGAACTCCGCATAAAATTCAGCGTTCGCCTGCCTGAACAAATACCTCATGTTAAGCGAGACGATTTGGTTACGATTCAGCTTGTTACGCTCTGATTCCGTAGTTGCTGCACCCAAAGCGTCAATGTAGAGAATATTCAGGTAGTCGCTGAAACCATCGGGATATCCTCGGACTTGAATGCCTCGGTTCACCCCCAAGAACAATCCGGGTAACCACCGTGGTTGCCAAACCAATTGCATCGCGTTCATGTAGCTGTGTGTCCCTGTTCCACGGAGGGAATCCGGTTTGAGCAGTGGGGTTAATTGAGCGGATGATCCGATATTGACCACAGGATTGATGCCGTAGGGATAGAAGCCTGAAAATTGCAAATTCCCAAAGACCATTTGCCCTTCGAAGGTCCCCAAAGGAGTTTTCAACGGACGATTGGTGTGCAACGTACCATGTGAAAAACCGGGCGCGTTGTTGCTTAACAAAAGAGCGTTTTTGGTTCCAGGCCCCCACCAGATATTTTCGTTGGACCATCCCGCAGAAATAGGCCCAAACCTAAGTTTCGCATAGGACTGTCCAATATGATACCGACGATAGGGTTGGGTCCCCATTCTCTCCGGATTGTCAATGCTGTTTTCACGAAACTGCGGTGTGCTGAAATCCTCGTTACGTGCCGCGACCCACTCAGGTCTGTACTGCACCTCCAATGGACCCAAGCGGACATACACCCCTGCGCTGAGATAGGTTTGCAAGCCTTTGGCAGGAACCATAGGTCCATCCGACCAACCGTAAGGATGATGCTCATTGAATCTGGATTGCATCAAGAGGGGCATCGTTTGCAATTTGAGGGGAAGATTCCAACGACCTAGAGAAAATTTCTTCGCAAAGTTGAGATCGCGAAGGGGTTGTATCGGATCCGTTAAAGAATCGTACCCCCATACCCCTGTAGCCCCAGCAAGCAAATTCGGGTCTACCGGACGAATCATGAACGAAATATTACTATCTAATTCCCCCATCAATTGGCTGCGTCGCAAGGCATCCTCCCAATAGGGGGTCCCAACCGGCATGCTCTGGGCTTGGGCCGGACGGGTATAACCGCATAACACCATCCCTATCAAGGCTATTACCCCCAATGTTCCGGATTTCAATACGCCCAATGATCCGGATTTCACGGCTCGCACCAGGAATTGTTCCGCCACCAAATCGCGGGCCAGGCCCATCGTGAATCGGTTCCACCAGGCCGAGAAGGACCCGGGGGCATGGGGTGTTTCGGTCACAAGGTCCACCTGCATAGGCTTGCGGTGCATCAACGAAACGGCGGTGCTTCGGGTGAAGAAGCGCAGGTGGGTGCGGTCCATGATCCCGCGATCGGCATATTCAAATCGCCCCCGGACTCCCAGGTTCCATAACACCGGAAGCCTGCGCAGGTTGGGAATGCTCGCGATGATCCATCCCCCAGGAACCAATTTATCGGCCAGGGTATCGACCACCGCCCAGGGATCTTGCAGATGCTCCAAGACATCCAAACACAGAATACCTTGGAGCGAACCCGATGGAATTTCCGCAAGGCGGGTCAACGCATCCCCGGACCAAACACGGTCCACCTGCTCCGCGGCCCGCTGCGCCATGTCATCCCGCAATTCGATGCCCCAGGTCTCGTCCGCATAACCGGACTGCTTGAGCCAATGCAAGGTGGCCCCGTCCCCACAGCCCAATTCCAAAACGCGAATCCTTT
>RFMW01000216.1 GCA_009927485.1 Sphingobacteriia bacterium
ATTACATCAGCCTCATGCCCACCAACCTCTACGGCCCCGGGGACAATTACGATCCCGAAAACAGCCATGTGTTACCGGCTTTGATCCGCAAGGTTCACATGGCCCTTACTCAAGGCGATCCCCACATCACCCTCTGGGGGAGCGGAACGCCGTTGCGGGAATTTCTCTATGTGGATGATTTGGCCGAGGCCTGCCTGATGGCCATGGAGGTCTGGGACCAAAGCGGTTTCCTCAACGTGGGTTACGGTTCGGATCTCAGCATTGCCGACCTGGCCCGTACCGTCAGCGAGGTCCTCGGGTACCGCGGCGAAATCCGCCTGGACCCCACCAAGCCCGACGGCACCCCCCGCAAGCTCATGGACTCCTCCCGCATTCGCTCCCTGGGTTGGGCGCCCCGCACCTCCCTCCCGGAGGGCATCGCTTTGGCCTACCAGGACTTTTGTATTAGGTATCTTACCAACTAACCCAAAACCTACAGAAATCGATCATTTTTGTTTTTCCAAATTTAGATGATTCAACTCAGTCAAGAAGAAATCCTGAAGATTAGTCAACTTTGCCAATCCAACAAGGTTAGGTCTCTTCATGCCTTTGGTTCGGTGACCAGGGAGGATTTTAATCCGAATTCGGATATTGATTTGATTGTTGATTTCGAGGAGAAAGATCCATTTGCGTACACGGATTTGTATTTTAATTTGAAGGAGGCCTTGGAACGATTATTTAATCGTCCCGTTGATTTGCTTGAATGGCGATCACGACGAAACCCGATTTTTCAAGAAGTTCTCGACCAAAGCAAAGTCCTCGTTTATGGATGAACGAATTCGATCATGGTTTCATGATATATTGCAGTGTGTCGATGAAATTCAAATCTTTATTGGCCCAAGCAATAATTTTGAAATATACAAATCTGATTTAAGGACCAAAAAAGCCGTTGAACGAAATTTAGAGATAATTGGTGAAGCGGTCAATCGAATTTCCAAAAACCATCCCGATTTGGTTTTGAATAATGCCCGTAATATCATTGGCACTCGCAATCGAATTATTCATAGTTATGATAGTATTTCGGACGAGGTTATTTGGACGATCGTTCAACGCGATCTCCCAAATCTTCGGGACGAAGTAATTGCCCTTCTTGATTCTTGGAGGCTCTAAAGAGATAGGTCGTAGAATTTGATTTTTCTGTCGTTTTTTAATAATTAATTCGGAAATTCTCCGAATTAATGCGGTATATTTGACAGGTGAACCCCTTATTGAACTTGAGTCGCTATGCGACCATGCCTCTGGACTCATCCTTGCTCAAGGATTTGTTGAAAGACTACAAGAGGCCTCTGGACAAGGTGGGCGAATGGGTGGATCAAGGTTATTTGTTGCAGCTTCGTCGTGGGCTTTATACCGTGGGGCCTGCGCTCAGTGGTCATCGACCGGAACCCTTTCTGGTGGCCAATCATCTCTACGGACCCTCCTATGTTTCGATGGAATCGGCGCTCTCCTTTTGGGGCTTTATCCCGGAGCAAGTGGTAGAGACCGTATCGATGACGGCAGGCAAACCGCATACCTTCCATACCCCCTTGGGACGCTTCAGCTACCATCACCTTCCTAGCCCCTACGCATCGCTTGGAACAACGACGGTGGGGCTCTTGGAGCAACGGAATGCGATGGTGGCTACTCCCGACAAGGCGCTTTGTGACCTGGTGGTGACCACGGCCGGATTGAGGCTCCGTTCCATTCGAGCCGCCCAGGCTTACCTTATGGAGGATTTGCGGATAGACGAAACCGAACTCAAGACCTTGGACATCCCCCGCATCCAAAGTTGGATTCCTTGGGCCCCCAAACCCCAAAGCCTGCAGGTCATGGTCTCTGCTCTTCAACGATTATGATCCAAGAATGGCTGGATTCTTATCAGCCGACCACCCGCAACGAAACAGAACAAGCGCTCCGTGAACTGATGCAATCGGTGGCCTTAGCGGGCTTGCATCGAGGAAAATTTTTTGAGCAGGCCGCTTTTTATGGGGGGACAGCGTTGAGGATTTTTCATGGATTGGATCGTTTCTCCGAAGACTTGGATTTTACCCTGATGACGGAGCAGTCGGATTTTGACCTTGCCCCCTATATGGATGCGGTTCAGCATGAGTTTGATAGCCTGGGCTTAACAGTCGCTGTTCAAATCAAGGCCAAGTCCAAAAGGTCCAAAGTGGATTCTGCTTTTCTCAAAAGCGATACCCTGCTTGGCGAAATTTTGCTTCAAAGAAATATTCAACATTCTTTAACCGGTCCCTTGCCAAGCATCAAGATCAAGATCGAAGTGGATAAGGAGCCTCCAACGGATTTGTTAACCGAGCAAATGTTGTTGTTACGACCCTATTCGCTTTATATACGTTGCCTTACCAAGCCTCATTTGTTTGCGGGCAAAGTTCATGCCTTGCTTTTCAGGGATTGGGGTTCAAGGGTCAAAGGAAGGGATTGGTATGATTTGGAATGGTTTGTTCAAAGAAATGTTAAATTACAAACACAACAAGTGGGTCACCGCGCCCTCAAGAGCGGCGATTGGGGTTCTTCAAGCATGAGCATGGACGAAATTCGAGATCTTTTGATGCGCAAGGCGGATACGTTGGCAATGGATCGCGTGATCGAAGATGTCATTCGTTTTGTGAAAGACCCCTCTCGTTTTCAAATTTGGTCCGCCGATTATTTCAAACAACTGATTCAAAAAATCGAACCCGTTGAGTAGTCGCCCGGTTAAAGTATTGTTGGTAGGATTTGGGCGGATGGGTCAGCAGCATGCCCGTTTGCTTGGGCGACTCAACGGCTCGGTTCGCCTGGTAGGGATTGTGGACCCCTACGCAGATTTGACCATGATGGGGCAGGAATTCTCGGGCGTTCCCTTCTACCTGTCCTGCAAGGATTGGAAAACGTCAGGGAATTCGGCGGATTTGATGCTGATTGCCAGCCCCAATGCCTGGCACCCCACCCATCTGGGTTATGCGCTGGATATGCGCATGCCGGCTTTGGTCGAGAAACCGCTCTGCAACCGCACCGAAATCGCAGATGCTTTGATCGAGCGTTCGGAAGCCGAGGGGATACCGTGTTGGGTCATGATGCAGGCTCGTTGGAATCCTACCCTCCGCCACCTCAAGGAATTGGTGGACGGCGGGGAATTGGGTGAATTGCTCCATATCGATATTCAATGTTATTGGAACAGGGACCAAGGGTATTACCGCCCCGGCGGATGGCAAGGACATGCTGAATTGGACGGGGGCACCCTCTACACCCAGTTTTCGCATGTGGTGGATGCGGTGCAATGGATCTTTGGCCCATGGGCGGAGGTGCAGGCCCGTTTGCACAACCGGACCCATGCCTCCATGCACCAATTGGACGATGGGGGTTGCTTGACCTTCACGGTAGACGGGGGATTGCGGGCCGACGGTACCCCTGCCGAACCTGCCCTAGGCAGCATGGTGTACAGCACCTCGGCTTACGGTGGTAACTTGGACCAATCCATCACGGTGCTGGGCTCCCTGGGCGCTGTTCGGATCAGCGGGCAATACATGAACCAATTCTACTGGTACAAGGTCCAAGGTCGGGACAAGCCGCCCATACTCCCCACCGCGGGGCCGGATGAACATCGCTTGGCCCTGTGGCGGCAAGTCATCGCCACCCTTCAATCC
>RFMW01000070.1 GCA_009927485.1 Sphingobacteriia bacterium
TGATCAATGTATTGAAAGGCATTGTCAAAAAAAGAGGTTGGGAAAAATTGTTTCCCGTCCTTACTAATTTCGACGGTTCTCTTTTTACCAGCCCAAGAGTATAAGTCCTGAAATAAATGTTGATGGATTTCAAACAAGGTAATCACTCCCTTGACTATCAATGGGTACTCATAGAGTTCTTGAAGGCGCTTTGTTACAGCACTGCTTTCAACAAAAAGCAATACATCAGCGTCGGTGATTCCTTGTAAATTCCTTAAAAGGTTGGTATCGGGATCGGTATAGCTGAATTCGGGATCTATGTATCGATAAGAACTAGACATACGCTTTTTGTTTTGCGAATGCCACCAGTTCTGTAAGTGAAATGATTCCGGTTATGTAATCTCTAATGATTTTAACCCCGTTAGGGGTAGGCTTAAAGCCTTCAAACATATTACTCCCTAAGGCATTCGCAGTACGCTCCAGAGTCAATAAATCGCCAAATGGAACACCCATGATAGTCAAATTAGTCCTATCTATTTCGATGGTATTGAACATTATTTGGAGATTATACGTTTCAAATTTACTCGTTTTTTAGCAAATCATGCACTGCGAATATGCAAACGATTAAACCATCCGCGATGGATCGACCCAGCGGTCAAATTCCTCCCCGGTGAGGTAGCCGAGTTGAAGGGCGGCGGCTTTGAGGGTAAGGCCTTCGCGGTGAGCGGTTTTGGCGATGGACGCGGCTTTGTCGTAACCGATATGCGGGTTGAGGGCGGTCACCAACATCAACGAATTGTTGAGGTGTTTGGTCAGGCCTTCGGTGTTGGGACGGATGCCCTCCGCGCAGTGGGTGCGGAACGAATGACAGGCATCGGCGATGAGGCGAGCGGATTGTAACACATTCGCAGCCATCATCGGTTTGAAAACATTCAATTGAAAATGACCGTTGGATCCACCGATCCCCACCGCCACATCGTTCCCCATTACTTGGGCCGCCACCATGGTCAAGGCCTCGGGCTGCGTCGGATTAACTTTGCCCGGCATGATGGACGAACCCGGCTCGTTATCGGGAATGATAATTTCACCAATCCCGCAACGGGGTCCCGACGAAAGCATGCGGATATCGTTGCCAATTTTCATCAA
>RFMW01000182.1 GCA_009927485.1 Sphingobacteriia bacterium
TGTGAATTATCTGCATCCCTTCAGGGAGGGAAATGGACGATCGCAGAGGGAATTTTTAAGGCTTTTGGCTTTTGAAAAAGGTTATTTACTAAATCTTAATCCACCAGATAACAAAGGAGTTTACGACAGATATATGCAAGGCACCATAGAAAGTGAGGTAAAGATTTTGGCAGATTTAATTGATGAGCTTTTGATTTTGAGCGGTGAGTAATTGAATCTAAAATCATTGTGTTAATTAAACCGGTGGGGAAGCGGAGGATTTTGTTTGTGCCCCTGGATTGGGGTTTGGGGCATGCAACCCGATTGGTTCCGTGGATTGAGGAGGCGGTCCGTGGCGGTGATGAGGTTTGGATTGGAGGGAACGGGCGCAGTGGGGCCTGGCTTAAGGATCGTTTTCCGAATTTGCCTTTTGAGGAGGCGCCGGCATGGACACTTCGGCATACGGGCAATTTGGCCTTGGATTTGATCAAGGATAGCCGTGCCTACCGACGGTCACTGCGAGCGGACAGGCTATGGGCCACCGAGATCGTTAATCGCCTGCAATTAACTCATTTGGTGAGCGATCACCGATTGGGACTGCGAGCATATGGGGCCAAGGCGACTACCGTGCATCATGTGTTGGTTATCCATCAGCTTACCTTGGCCCTGCCCTGGCTTTGGCGATGGCCAGTTTTGATGCAGGGGGTATCGCTAACGCTATGGGCATTGTTACGACCGTATTGGTCTTCTTTCCAAGAACTATGGATCCCGGATACAGGCCTAGCGGGTACCGCCTTGGCGCCTCATCTTTCCATGTTGCCGTGGGTCAAGGATGGACCGCGGTGGTCCATGGAGCGCGATCAGCGTGGTAGGTGGCCCCGCTTTCGTTACCTGGGTTGGCGCAGCCGCTTCGAGGGCATTTCGCCCAAGATTACTGAAAATATGGGCGATGCTTGGCCACAGGAATCGGCAATCTTGGTGGTCTTGAGCGGACCGGAACCCGCCCGCTCCCGCTTGGAGGCTCTGGTGATTGCCCAATGGGATTCCTGGGGGAAGGCCCAAGGCGAACAAGCATCTTTGGGTGGACAAGCAGCTTTGGGCGGACAAGCATCCGTGGGTGATCGTCCCTCGGCCTTGTGGTTGGTGCGAGGTCTGCCCGGTCCCTCCCTGAACACGGAGGGGATGCTCCCGGAGACGCTTCCCGAGATGGTTCCCGAGATGCCTCCCATCAAGGGCCTGAAGGTTTGGGAATCGCCGGACGACCCCACCATGATCATGTTGTTATCCCAGGCCGAATGGATTGTCAGCAGGGCGGGTTATTCCAGTTGCATGGACTATGCCTGCCTGCGGTCCTGGTGGCCTGACCGTACCCGGCCTTGGAGGATTTGCACCGTCTATGCGCGCGGTCACAGCGAACAAGCCTACCTGGGTCATCGCCTCAAGCGCATGGGGCAGGCAGATTTTCGTCGGGAAAGTACCTTTGATTTGCGGGAAGCGTGGCTGAACCGAGGGAAGTTTACGTTTACCTACGCATATTCGTCCTCTCCCCTTGAGTCCTATTAATACATCCAATTTGTCTAAACCGGAATCCACCTTACCAACCGCCCCTTTCCGTTTGCTTGTGGTCGTGGACCAAAACAGCCCTCGGCTGAGGTACACCTTGGAATGGACCCTGCGAGAGCGGTTGGGCATTGAATATCAAATCCAGGAGTCCCCCGGGCCGATGACCCCTGGATCACGACAGGGATTCGATGGGGTGATGCACTACGGGTTCCGTGAAGCCCACGACGGGGCTCTGTTCCTCGCCGCTGAGGGCTTGCTGCACGAAAAGGGGATTCGACCCTATGCGGAGAACCAACCAGGTGCACCTTGGACCGGCAGCCATCGTCGGGTGGAGGTGCAGGGTCATTCTTTGCCGGCGATGTTTCCTACGGAACATGAGCTGGGGCATGATCCCTTGGCTGGGATTTTCTGGCTTTTGAGCCGCTACGAGGAATACCAACGAACGGAACGGGATAGCCTGGGCCGATTTCCGGCCTCCGCCTCTTGGTTGGCCCAAGAAGGGGTCTTGGAATTTCCTTTGGTGGATGGCTATGTACAGCAGTTCGGGCTATGGTTGTCCTGCAATTTCGAGGGTTACCACATTCCCCAACCGGCCCGAACGGTGCAGCCCACCATAGATGTTGATTTGTGTTACAGTTACTTGGGTAAACCGTTGCATCGACAAGTGGGGGGATGGTGCAGGGACATGCTCCTGGGGCGTTGGCGAGAGGTGCTGCTGCGCTTACGCGTTCTGATGGGGCTCGCTTACGATCCTTATGATCGCTACGCGGTCTTGCAGGATTTGCATCGTCGTTGGGAGACCGCATCGCCTTGGTGCAGGCGGCCTCTTTATTTTCTGCTCATGGCGGATTACGGCGGATTGGATCAAGGTCATTCGCCGCAAAGCCCTTATTTGCATCGTGTTATACGATTTCTTCGGGATACCGGTGCCCAAATTGGCTGGCATCCCTCCCTACGTTCCAATGCGAATGCGTCGTTAGCAACGCAGGAGCATAAGACCTTGGAGGCCTTGGCAGGCGCCATATCCGACTCTCGGCAACATTATTTGGTGTTGAACTGGCCGACCCAAGCCCAACGCCTGCACTCCATGGGTATTCAATCGGAATACAGCATGGGTTACGCCGAAAGACTCGGTTTCAAGGCCGGGACCCTGCACCCCTTTGGGTGCTATGATTTGGTCCAAGAGCAAGAGCTTCCCTTGCGACTTTTTCCGTTGACTGTCATGGATGCCACTTTGAAGCATCATTTGCGTTTGGACCCCGAACAGGCCTGGGCAAAGGTTCAACCCCTGCTGAAGGCTTGGGAGCAGTACGGAGGCTATTTCACCTTGTTATGGCATAATTCCACAGGGGAATCTGGCGCAGAGGGATCGCAAGGCGTGGACCGATGGCTGGATTTTTATCAAAAATGTTACGAACGGGTATTGGGCATGGATCGAGTGGATGCCGCTCCTTTGGGATCGGCTATAAGGGAGACGCTTTTGGACGGAAAGTGGACGATGCATCCCCTGAGCCTAGCAGAGCGGGCAGTCTGGGATCAATCCCTGCCCTCCACGGCATCGGTGTACCATTGCCTTGCCTATTTGGATCATCGCCTGGGCGGGCAATGGGCGTTGCTCCTCTCCCCCAATCAGGAATGGGCCTTGCCTATCCCCGGTGGCCTGGCGTCATGGACACGTCTTCTTCGTCAACCCTTGATGGTCCAGCATTATCAAGTCTTGAGGGTTGTATTCAACGAGGGTCAAATTCGTCCTTCGGAGGATCAGGGCATGGCCAGCGTTCAGGTTTATGCCTCCTTGCTCAAGGCTTTGGATCGTCGCTACCTGGGGGTGGATTGGCAATTGGATTGCCGCGATTTACCACCCTCGTTGCAAGCCTTGCTTCCCGGTCCACGATGGTCATGGATGGCAAGACCTTCGTACATCATCCCTGTGGAATCCAGCGCCGAGCATCAATGGAAGAATTACAGCGATCATCATCGCCGTTATTTACGATATCCTTCGTTCAAGGAATCGCTGAATCGTCTGGATGCGGAGTTCTTGGTCATTACCTCCTGGGATCAAGCATGTGGCCAGACTGGCTTGGAACCCGCCTTGGATTTGGGACTGCAAAACAAAGCGGGGTGGGGCCGGGCTCAGATCAACCAGGCCAAAGAACTCATCCGTACCATGTTATCGAATGGACGGGGGACCCTGTTTGCGCTTCGACGAAGCGATACCATGCTGGCTGCTGTTGTGTTATGGCATTCCGGCGATACGTTGGTTTATCAGTTTGCTTGGGATAGCCCCCAGGGTCGAACAGAACGCGCGGCCATGCATTTGGTGCACGCGGTCTTGGGATGGGCTCGTCAGCAATGCAATGCGAATGGCAAGATAAATTACACTTTACTGGACATGGAGGGTTCCGAAATCCCTGGCCTTCAACGATTTTATGCAGGTTTCGGCGCCAAACCGCGCAGGTACTGGAGGATTATCAAGCGCCTCCTCTAAGCCTAGGCTTAGAGGACGATATCCTTGCTTTGCTCTGCCAAGAGGTAGGTTTCGATGTCTTCCAACATGGCTTGGTAGGCATGAGGATTGAGGAGGTAGCGCAAATGCAGGTTGACATTTTCGAAGCAATGCAAGGCCGAACAAGTTTCCAAACAGCAGTAGCCTTGGTTGTCCTTGATGTAGGGACGTATGGGCCCAGCCAAGGTATTGATCACCACACGTTCCTTGTCCGTGTCCATGGGTAGCCGCGAAATTTTCGCGTTGATGACCACCAATTGACCTCGGAAATAAAGGAGTTGATGTCGTTTGGCATGGGTGGTGAGCAGATCGCGGTGGGTGAAGGCATGAACAATATCCGGCCGTATTCCGGTCATGGTTTTGCTGAAGGCCGGGTTGGCTGGATCGAATTCGAGGAAGGGGGCTACGGTTTCCTTGAATCGGTTTTCCAAATCCGGTAATTCTTGGAGGCTATGGCAGAGACCGGGAATTTTCAGCCCGTATTGACGGATTTCGTGGTGATGGTAGAGGACGCTTTTGGAAAGGTGTCGGGTACTATCGCCACCTTCTACGGATTTGCGAGAACGAGATGGGCGGTTGTTGAGGAGATCGCTTATTTTCTCAATCAGTCGTGCAATGCGGCTCATTCCGCAAATTTAAGCTACCTCGGTGGATTTGAAAGATTAAATTGTCGATGGGCTTCGTCGATGAGGTTCTTCAAACCCTGCGGGTCCACCAGGAATCGAAGATGCTGATTCACCTCGCTTTCATACCACAACATTCGACCGGCGTGATCACGGTAACCGATGGTCAAAAAGGGTTTCTGTGCATCCATTCCGATGGGCAGATGGATAGGCCCAACCATGGTTTCCAGGGGCGGAGTGTCCGGATCGAACCCGGGTCGGTAAGGTAATCGGGCATTGATAAGGATTAATTGGTCCTGGTAGTAGAGCAATTGGTGGAGTCGAGCATCCGGAAGCAGCAGCCCTTCCTTGGTAAAGGCGATGCGGTAGCCCTCCATAATGCCCGGCATGGCGTGAACAAACCTGCTTTCATCGAATGCGTACTTCGCAAAGCGGTCAATCCGGTCTCTGTAGGCAAAACTCAAATCCGAGCAAGGAGTAAAATGCAAGGACTCTTCGCGAATCCTCTCGTAGAACAAATCAAAATCTCGAAAATTGGGCAATATGGCTTGTAGAAAATAATGCGCATCCCTGCTTCTTGGAAAATCATTTGCAGAAACAGGCCGAAATAGCTTACGCAAAAAGTCTCTAAATGCTAATAACACGTTGACAAATAGGGTTTTGATATAAAATCAAATTAATAAGGTCTTTTGGCTTCCCTTTCGAGTTGGATGAATTGATCCACGGCATCCAGAATTTCTTGAAAGAGATCCGGACGATAAAGCAATCGAATATGCAAATTGACCTGGCTTTCGAGCCAAAGCAGTCGTCCCTCCGTATCTCGAAATCCTGCACTTTGG
>RFMW01000018.1 GCA_009927485.1 Sphingobacteriia bacterium
TATCTTTAGTTGCCAGCACGTCATGGTGGGGACTCTAGAGAGACTGCCTGCGCAAGCAGAGAGGAAGGTGGGGATGACGTCAAGTCATCATGGCCCTTACGCCCAGGGCTACACACGTGCTACAATGGCCGGTACAGAGGGCTGCTACACAGCAATGTGATGCGAATCTCCAAAGCCGGTCTCAGTTCGGATTGAGGTCTGCAACTCGACCTTATGAAGTTGGAATCGCTAGTAATCGCGTATCAGCAATGACGCGGTGAATACGTTCCCGGGCCTTGTACACACCGCCCGTCAAGCCATGGAAGTTGGGGGTGCCTGAAGACAGTAGCCGCAAGGAGCTGTTTAGGGCAAAACCGATAACTAGGGCTAAGTCGTAACAAGGTAGCCGTACCGGAAGGTGTGGCTGGAACACCTCCTTTCTGGAGTGAATTGTTATTAAGGGAGGCCAAGTCGCCAATCGGCGGCGTATTTCTTACGGTATTCAGTTTTTTACACCCTAAGCTTCCAACGGGGAAGTGTTACTGTGTTTTTTGTGCAGTGATGTCCGGTTCGAATCCGGTTAGGATGTCGGTCGTTCACCTCGTGAGAGTTGAATCGATTCGTTCTTTGACATCATGAAAAAGAGAGAATAACGAGCAATGATAGCAAAATCATACATTCATTAACAAAAAGTTACTAAGGGCGTATGGAGGATGCCTTGGCTCTCGGAGGCGATGAAGGACGTGTCCAGCTGCGATAAGCTGCGTGGAGCCGCTGAAAGGCTTTGATGCGCAGATTTCCGAATGGGGAAACCCATCCCGTTGAAGACGGGATATTCAATTGAATGCTAACGCGCTGAACTGAAACATCTAAGTAAGCGCAGGAAAAGATAACAACAGTTATTACGCAAGTAGTGGCGAGCGAACGCGTATCAGCCCAAACCTGTTCGGTTACGGCCGGGCAGGGGTTGTAGGACCTGTATAAAGACGATTAACTGAACTGGAACTGTTTGGAAAAACAGGACATAGAGGGTGATATCCCCGTACAGGTAAGGAAGATTGTCCGACGGGTATCCTGAGTACCGCGGGACCGGAGAAATCCTGTGGGAAGCAGCCAGCACCATCTGGCAAGGCTAAATACTACCGAGAGACCGATAGCGAACCAGTACCGTGAGGGAAAGGTGAAAAGTACTCCAAGAAGGAGGGTGAAATAGAACCTGAAACCATACGCTTACAAGCGGTCGGAGCCCTTTCGTGGGGTGACGGCGTGCCTTTTGCATAATGAGCCTACGAGTTGCTCCTCACTGGCAAGGTTAAGTCTGTTGACGGACGAAGCCGAAGCGAAAGCGAGTCTGAATAGGGCGCATAGTCAGTGGGGGCAGACGCGAAACTTTGTGATCTACCCTTGACCAGGCTGAACGTTTGGTAACACAAACCGGAGGGCCGAACCGATAGACGTTGAAAAGTCTCCGGATGAGTTGAGGGTGGGGGTGAAAGGCCAATCAAACTGAGAGATAGCTCGTACTCCCCGAAATGTTTTTAGGAACAGCCTAGAGGTTGAGTGTCATAGAGGTAGAGCTACCGATAGGGCTAGGGGGCTTCACCGCCTACCAAACCCTGACGAACTCCGAATGCTACTGACATATACTCTGGAGTGAGCCCTTGGGTGCTAAGGTCCGAGGGCGAGAGGGGAACAACCCAGACCAACAGCTAAGGTCCCCAAATCGTGATTAAGTTGATCTAACGAGGTCCAATTGCATAGACAGCTAGGATGTTTGCTTGGAAGCAGCAATTCATTTAAAGAGTGCGTAACAGCTCACTAGTCGAGCGATAGGGCATGGATAATAAACGGGCATCAAATCACGTACCGAAGCTTTGGATTCCGTAAGGAGTGGTAGGGGAGCATTCTGGTCGCACCGAAGGTGTGCTGTGAGGCATGCTGGAGCGTCCAGAAAAGAAAATGTAGGCATGAGTAACGATAATGAATGCGAGAAACATTCACGCCGTAAGACTAAGGTTTCCTGCGCCATGTTAATCAGAGCAGGGTTAGTCGGGGCCTAAGGCGAACCCGAAAGGGGTAGTCGATGGACAACTGGTTAATATTCCAGTACTGGCTTGTGTTGCGATGGAGGGACGGAGTAGTGAAAGCGACGCCTACTGACGAAATAGTAGGTTTAAGGATAAAGCTATAGGCCGGGTTGGCAAATCCGCCCGGACTGGTGAAATCCGATAGTACCTCAAGGCTTCGGCTGAGGGGATAGTTCGTGTAATCAGACTTCCAAGAAAAACTTCTAAGCTTCAGACACAAGGCACCCGTACCGTAAACCGACACAGGTGGTCGAGGAGAGAATCCTAAGGCGCTCGAGTGATTCACGGCTAAGGAACTAGGCAAAATGACCCTGTAACTTCGGGAGAAGGGGTTCCCACGCAAGTGGGACGCAGTGAAAAGGCCCAGGCGACTGTTTAACAAAAACACATGGCTATGCAAAATCGAAAGATGAAGTATATGGCCTGACACCTGCCCGGTGCC
>RFMW01000226.1 GCA_009927485.1 Sphingobacteriia bacterium
GAGCTCCAGCCATTCCCACTCTGCTTTTTCGGCTTCCTCCTGCAGGGCTTTGAGGCCCATGCCCCACTGCGCATATTCCTCTGCGCTCGCACCGCCGGCATTCAAGCGTTCCAACAACTGCGATTGTTCGAGGCGGATGGCCTCCAAACGTTGGGTGAGTTCTTGGTAACGCTTGCTTTGGGCAAAGGTGGGTTTGGTGGAAGAAGTCTTGGGGCGTTTGCCCGCCATGGCCGCTCCAGAGGAAACTGCAACGGCAGAACTTGTATGGTCGGAAGCCGTGCTGGCAGAAGGAGCGTTGAGCGACAAGCGGTAATCGGTGTAATTCCCCGGAAAATCTCGGACCTTGCCCTCGCCTTCGAAGACCAGCAGGTGGTCCACCAGGCGGTCCATGAAATAGCGATCATGCGATACCAGCAACAGGCAGCCCTTGAACTTCTCCAAAAAGTCTTCCAAGACTTGA
Source organism: Sphingobacteriia bacterium (assembly GCA_009927485.1). GTDB lineage: Bacteria > Bacteroidota > Bacteroidia > UBA7662 > UBA7662 > SYHX01. The sequence continues at coordinate 461 of RFMW01000226.1, forward strand.
AGGCTAACCAAATCCAAATCGTTGGTGGGCTCGTCCATGATCAAGAAATTCGGCTGAGCGATCAAGACCAATAACAATTGCAATCGCCTTTTCTCCCCACCGCTGAGCTTGTCCACCTTGTCATGCTGCTGCTTGGGCGGGAACAGAAACCGGTTGAGGTAATCCGCAGCCGAAATTTCGCGTCCTGTGGACAGCTTGATATGGTCAGTGACCTCCCGAACCCGGTCGAGGACAGTCTGCCCGGGCTTGTAGGCCAAATTTTCTTGTTTGTAATACCCAAAGACGGTTTGCTCCCCCTTTTCCACATCGCCACCATCCGGACGCAATTGGCCGGTAATCAAATTCAACAGGGTGGACTTGCCGAGGCCGTTGCGACCGATGATGCCGACGCGGTCCCCTTTGACAAAATTGTAGGTGAAATCCCTGATCAAATGCCTATCCCCGTAGCTCTTGCGCAGGTAGGATATTTCCAAAATTTTGCCACCCAGAGGCCGACCTGCTCCGTCCAGTTCCAGTTTGCCGGTCACTTGACGGTTGGAGACTTTGTCTTGGACTTTGTAGAATTGATCGATGCGGGCTTTGGACTTAGTCCCCCTGGCCTTGGGCTGCCTGCGCATCCATTCCAACTCTTTGCGTAACCAGGCTTTGGCTTTGTGCGCATCCGCTGTTTCGATTTGCTCCCTGGTCTCTTTGTTCTCCAGAAAGGAGGCATAATTCCCTTGATGGTAATACAATTTGCCTTGTTCCAATTCGTACATTCCGTTGCAGACCGATTCGAGAAAATAGCGATCGTGTGTCACCAATAACAACGTGGTTTTCTGATTTTTAAGTCGATTTTCCAGCCACTCGATGGTATGCAGATCCAGGTGGTTGGTCGGTTCGTCCAACAAAATCAAATCGGCATCCGCGACCATCAAAGCGGCCAAGGCGACTCGTTTGCGTTGACCTCCCGATAGGGTAGTCAAATCTTGTTTGAGATCGGGAATTTCCAATTCCCCCAGAAGGCGGTTGAATTCCCTCTGGTATTCCCACAGACCTTGTTCTTCCATGACTTGATGCAGCCTGTTCATGCGTTCCACATCTTCGTCGCTGAGATGTTCCCGATCGGTCAAATCGTAGTATTCCCGAAGCCAACGGCTTTGGGGTCGGTCGTAATGCAGGATGGCATCCATCACGGCGCCTTGAAGTCCCAAGAGGGGATCTTGTTCCAGGTACGCTACCCGAATTTGTTTGTTAATGCGGACCTCCCCTTGGTCAGGGCTGTCCATGCCGGCAACCATGCGAAGGAGGGTGTTTTGCCGCATCCGTTACGGCCCAACAGCCAAGCTTCTGGCCTTGATCCAAACCAAAGACAAATTTTGAAACAAAACCCTTTCGCCAAGGCTTTTACTGATCGACGCAACCGAGAGAACATTCACGGCACGAAGATGCAATCCCTGCCTCCAATGTCAACCTTTGCGTTGAATTCCTTTCGATGTCTTTACCCACACCC
>RFMW01000139.1 GCA_009927485.1 Sphingobacteriia bacterium
AGCGAGTTGCTGAACCTTTAGCGCGTTGATGAGAGCGCTCGCGGTTCCCTAACCGTAAAGACCCTGGACAAATTGAAGCCGAAATAAACGGTTCCGTCGTTCCAATTGCCTACCGAACCCGCAATAAACTGACCCTCGTTGAGGCCTCTTCCGTTGGAGACATGGAGTTGAAAGACATGCCCTCCCGTTTCGATATCCACGCCAAGCGACAAATTGTTACGAACATTGAGTTCTGCGGCTTTGGGCAACCAAATATAGTCCAAATTCGCCGAAACCCTCGAACTGAGTTTGAGTCGCCCACCGGTTCCTAAGGCCCACAGGTCGTTGGGGATTTCGGGACTGGCCACCAAATTGCGATGGAGCATGGTGGGGGTCAATTGCAGGCTGATCTCTTCGGAGATTTTGCGGGCGATGAGCAATTGGTGATAATAGGTGAGTCTCGAGGTGAAGTAATTTTTGCGCTCGGGCTGGTCCCATCGCAGGGAGGAAGCAATCCCGCCGCTCACGAGGCTCACGGAGACGGGTCTCTCCACCGAGCCGGAGGATTGTCGAAGGATTTTGATTTTGAGGAAACCGTCGTAGGCTTTGCCCACGTTGGTCCGGCCGCCCCCCACCGTTAGCCATGGGGTGACCCCGTAGTCAAGGCTCATGCGCATTCCGGCCTGGTCCAGCCCCCACAATTCGTACCAACCTCCGTTGATGGCGCCAAAGCGGTGCATGATTCGAAAATCAAGAACGCCCGCTGCCACGTTTTCGATGGAATGGGTGTTGATGATCCGGGTGGATTTGAAGGTATAGGCGGCGTAGTTCCGAACCGGGCCCTCCGGAGCCAAATCAGCAAGCAAATCGACTTCACCGTTGCGGTTATCCGTGCTTTGGGCCCCTGCCGTCAAGGTCAAAGCCCATGAGTAAACAAGGAGGAAGATCTGAGCAATAACGAAATGCTTCATACACGTTGGTTTTGAAGAAAAAACGCTTAGTTGGTGTTAAGACAAAACGCTTAGTTGGTGGTGGACAGGCCTTGGTTTTGCCAGGCCTTGATTTTCTGGATGTTACAAGAGGACATGGGGCCGGAGGTTGGCATGACCAACGGATCGCCGGCAGGTCGGCTGATGCGGTCGATGATTTTGGCAATATTGGCTGTTCGGGATGCGTCGCTTTCCAAATTCAAGTTACCGGAAGCCGAAGCATTGTTATGGCATCCTTGGCAATTGTTGGTAAGAATGCCCTTGATCTCCCCGGTATAACTTAGATTAAGAGTATCGCAAGGGGTGGGAACTCCATACAGATCTTTTTCGTTATCGTAATAGCAAGCCTGCATCCATACGATGTTCGCAGGAATCAAGAGCAAGGCGAGTATCCGAGGGAAGCGTAAAGGTTCAGCATGGCAAGGGGGGCTTGGTTAGATCGAGATTTCAAAAATACGTGTTCCCAAGTACCTTTGGGCAATCCAACTCGATATGGCATCCCCAGCAGTGCACACTTTGATTCTTGGCTCCGAAGGCCAATTGGGCTCTGAACTTCGCTTGGCCTTAAGGGAGCGGATGGATCCCTCCCTCTTGTTGTGCACGGATTTGAAAGCGGGGGCCGATGCAGGGCTTGCTCGCTTCGAAACCCTGGATGTTTTGGACTTCAAGGCCGTGGAGGATCTGATGGAACGGGCTAAACCACGTCATGTGTATTTGTTGGCGGCGATGCTTTCGGCCAAAGGCGAGGCGAACCCCGGTGCAGCGTGGAGACTCAACATGGACGGCTTGATCAGCGTTTTGGATTTGAGCCTGCGCTATGGGGTGGAAAGGGTGTTTTGGCCCAGCTCTATTGCGGTTTTTGGGCCAGAGAGCCCGAGGGATCCTGCGGTACAAGCCGGATACATGGACCCCAAAACGGTGTACGGCATTTCCAAATTGAGCGGGGAGTTATGGTGCCGTTATTACCACGAGGTCCACGGGCTTGATGTCCGCTCCTTGCGTTACCCGGGGATCATTTCTTGGCGAACCCTACCCGGTGGGGGGACCACCGATTATGCGGTAGATATTTTCCACCAAGCCTTGGCCCGCCAACATTATACGTGTTTTCTCGAAGAAGGCAGTCGCCTGCCCATGATGTACATCGACGATGCGATCCGCGGGACCCTTGAGTTGATGGATGCACCTGCCGCCCAGATTCGTTGCCGGACTTCCTATAACCTGGGTGCCATGGATTTTAGTCCAGGGGAATTGGCTGCCGAAATTCGTCAACGCATCCCGTCCTTCACGATTCAATATGAACCGGATTTCCGTCAGGCGATTGCCAACCAATGGCCCATGCGGGTTGATGATCGCCAGGCTCGCCAGGATTGGGGATGGTCGCCACGCTTCGATATGGCGGCAACTTGCGATACGATGCTCGAGGCCTTGAGGCAGGCTCAGCAGCCCTGAGGCAGGCTCAGCAGCTTTAGTGGGCTTGTTCGCTCAGGAATTTGATGCGAACCAATTGAATTTCTTCTTCGGTGAAATCCCCCGCCAGCAAATGCTGGTAGGCCACTTGCAAATCATCGGTTTCGGCACTACGAAAGTATTGGTAAATTTCGTCCACAATATCCTGGTCCAAAGCGGATTGAATGTGATAATCGATGTTCACTTTGGTCCCGGAATCCACCACCCCTTTGATTTCGTCGAGTACTTGCTCGTAGGTTAGCCCCCGGTTATTTCCGATTTCGTTCAGGGGAAGTTTACGGTCAATGGCTCCGATGATGAAGACCCGGTTACCGGATTTGGCGGCAGAGCTTTTGACCACAAAATCAGCAGGCCGATCAATTTCGTTGTCGTCCACATACTTGCTGATCAATTCCACAAAAGGCTTCCCGAATTTGAGGGCCTTGCCGGGCCCGACCCCCACCACTTGCTGCATCTCGTTGAGGCTGGTCGGGTAGATGGTGGCCATCTCCTCCAAGGAAGGATCCTGGAAGATGACATAGGGGGGGAGGCTTTTCTCTTTGGCCAGTCGTTTGCGCAAATCCTTGAGCTGATCCAGCAGGGCCTGGTCAAGAGCGTCGGAACGCTGACCCTCAAAATCATGATCCCTTACCATATCAAAACGGTGATCTTCAGGGACTTTGATGCTGTATGGGTCTGCCAGATAGGCGCTTGTTTTGGAGGTGACCCTCAGCGTGCCGTACTGTTCGATATCCTTGTGCAGGAGATTGTGCAAGAGGGCTACCCGGAGGGTGGCTTTCCAGAACGCCAAACCACGTTCTCTGCCGATACCGAAGCCGGCTAATTTCTGGTGGCCGTAATCTTCAATTTCCGGGATGAGATCACCCGCCAGGAAATGACTAAGGTGACGTAGCGTGAAAGATTTCTGGAAAGACTGCACGGTGCGCAACAACAGGCACATTTCTTCGAGGACGCTGTGGGTTGGCATGGGGTTGCGGCAATTGTCGCACATTTTGTTGCAACGGCTTTCCTCGAATTCCTCTCCGAAATAATGCAAAATTTGTTGGCGACGGCATAAGCCGGATTCGGCGAGGGACATTACCTCTTGGATCAGCAAGTTCCCCACTTCGCGTTCCGCCACAGGCTTGTCCTTCATGAACTTCTGCAACTTCTCGGCATCCCGTTCATCGTAGAAGGCCATGCAGACCCCCTCAAGGCCATCCCGGCCCGCACGACCTGTTTCCTGGTAATAGCTTTCGATGGATTTGGGGATGTCGTAATGGATGACGAAACGGACATCGGGTTTGTCAATGCCCATGCCAAAGGCAATGGTCGCCACAATAACATCGATTTCTTCCATGAGGAAATCGTCTTGGTTCTTGACGCGTACGGCGGAATCAAGACCCGCGTGGTAGGGCACGGCTTTGATGTCGTTGGCTCGGAGGATTTCGGCGAGCTCTTCGGTTTTCTTGCGGGAAAGGGTGTAGATAATGCCCGATTTCCCGGCATTGTCCTTGATGTAGCGGACGATGCTTTTGATGGCATCGACCTTGGGCCGCAATTCGTAGTACAGATTTGGTCTGTTGAACGAGGATTTGAAGAGCCGGGCATCCGCCATCTGCAAATTCTTGATGATATCGTTCTGTACCTTTTCGGTGGCGGTGGCAGTCAGGGCAATGATGGGCACATCGCCGATGGCTTTGACCATTTGGCGAATGTTGCGGTACTCCGGGCGGAAATCATGACCCCATTCGGAAATGCAATGAGCTTCGTCCACGGCCACGAAGGAAATGCGGTGTTCGTGAAGAAAATCCAGGTTCTCCTGTTTGACAAGGGATTCGGGGGCAACGTACAGCATCTTGGTGATGCCGGAGTCCACGTTGGCCTTGACGCGCTTGAGGTCGGCCTTGGTGAGGGAGGAATTAAGGAATTCAGCGATGCCGTCGGTTCCGGAAAAGGCACGGACCGCATCCACTTGGTTTTTCATCAACGCTATAAGCGGCGAGATGATGATGGCTGTTCCGGGAGATATGACCGCGGGTAATTGGTAACAAAGGGATTTGCCGGCCCCGGTGGGCATGATCACGAAGGTGTCATTCCCTTCGCAGATGCTTTCGATAATGGCTTCCTGTTGGCCCTTGAATCGGTCAAAGCCAAAAAACTCCCTCAACGCCTTGCGGAGCTGCTGGGAGATCTTTGTTTCGACGAGGCCTTCCGCCATGGGAATTAGGGTATTTTTGTGGATTCAACAAGCCAAAGGGCTTGCTGTTTTGGTTTATTAAGGTAACGTAGAAAAATCATTTTGGATTCAAATCGTATCAAAAAAATTTCGCAGAGGGTTTTGGACCTGGAAGCCAAAGCCATAGAAGCCCTCAAAGCCCTGCCGGAACAGCCTTTGGTCAAGGTGGTCGAAGCCATTTTGGCCTGCAAAGGCCGCGTTGTGCTCAGTGGCATTGGCAAAAGCGCTTTGGTCGCTCAGAAAATCGTAGCGACCCTGAATTCAACCGGAACCCCGGCCTTGTTCATGCATGCGGCCGATGCCGTCCACGGGGATTGGGGCATGGTGCAACCGGAAGATTTGGTGATGGTCTTGTCCCAAAGCGGAAATTCCCCTGAAATCAGGGCCCTCTTGCCGATGATTCGCCAAGGGGGGCAACGCTTGGTGGCCATCACCGGCGATGCCGGATCCGCCTTGGGCCTCGCCGCCGGGGATTATGTCTTGTTGAGCCATGTGGAGGTCGAGGCCTGCCCTCATAACCTCGCCCCAACCACCTCCACCACGGTGCAAACCGTCTGGGGGGATATTCTTGCGGTGGTTTTGATCGAATTAAGACGGTTCAGCGCAGGGGATTTTGCACGAGTCCATCCCGGAGGGGCCCTGGGCAAGCGTTTGTACCTGCGCGTTGAGGATTTGGTCTCCCGCAATGCCCGACCGGAGGTGAGTCCTCAAGCGGGTTTCAAGGCCGTGGTGACCGAAATTTCCTCAGGCCGCATGGGGGCAACCGCCGTCGTGGATGCAGGACGGCCGGTAGGGGTCATTACCGACGGGGATTTACGAAGATTGTTGGAATCCGGGAAGGAAACCAAGGATTTGGTGGCGGAGGAGGTGATGAGCCCATCGCCCAGGACCGTGACCATGGATTCGCTGGCCGTAGAGGCTTTGGCGATGATGCGTGCGCATCAAATTACCCAGTTGTTGGCGGTGGATGAGCAAGGGCGCTATGCAGGGGTGGTACATTTGCACGATTTGCTCCGCGAGGGCGTTGTTTAACCATGCCGAATTCCTCTTCCCACCCTCCTTCTCTCCAAGTCTTGATCATGGCCGGCGGCAGCGGGAGCCGTTTGTGGCCGGTTAGCAGGACTGCCAAACCCAAGCAATTCTACGACCTCTTGGGAACAGGTCGAACAATGTTGCAACATACCTTTGATCGGGCTTTGAGCCTCTGTGGCGGGGCAGACCATATTCGGGTGATAACCCAGTCGCGTTGGGGGGATTTGGTACGGGAGCAATTGCCTGATTTACCGGAAGATCATTTGCTGCTGGAGCCCATCCGCAAGCAGACGGCCACCGCAACCTATTACGGTTTGTTGAGCCTTGCGGGGCAGGGGCCATCGGATTCGGTGGTCATCTTGCCTTGTGATCACTATGTGACCGACCAAGAGCGCTTTACGGCCACCTTGCAGCAGGCCATTGAACACGCAATGGAGCGGCAATGGATCCAAGTCATTGGCGTCAAACCCACTCGGCCTGAACCCAATTACGGTTATGTGCAATATGTTCAGGATTCGGAGGCCGAAACCGATGTTTACAAGGTCAAAACCTTCACGGATCAACCGACTCCGGAGCTTGCCAACACTTTTTACCGTTCCGGGGATTTTGCCTGGTACACGGGGATCAAAGTCGGCTCCGTTCAAGCCTTCATGGATTTGTACCGGCGTTGGATGCCGGACTTGGTGGATGCCTTTGCAGAACTGGCGGCTACCCCGGACCGAAGCCTTTGGCCGGCCATGGTCGCCAAGATCTTCCCTCGTTGCGAATCCGCCTCGTTTCGGGAGGGCATTCTGGACAAGGCCGAGGGCCTGCGCTTGCAATTGGGAGATTTTGGCTGGGGGGATTTGACCTATTGGGCCGAGATCTACCGGGAGCACGACAAGGATTATTTTGGCAATGCGGTGAACGGGAGCCAGGTGGCGCTTTTTGATGCGCATAACAACATGATTCACATTACCGGGCAGCGAATTGCTTTGATTGACGGGCTGGAGAATTTTATTGTTGCGGACTCACCGGATGGGATTCTGGTCTGTCCCCGCGAGAAGGAAGCGGAGTTGCGGCAACGATTGGCGGTATTGCGTCGGCAACAAAACGAGAAGAGCGCTCAAGATAAGGGTCCCCGTAATTCTTGATTTGGCGTGAAAACCTACTGGAGACTCCTTGCCATGGCCGGACCGTTGTCCGCACCGATGACGAGGTATTTGTTTCTCACGTTGTTGGGGATCGTTTTTGGGGTCGCCAATTTTACCTTGCTCATTCCATTGTTGGATTTGATCTTTGGGTCTGCCGGGGATAGCGTCCCCAGCGCCGGGGTTGTGCTCTCTTCTGCATCCAAGGCGCCCACTTTCCCGGAATTTCGTTGGTCCGTGGATTATGTTAAAGAGGTGTTCGGCTATTATTTTGAGGGGATCATGGCCGCCTACGGTCGCCAAGGGGCCTTGGCTTTTGTTTGTGCAGGGGTGGGCATTTCGATCTTGCTGGCCAATGCCTTTCGTTTTGCGGCCCAGAAAATTTTGAATCGTTTGCGCAGTCGATTGATATATCGGTTGCGGCAGGATTTGTACCTGCAGGTGATGCAGCAGGATATTTCTTTTTTTCATCATCGCCGCAAGGGCGATTTGATCTCGGTTTTGTCCAACGATGTGACGGAGATCGAAGGCTCCGTGGTGAATACCATGCATGTTTTGTTACGAGAGCCTTTTTTGATCTTGGCGTATGTGAGTTTGTTGCTGATGCTGTCGCCTGCCCTGACTCTGTTTTCGTTTGCGGTGCTTCCTCTTTCGGGTTGGGCTATAGGCTTGATTACACGCAAATTACGCAATGATTCGGGGCAGAGCCAGGATCTGCTCGGGATGTTGTTATCGCGCTTCGAAGAAACCGTGAGCGGGATTCGCATTGTGCGCATGAACAATGCGGCTGACTTTATGGTGCAGCGCTTCAGGGACTTGAACGAGGGATACGCAAGGTTGTTGCGACGCATTTTTGACCGCAAAGACTTGGCCAATCCGGTATCGGAGGTGATGGGCGTGGTGACGGTTTTGGGGATCATTTATTTTGGCGGAACCTTGGTGATCGAACAACGCAGCGCCCTTACGGCCAGCCAGTTCATCGCCTACATTTTGTTGTTTTCCCAATTGTTGCCCCCGGTCAAGTCCTTGGGCTCGGCGTACACCAATGTGCAGAAAGGCTTGGCTTCGGCGAGAAGGGTTTTTGCGCTTTTGGACCAGGAGCCGACCGTCAAACCACTAGCGCAGGCGGCCTCGCTGAAGACCTTGCAAGAAGGTTTGGCCTTTGAAGGAGTGGGCTTTCGTTACGGGGAGGAATGGGTTTTGAAGGATTTGAGTTTTGAATGCCTTCGAGGCCAAACGGTGGCGTTGGTGGGTGTGTCGGGTTCAGGCAAGTCCACGGCCATGGATTTGATCAGCCGCTTTGTGGAACCTGCGGAAGGAAGAATCGTGGTGGATGGGCAGGACCTGCGGGATTGGAAGGTGGAGGATTGGCGGGGGATGATTGGGCTGGTGGGTCAAGACAATTGGTTGTTTCACGATACGGTGACGGCCAACATTGCGTTTGGGGATCCCCTACCGGACCCTGATCGGGTACGGCAAGCCGCAGAGGCCGCCAATGCTCACGGTTTCATCACCGAGATGGAGCAAGGCTACGCCACCTCGCTGGCGGAACAAGGTTCCCGCCTGAGCGGTGGACAGCGACAGCGCATGGCCATTGCCAGAGCCTTGTACCGTAATCCGCAATTGCTTCTGTTGGATGAGGCGACTTCGGCCCTTGATTCCATGGCCGAGAAGGAAGTGCAGGAAGCCTTGCAGCATCTGATGGTGGGCAGAACCACCGTGGTGATTGCGCATCGCCTGAGTACCATCCAAAGCGCGGATCGTATTGTGGTGCTGGAGCGGGGTCGCAAGGTTCAGGAAGGAAGCCATGCGGAGCTTATGCAGTCGGAGGGTTTGTACCGAAGTCTGGTGGAATTGCAAATGCGGGCTTGATGGCGTTAATTTGATCCCGAACCTTATAGGATTTTAGAATTTATGAAATATACCGAAGATAGCATCAAGTCCCTGGACTGGAGGGAGCATATCCGCCTGCGGCCCGGGATGTATATCGGGAAATTGGGAGATGGTTCCGCTTACGACGACGGGATCTATGTGCTCATCAAGGAGATCATTGACAATTGCATCGACGAACATGTAATGGGCTTTGGGAAGTCCATCGAAATTCAAGTCAGCCGCGAGATGGTGACCGTGCGGGATTATGGACGGGGCATCCCTTTGGGGAAATTGGTGGACTGTGTTTCGAGGATCAATACCGGTGGCAAATACGATGGCGAAGCCTTCACCAAGTCGGTGGGCCTCAACGGCGTAGGGACCAAGGCCGTGAACGCCTTGAGCAAATCCTTCATGGTGCAATCCTTTCGGGAAGGCCGCACCCGCACCGCCAGCTTTGCGCAGGGGTTCTTGCTTGAGGAAAGCAAGGATATGCCCACGGCGGACAAGAACGGCACGTATGTGGAATTTGTTCCGGACGGAGAGATCTTCAGGAATTTTCATTTTATCCACGAATTCATTGAGGAGCAATTGTGGAATTACGCCTACCTCAATGCAGGGCTGAGCCTCTACTTGAACGGCAAGAAATTTTTCTCCAAGGATGGCTTATTGGACTTGTTGCATCGCAAAGCCCCCGCAGACAGCATTCGTTACCCTATCGTGCACCTCAAGGGGGATGATATTGAATTGGCCTTTACCCACGGTGAACAATACGGCGAAGAGCATTATTCCTTTGTGAACGGGCAGTACACCACCCAAGGCGGGACCCACCTGGCCGCCTTTCGGGAGGCTTTGGTTCGGACCATCCGGGAATTTTACAAAAAGGATTTTGACGCCTCCGATATCCGGGGCTCCATCATTGGGGCCATCAGCCTGCGCGTGCAGGAGCCGGTCTTTGAGTCGCAGACCAAGACCAAGTTGGGATCCCAGCACATGGCCCCGGGTGGAACGGCCCTGCGCTCGTTTGTGGGGGATTTCATCAAGAGGGAGCTGGATAATTACCTG
>RFMW01000203.1 GCA_009927485.1 Sphingobacteriia bacterium
CAAATCGCTTCCGCAAATACTTGATCTTTAACCGATTAATTTCGGATTTGCGTCGGTGCCACCGAAAGTGCACAACATCATTTTCCTAGGATACCCTTCAAGGCCCGGTCATCGCCCCACCTGGAGGGCGTTTTGAGACGCCTCCCGAGGCGCCATCTGAGGCGTGGATTTTGGGCCGGGAGGGGGTAGGGTTATTGAGGAAATAGCAGGACTTGGGGGGAATGGAGTACTACACAATAAAATTCAAAATGTCCAGTTATTTTGCTAATAAACTGGACAAATAAATTATCTTTGTAGCGCATTTAAAGGAATGAAAACCACTGAATACATAGCACTTACCATAGATAGACTGCCCAAGGGTTATGTATTCACCTATGCTGACTTTACAGCCGAGGTGAACCAAAAAGAAGCAGTGATAAAAGCCCTGAACCGTATGGTGGCTTCGGGCAAAATCGCCAAACTATCCAAAGGGAAATACTATAAACCCGAAAACACGCCCTTTGGCAACCTTCAGCCCAATCAGGCACAAGTAGTAAAAGACTTGCTGGAAGAAAACGGAAAAATAACGGGTTATCTCACAGGTTACAGCATTTACAACCAATTAGGCTTAACCACACAGGTGAGCAACACCATACAGATAGGCAAAAATCAGGTTCGCCCCAACTTTAAAAGAGAACGCTATACCATTGCTTTTGTAAAACAAAAAAACACCATCACCAAAGAGAAAATTCCTTTGTTGCAGGTACTGGATGCCATTCGATACATCAAGAAAATACCTGATGCCAATGTAGAATCATCTTGTAAACGATTTTTGGCCATCATTAAAAACTTTACAGACAAAGAAATAAACACCTTGGCTCGTTTGGCTCTGAAATATCCACCGGCTACAAGGGCGTTATTAGGAGCATTGTTAGAGCAATTGCAACAAGGCAAAGCAACAGAACCACTTTTAAAATCATTGAACCCAATTACTAAGTATAAGCTAACAGGTGTAGCAAAAACTTTATCCACCACCGAAAAATGGAATATAATATGAAGCTGCACGAAAATAAAACCTTATTCAGACAGGCCGTTCAGTTTACGGCTGACCAAATGAAAGTACCAGCCATTTATGTAGAAAAAGACTATTGGGTTACGTATGCTTTGTTTACCATTTTTAATAATGAAATTGGTAAAGACACCGTATTTAAAGGCGGCACCGCACTATCTAAATGTTACAAAATGATAGAACGCTTTTCGGAAGATATTGATTTAGTAGTATTGAGGAGAGAGGGAGAAACAGACAGCAAGTTAAAATCAAAATTAATAGCTGTAAGCACAGTTGTAGAAACTGTATTACCCGAAGTTGATGTTGAAGGCATTACGCATAAAATGGGTATGAATCGGAAAACGGCACACGCTTACAACAAAGAATTTAAACGTGATTATGGACAAGTAAGAGATGTTATCATTCTGGAATCTACTTGGTTGGGATATTACGAACCATACACTACAAAAAGCATCGTTTCATTTGTTGGTCAAATGATGCTGGATAATACGCAATCTGATATTGCTAAAGAAAACGGACTACTTCCTTTTGACTTGCTGGCATTAGAACCAAAAAGAACCATTTGCGAAAAAATAATGAGTTTGGTTCGCTTTTCTTATGGCGAGAATCCAATCGATGATTTAAAGAAAAAGATAAGGCACACCTACGATTTGCATCAGCTACTTAAACAAGATGAGTTTGCAGCATTCTTTCATTCAAAGGACTTTGATGAAATGCTTTTAAAAGTAGCCAATGACGATGTGGCAAGTTTTAGAAACAATAATAAATGGCTGAATAACCACCCTATTGAAGCCCTAATTTTTAAAAACTTGGAAAATGTATGGAATGAGTTGAAAACTATTTACAACGGTGACTTTAAAAATTTGGTGTATGGAGAATTACCCAAAGAAGAAACCATTTTGGAAACATTAAAATTGATTCAAAAAAGATTGAAATCAATTTTTTGGACTATTAAAATTCAACCCAAAGAATGAAATTTTCAGCAAGTATCCCTTATTAGACAGTTTTAAAGTGTAGATATGTGTCCTTGGGGTCCGTCCATCACCACCAAATCGCTTCCGAAATCGTTTGTCTATCAAGCATTTACATTTCGGTTTTGCGTCGGTGCCACCGAAAGTGCACAACATCATTTTCCTAGGACACCCCTACAGACCCGATCATCGACCCACCTGAAGGGCCCGTCGAGGTGCTACCTGAGGCGTGGATTTTGGGCTGGGAGGTGCATGTGTTTCGAGCCGGTAGGGAGGTATGGATGGAAGTAGGGGGGGGCAGG
>RFMW01000017.1 GCA_009927485.1 Sphingobacteriia bacterium
CAGCTGGTACTTTGTACAACCAGCAGTGAACATCACTAGCGGTGCGCTTACCCAAGATATTTCTGCCATTTGTTATGGCGATGTCAATGCATCGTACAGTCCACTTGCCCGCGGCAATGCCGGAATCGTAGTGATTGCTGATCCGGCTACGGCTCATCATGGCGCACTGCCTTTGGCTTTGGATCGAAATCTGGCATTAGGTTCATTGAGTTTGGAATTGAATATCCCTGAGGGTGTGCGTGTTACTGGTGTTCGTTCCATGGTCGGCGGAGAATTGAGCTGGAACGAAGCTGACGGTAAGGTGCGTTTGGGTTGGTTCTCTGCCGAGGAGGTATTGGTTCCAGCCGGTCAAGTGGCCTTCGTTTTAGAGACCGAAATCACGCGGAATTACGATGTTGCTAACCACGAATGGACTCTGGGCTCAGTTGCCGAGGCTACTGATGCCTGGGCGGTTAACTATTCGCAGGTGGGCCTACGCATTCCTTCCTTAGCCGCTCCCAAGGTTGCTGCTTACATTGCCCCTCAGCCAGTGAATCAGGGCGATAACATCCGCCTGGTCCTGAATTTGGATCGTGCTACCACCTTGGAGCTAGAAGTTCGTGATATGTTGGGACGTACTGTGAGTCCTCTCCGTCAGGTATCGGCGGTTGCCGGTGCCGGCGAATTGAATTTGGAAGGCCTTAGCAGTGGTCGTTATTCCATTCTGGTTAAGTGGACCGACGGTTCGGGTCAGCGCCTCAACCTACCGCTTTTGGTTCGTTAAGCGCTGCTCAAACCTCTTTCCCTTCAAAAAGCCCCGCCTCATACCGGGGCTTTTTGTTTTGTAGGAGGTTGAGGTTTGTGGCAGGCAGACAACAATAAGATTAATCAGGTTAAATTCGTAGGGCCTTGATACCAAACCCAAAACCAACCCAAAATATGCGCGCCATCAATCTCCTATTGGAAGAGTACGGGGAAAGCCACCAGAATCCGACGAACAAGTGGATACACTGGATCTGCGTACCGATCATCATGTTCAGTCTCATTGGTTTGTTATGGACCGTGACATTGGTTGGCCCCTTAACAGTGGGTATGGTCTTTTTGGGTTCCGCTTCGCTCTATTATCTGCGCCTTTCGGGGAACCTTTTTGTGGGGATGCTGCTAGTCAGCCTGCTTATGGCCTGGGGCATCATGGCCGTAGAGCAAGTTGCTGGCTCATCCGCTTGGAAAATTCATTTTGCGCTTTTTGCCGCGGCCTGGGTGGGTCAATTTATAGGGCACAAAATCGAAGGCCGAAAGCCATCCTTCTTCAAAGACCTGCAATTCCTCTTGGTAGGACCGGCCTGGCTACTGCACTTTGTTTACCGCAAAGTTGGCATACCAATCTAATGGGGTTGTTCGTGGATGCTAATTGGTGTTGAGGTTGTTGCCTCGAGATCCCTTTGGATTAGGTTCAGGTGAAGGCGACCGTGGTAGGTGCTGAATAAGGCCATTTCTCGGATCGTTATCTTACCCAGTACCGGGTGAGGGAGAATTTGACTATCCAGATAATCGGGTGGGCACTTGCTCAATTGTTGTGCGTATCGATTGGTAAGGCGCAACAGTCGCTGGTGGATTTGTTGTCGTTGGGAGGCTGATTGGGCGGGGGGCGCAAAGAAAGCCGGGGATTTGGCTTTGATACCGGCCAGTCGGTACTGGTATCGATCGACCAAAGCATCATAGGATCGGGAAGGACGGTTGGCACGACCCCATACCAAGCGCTGAAGGGTCATGGGCCATGACGAAACCCATACCACAATACCCATGGAACGAATCAAATGCACCAAATGCTGAGCCGGACTCCATTTACCTGCCAGAGGGGGTGAAGCATAGGTCAGATCGTCCAAACTTATCGCAAAATCCAGGGTCTCACGGTAGGTTTGGATTAAATTTGAAATCAAAGGGTCTGTTTCGTTGTTCATAGGTCTTAATGGTGGGTTATTTTGGGACCGATTAAAATTATTCACGATGGCTCACTTCGATACGCTCTTGCGCAAATTTCTATTTCGTTTAGGTTGGTTAAGTGCTGTTTGTATTCCGGCCCTGTTGAATGGCCAGGCACCACAGAAAATGACCTACCAATCCGTGGTGCGCTCTGGCTCGGGTGCTCTGGTTTCGAATAGATCGATTGGTCTAAAAATAAGCATTTTACAAGGCTCAACTTCCGGGCCTGTCATTTATTCGGAGGTTTTTACACCTAATCCGGTCACGAATTTGCATGGATTGTTGTCGGTGGACCTTGGCGATGGACAGGCCCTCACGGGTTCGTTGGCTGGAATTGATTGGGGCGCCGGACCTTATTGGGTGCGCACCGAGGTGGATCTTGCCGGGGGTAACAATTATTCTGTCCTTGGGCATAGCCCTTTGCAAAGTGTTCCATTCGCTTTGTATGCAGAGCAATTCAGGTATTTGGGTAAAGGGACTGCGCCAGGCAATACCCCCTATTGGAACGGCTTGGAATGGGTTGCGGGTTCTAGGAACCTCTACCACAATGGTACCAATGTCGGCATCGGTTCGGTGGCTCCTGCGAATACCAAGCTTTATGTGTTTGGTGATTCTGTGGCGGTCAGCGCCTACAGCACTCGGCAGAATGCAGCATTTCTTCAAAACAACAGCGACAATTACGCAACCCTTTATGCCGAGAATTTCGGTAATGCCCCTGCGGCTATTTTCACGGCGGATAGCTTTGCCAACTCAACGCTATATGCCTATGCTCCGTACAGCAATGCGATTCTGGGATACAGTACAGGAACCTACGCCACGATTGCAGCGACTAATCCTAACGGGCCTGCAGGCTATTTGTATGGTAATTCATTGTATTCTACATTGTTATGCGGTAATGACAGTGGAACGGCTGTTCATGTGGTGGGAGGTAGGCCCAATCTTGCTGCGGCCTATTTTCAGCCATCCGTCGGAGCGAACGGTTGGTATAATGCTTCATCTGCCGTGAACTTAGGTAACCTTAGTGTGGGGGGTACACTTTCCAAGGCTGCGGGAACTTTTCGGATTGACCATCCATTGGACCCTGATAACAAATTTTTAGTACATAGCTTTGTCGAAAGTCCGGACATGATGAATTTGTACAACGGTAATGTGATTACCGATGCAAAGGGTCTGGCTACTGTGGAACTTCCCTCGTATTTTTGTGCAGAGAACAAGGATTTTCGTTATCAACTCACGGCCATTGGCGGCGAGGGTTTTAGCCGCGTTCGGGTTGTTTCCAAAATTTCTGATAATCGTTTTGTGATTCAAAGCGATCCTCCGCTTACCGAA
>RFMW01000144.1 GCA_009927485.1 Sphingobacteriia bacterium
CCTTGAGATGAGGGGCACCCTTAAAGCCGTATCAAGGTAGCCGCGATTTCATCCCGCAATCGAGGAGAACGCAAACCTCATCGGCAAAGATTTTCCACCGACTTAGGGTGTGACTGATTTCCTCGATCGTTTCCGCGGCCTTTTTGTTCTTGATGGCTATACCAACGGTGAGCAAATCGTCTTTGGTCAAATGGGTTCGCTTGCCGTTGATGCTCAATGCATGTTGACTGACCCAGCGGTGCTTGGGTTGATAGGCATGGCAAATATCATAGGCTGGCGCCAATTCCCATTTTCCATCTTTTTTGAGGCGGAAGGCAAAGTTCTTGGTATGGTCATCGCAGTTACGAGCCAATACATTGAACACCATTCTACGATACAACTGCTCAGCATCTGGATAGGGAAGTTTGAGTTCACGAAGTGTTTGAAACAACTGCTCGTAACTGAAGCTTGTTACAAGATTGTAATCATAGTGCTTCATGGCACAAAAGGTTTGTATGTGGTGTTTGGTGGAGCCATCCTCCCGGTCAAAACGCTTGGTCATAAAATGCGCCCGACCGTTTTCTTCCCATAATCGAGAAGGCATCATATGGATACCACAAGCCACGGCCATGTTGTAATAAGCCATCTCTACTCGGCCATAACCCTTACTTTCACCCAATTGCACATCGCTTACACCATCAAGTTTTATCAGCCAATGTTCAAAACCTTTAGGGGCAATGGTTTGACCTGATTTTACTTCGCCGGTTCTTTCATTGTAGGCAATGACGGCCTTGGGTCGAGCACCACCTGCAGAGGTACCTATCCGAAGGATTTCAAGAAGGGCCTTTTCTTCGTCTTTCTGCAAATTGGTAACAAAAGCCTCTTTGCGGGCGAGTATTTTTCGGGCTATATCCACCAGGCTATCAATTTCCAACGAAAAGGGTCTTTTATTTTCCTTGAAAGTGGTAGGCTCAAACTCCAGCCCCCCCATACCTCGGGTACCTATAAAACATAAGGTTTCCACCGGATTCATACTGTCCTGCGGACGACCTTGTTGTGCTAACCAAAGGTTGATAAGTTCATTACCATACCTATCGGGCAGAGCATCGGCCAACAGTCCGGGTAAGCCCTTGAAAGTATCCAAAGTGGGATCTGCTTTTTTGCGTAATGCTCGAAAACCAAAGGTGTTTTGGGGCGCTTTTACGGGCATTTGCAAGGGGGCCAAATCCCATCCTTTGCTCTTGAATTGGGGATCGTACTCAAAGGTGGCGTAACCAGTTCCATCATCCCACGCCACCGCACCCACCAATTCACCCCATATTTTGACCAATGCCGTGTTCATCGCTTACCAATACGATTGTTCGCGGTCCGGAGTTTTGGTGTTCCTGGCCCTTTTGCGTTTGGCCTGCTCGGCTTTGGCCAGCGCCAGCGGGCTGATGCTCTGATGCACCTCAAAGGCATCCATAACTTGCAGTTGGTCCAACATTCGAAGCACCTGAATCAACGTGGCGAGGGTAACCGTTTCGCCACGTTCCAATAAACTAAGGGTAGAACGACTTATGCCTGCCTCATTCGCCAGAACTTCCTGCGTTTTGTTTTGATCCAAACGATGATGTTTGATGAAGGCCCCCACATGGGCAGCCAACGCCTGATCATTCATGGAATGCCAAATTGTGAATGCTTTATCAGTCATTATAAGGCTTTATGGCGTTTATTGAATTATATCTCATGCAAAGATAGGGCTATTTTGGCCTTTTCAGCCAACCGAAGGATAGAAGCCGCCAAGGCCTTGATGCCGGTTCTTTTGCTTCGGCTTCCATCACTTGCCGTAATATCGATATTGGAAAATTCCGGATTCGATCCTAGGTAATCAAGATTGGTCAATAGATAGAACTTTTGACCCAGGTCAAATTGGAAGCCGGCTCCAAGGAGATACGAAAAAGTGAAGGCTGAAGCGTTGCCTTGTTTGACCCAAATACTGGAGCCATTGGCTGATCCTGTAATCGTAATGTTGGGAGAAACAGCGTTCACAAAGCCAATCATGGCACGGGGTTCAAACGATGCCTTGGGGCTGATGGAAAAAGAACCAAAACCCCCCAACATCCAACCGCCTGCACTCCATCCTTCGCTCTCTACCGTCCAATAAATCCCAGAATTCTGATTGGCGATTCCATCAACAAATGCTTGTGCATCCATGGGGTTCGCCTGCCCGCGCAGCATGGCAGTGATGCCAAAAGGGCCTTTCCCCAATTTGTAGGCCACGGATATATCAAAAATGGCGCCTGATGTCGCAAATCCAGCAGATTCGTTATCGATATCCTTGCTGGCCAAATCCCCCAAGGGAATGCTGGGTCAGAGCGATATTCCGATATAACCCTTTTTGTCTTGAGCGAAGCCGGGCGAGGCCATGGCCAACAAGGCCACAACACTCCATATAATTTTTTTCATATATCCTAAAGCTACGCACGCACATCGGTTGGTTTTCAACCTTTGTTAAATTGACAAATAAGGTCAATGCGCTTACTGGTAATTTCCTTTCCAATAGATTTTTCTAACCTAGCTCTCATAGTTCAAAGCATTGCGGAGCCGTTTAAGGCGCCTTTGATAAAGTTGATGGTAATTTCTTTTGACCGTTCGGCGAGGTTAACTGTTTCGCCGCACTCCAATGAATAGATGGTGGGACGACTTATGCCTGCCTCATGAGTCATGATAAGACGAATGAGCCGTGCCCATCTAACCGCTCTCGGAGGCAACCCTAGTACTCTTGTATAAGCACTTCGGTTGGGATCCCTAATTCTTCGTGGAGTTTACGAATCATCCCCAAGGTAAGTTTCCGCCTGCGATTCAAGACTTCGCTTACACGGCTTTTGAGCCCAAACACTTCAGCCAAGTCTTTTTGTTTGTACCCCAATTGTTCCATTCGGAACTTGATGGCCTCAATAGGGTCAGCTAAATCGATGGCATGTCGTTCTTGCTCGTACTTATCAATAAGCAACGACAAAAGTTCGAGTTCATCGCCTTGTGGACTGCCTTTGGGGGCATCGAAAATTTCGGACAACCTTGACATCGCAAGCTTGTATTCTTTGACGGTCTTGATGATTTTGGGGCTCATGGTTCTCAGATTTTTGAAGCGTCTATTCGATCGTATTGTGCGTGCGTTCCTACAAACCGAATCCAAACAATGCCATAATCGAAATTAATTCGGACAACCAGCCTGTAGGTATTCCCTTTAATATTAAAAACAACACGATTACCATGGAGGAAACTTGCAGATGGATAATCAATTTTTATATCTCGAGGACTTTTCCATACAGCCTCCTCCGCTTCTTTGAACCAGCATTTCAATTGCTCTTTGCTGTCCGAATGCTTGAACCAAAAGTCCCGAAGAGTGCTTTTTGCAATAACCCTCACTTAGCAAAGGTACTAAAGTATTCCCTTTTTGGGAACTTTGTGGATAATCTTAATTCTACTTAGGTCAACCGTTGATCGATGGCTGGACGCCCTAAAATCACCTCTCGCAAATTATTTCGCAAACATGGTCCAAAATAAATACCAATTTGGAATACCTTCGGTGATATGGCAGGAGACGTGGACTTTCTCTTTGTGGGCCGGGGGGCATCGGCCGCTCTGACTGTGCGTGCGTTGGAGGGAGCGGGTTTGTTGGCCGGCAGGCGGGTTTTGTTCGTGGACCCGGACCCCAAAAGCCGGAACGACAAAACGTTTTGTTTCTGGGCGGAGGATACGGAACCCGTGGTGACGGACCTGGTGGATTTGATCGGGCATTCGTGGGAGAAGGCGCGCGGTGGGCGGGAGCCCCTGGTTTCGATCGCTCCGATGCGGTACCACCAGATCAACAGCCTGGACCTCTACGAGGATTTGAGCCGGCGTATGGCGGCCAACGGCTGGGAACTGAGGGCCGAAGCGGTGGAGAGCGTGGGCGCGGATGAGCAGGGCGCCTATGCGGTTTGCGGGTCGGAAAAGGTGCGGGCTCGATGGGTCCTGGATTCCCGACCGCCCCATCGTGATACCGCGCCAGGTAACGCCGCGTCGGGTGACGCCGTGTCGGGTGATTTGGTGCAGCCTGATTTGGCGCAGAGTTTTTACGGGTGGGTGGTGGAAACGGACTTTCCTTGGCAAAGGGATGCGGGGGTGACCCTCATGGATTTGGAGGTGCCGCAGGACGGGGCTACGCAATTTGTTTACATGCTGCCCTATGCGGAGAACCGGGTTTTGGTGGAACTCACGCGTTTTGGGACCGCGATCCTGGAAGCTGAATTGGCCGAGCAACGCCTGCGTGATTACCTAGGGGCCGCCCAGCCGGACCAAGCTACGTACCGCATTGTTCACCGGGAGCAGGGCATCATTCCCATGGCAGAGCATCGCAACGAACGGCGCGGTGCCCAGAGCGAACGCCGCAGTGCCCTGAGCGAACGCCATCCGCTGCATGGTGTCGTGCCCATAGGGACCCGCAACAACGCCCTCAAGCCCAGCACCGGTTACGCCTTCAAAACCATGCACCAACAGGCTCGAGAACTGGCACAGTTTTTGGGCAACAGCGCCTCTGACGATCGTGCTTCCGAATCTCGTGGACCTACCGCCATGACTTGGCAACCCCAACCATCCCACCCCCGCTTCGCCTTTCTGGACGGACTGCTCCTGCATATTCTCCGTCGTCGTCCCCACCAAGGCAAAGCATTTTTGAACAACTCTTTGCGGGCACGCCCCTCCCCTCGATCCTGCGCTTTATGGACGAAAAATCCACCTGGCAAGACGATCTGCGAATGTTAATGCATTTGCCCTGGAAGCCTTTTTTGGTCGCCCTGTGGGAGCGGCACGTTGGCTGGCCTTTGCGTTTGTTGTTATTGGCTCTTCTTTTGATGGGCCTGCAGGCCCTGCCTTCGGTTTATTCGGTGGTGGCCAATCTGGGTCTGGTCCTGGGCATGGTCCTCCTGGGACTGCCACACGGCGCCGTTGATCATTTGTTACAAAGCGGACGGCTCCAAAGACTTCCCACATCCGCGATGATACTGGCTTATATTGGTCTAGGCTTGTTGATGTTATGGTTTTGGTTCCTGTGGCCTTGGTGGAGCCTGTTGTTTTTTGTGGGGTATTCGGCCTGGCATTTTGGCCAAGCGGATGGGCGTTCCTGGGGGATGAACCGTTTCCTATCGTTGGCATGGGGTCTGTCGGTCCTGGCCTACATCACCGGCACCCATCACCAAGAAACCCGTAACATCGTGCAGGCCATGACCCAACGCGAAACGACCTGGTCACTTTCTCCATGGTGGATCGTGTTATGGGCCATGTTCGGGGGATATCGTCGCCAATCGGCGCTGGTCTGGACCTCCCTGGGCTTGCTGGCCTCCTCCACCCTGCCCTTGATGCACGCCTTTGGCTTGTATTTCATCGGCCAACACAGCCGCACCGGATGGAGGGATTTGCGACGAAGGCTTCAATTAAGCTCCACATCCCTTTGGAAGGCCGCCCTTCCCTTTCATGCCGGGGCCTGGATCCTGTTGGGGCTGTTCTACGCCTTCAAGGATCGCTTACCCGCCCTTGACTTTGGACCCGAAGGCAGCTTCTTTGTCTTCCTCGCTTGCCTCAGCTTCCCGCACGTTGTCACCATGCACCGCTTTTACCGCCAGCACTTTAACAACGAGGATGCTCTTCAAAGACGCCAGCCATAGCCCAAATAAATGGCCTCCGGAAAACCTATGCCAAAGCGAACAATACTACGACCATCCAGATTAAGATACCGATAACCCACGGTTGCCGATGGCAGCAATTCCGGACCATCAGACGACCATATGTACAAACCAGCACCCGCCGCAGCTTCAAAATAATGGGATTTGGCTCCAGCCAAGAATCCCAACCGAGCGTAAGGAGTTGTAATAGATTCCTCACCCCATAAATTGTAGCCCAAGCTCAATCCGCCTTGGATAAACGTATGGACGTACCTTCGTTCTTCAAGAAGTTCATAATGGAAGGCAACTTGGTTATAGATAAAGAAAGTGCCCCCCGTGAGATTGAACGAGTGGCTAATTTTGTTATTTTGAGCGAGTAACGGCTCATAAGTAAGTAGGATGATAAGAAAGATGAAGAGTCTTTTGAACATATTCAAGGGTTTAGAAGTGGAATTTGTTTCAACAGAATTAAAGGTACAAACTAAACCTATAAATTTTTGGCGTTCATTCTTCTGGTTCCAGGCTGTAGAGGGGTAATTCGTTGAGGCCGCTGGCCAAATTTTCGGACTGTGGGAGCACACCGCGCTCTTTCAATCCCTTTTCGATTTTTTTGTGTTGGGAGGCCAGGCCGGCAAGGCCAATTTCCTTGGAGGATCGCTCCTGGGGCGGGTTTAGGCGAACCGACTTTTCGATTTCGGCCACCTCTTTGCGCATGTCTTCGGGCAGGCGATTCTCGGTTTCGGTGGCCAAAGCGAGGGATTCGTTCGCAAAAAACTGATCCACCTGCAATCGTCTTTTGACCAAATGGGCAAATCGACCCAGAATAACAAAAAGATTACGCCGGTCTTCGGGGCTAATTTCCTTCACATTCATGTACTCTTCTACCTTGACCAAAGCCAGAATGACGGGTTCCAGGGCCTCCAAGGGGATGGCGTAAACGGTATAGTCCACAAAACGAAAAACCGTCTGGGGCAAGGATTCCAGGGTATTGCCTGGCACCACAAAGTAAAGCTGCCCCAGGACCCCTTCTTGTTTGGTGTACTTAACGGCGGCTTCGGCTTGGGCCTTGAGGTAAGTCGCAAAATTGGCCAAATCCTCCCCTCCCGGGCTTTTGGCATCCATGACAACGTACTGTTCACACAAAGAGAGGACATTGTCCGGCTCCCCTTTGAGGGGAAATTTCTCGACCACCGTCAGGGTATAACGGTCGGCAATTTGACGAATTTTGTTACGAACATTCTCTTGGTGGGTTTGCCAAGTCTGTCGAAGGCGCTGTTGCTTGCGTTCCAATTCCTCCTGACGCGCTTGATGTTCCTGGAGGCGTTCTTCGGCCAGGCGTTCCTTGAGTTGAGACAATGAGGTCAAATTGGATTGTAGCTCCGTTCTTCGTTGTTGGTCAGCTTGGTTCAAAGCGGCCAATTCTGAGCTTAATCGCTGGATATCTTGACGAGCCGATCCCAATTCGGCATTCAACAGGCCCTTGTCCCTTTGGAGTTCGTTGGCCCGCGATTCGGACAATTGAGCCGCTTGACGGGCCTGGGTCAAATCACCTTGCAAGCCCTGAACGGCCTGGCTGCAATGGGCCGATGAGGCCTGAAGGGCATCCCACTCCGAACTGGCTTCCAACAACATACGTCGAATTCTTTCCCATCCAAAGAGCCGTCCCCACCATCCCAAGCCTTGCAGTTCCTGCAGCAATTGTCGCATTGTTCCCATACCCAAATTTATGTTATTTACTAGCGATTTCGGGAGTGTTGTTCAAAAGATTGAACCCGGCGTATGGCATTGGCGCGGATATCCAAATAAAACAAATTGATATCCCCGGTATGGTAATTGGGTGAGCGGTACAAGAAATTTCCCCAAAAACGGGGCCTTGTGACCCAGAGCATTCCACCCTGGACCTGGGCATCGCAAATCCCGGGGTATTTCTTCCAAAAAGGCCGTAGCACCGCGCCACGATGCAGATTCTTGGGCGTGTAATGTCCTGCAGCCAAGCCGGAAATGCTGTCCACCGGTGGCCTTAACCCGGAGCCGGTGGTGGGAACATAGGACCAACTCACGGGATTGACGCAGGCCGCGCGATGCAGCCCCTGACCGTACGATGGGGGTGTATAACCGCGCAAATACGTGCTCCAGCTTACAAAACAACCCGTAGCCGTCGAATCCACGCAGACCGGCAGACCTGCCAACGAATCTGCAGGGATGGCCATGCCCGGCAAATACGCTACTACCAAACGATCCTGCAAAGGAGTACCGATAATCTTGTGTTTTAACAATCGTGCCGCGTGCAGGGTTCCTTGGGAATGTCCCGCCAAGATAAAGGGGCGTCCCTGGCTGTAATATGCCAAAAAATAAGCAAACGCTGCCTCAATATCGCTGTAAGCAATCCCCAACGCCGCTTCCTTATCGTCCAAATGCGGGGTCAAAAACACCGAATAATGCGCCTGCCGATAACGAGGCGCATAGATCTTGCCCGCCCCATTGAAGGCCGAAGCCTGAAAGTGCATTGGCAGGCGGTCTATTTCGCGGTTATGTCTCTTTTCGTCCAGGTTTTGGTTCCAACGATAGGCGGTTTTGGGTTTGGAGCTGTACAGCGTCGGGTGGATATAGAAAACATCCACGCCGGCCTGTTCCTGCCCGTCACGGCATCCTGGTGGAGTCCGATCGGCTCGATCCCTGCGACCAGGCAAGGCTGCCCAAAATCGATCCTGGGCATAATCCGGAGCCGGGGGCACGGGACTTTCCGCAAAACGGGTGGGGATGCAGTAAAACTGCCCGCGGGCTTCGTCGGTTTGGAAGGAGGCCCAAAGCAAAGCCATCCAAAAGGCCAAATTCATAGGTAGAATCCAGGGTTTATTCATGTCGAGTCAAGGTCTTGTCCATCGAGGGGGCCGGGGATTGTACAGGTGGAGCCATGTACAAGAGGCCTTGATTGACGGGCTGTCCATAAAGTTCGGGATGAAGGTAGCGACCCTTTTCGTGGGCAGCCTTGATCGGCTCGGGATCGATTGGGTGCGCTTGCGCATAACGGTCGTTGCGTATCCCTGTGACTTGCCAGCTGACC
>RFMW01000016.1 GCA_009927485.1 Sphingobacteriia bacterium
CCGTCGGTAGGTTTGACCCTCCACCCGTTGAAATTGACTGCTGTGGACCGTCACATCGCTTAGGCGGGCCGACCTTTTCCAAACCAAGGGTTCTGGCGTAGCTCCAAAAGTCCATTGACCGGGAGGCCAGTCCAATAAGTCTCCGGCCAAGCGAAGTTCGTGACCACGCCAAAGTGACCAAGCCTCCCCAACAGAGGAAGGATCTGCAGAGGCATCCAACCAAGGGCCCGTCCATTGAACCGGTGGATGACCTTGGTAAGGAATCCAGCGTATTTCGTCCACCACCACCGAACCCCGTGCCTCGAACTGCATGATGAGCTGTTTGATGTTATCGGGTCTGGCGTTGCTACGCTCCCATTCAAAATCCTCCAGAGGCAGAACCAATTCACTCCATGCGCTGGTGTCCAAACCAGGCCCAACCGCCGTGCGCAGGTATTTGGGTTGGTAACCGAGCCAACATTGGGCCCCGGCGTAGTCCTCCAAAGCAAAAGCCATCGGGAGCCCCTTGCCCGGCCCTTTGAGGGCCCGAATGCGCAAATACAGCGCCGCCTGGTGCATCACCTCGCTCATGTTTTTGGGCGACCAATCGTCCCAACCTATTCCCAAACCCATCCATGATGGGCAGCCTTCGGATAGCTTATCCCATTCGAGACGCAAACCATCCGAGGATCCCCTGCGGCAGCCGCCTGAACGCGCAGGCAAGGCGAAGGGGTGAACCATATCTCCGAGCCCAGACCATCTTGGTAAACACTCAACGCATAGAAATTGCCGATACGAGGCTCACCCTCCTCATCCCAATTGTTGTAAAGAGGAAGCGTCTGCAAACCGGGCTGTCTGGCGGAGACCCGAACCGAATCCAGATCCACCCGACGTTGGGCATGCAATTCCAGAGGGCCTGCTATGAAGGTCAAAGCCATGCCCAACAAGCATACGAGACCTTTAGGGCTGCAAAGGTCCATTGGAAGTAAATACGATGTTATCAACAAACAACTGCGAGTAACCCGAAGAGGGGTTGGCAAGCATCAAGAGGGATACACGATGCAAACGATC
>RFMW01000170.1 GCA_009927485.1 Sphingobacteriia bacterium
CGACGGGCCGCCGCCGCCCTCCCTCCCGTTGCCTAACCTTTCGCCCACTCATTTACTGCCCACCAACCTACTGCCCGAATTTTTCTATCACCCTACCAGACCATGCAGAATTTACTCTACGATGTCCAAGGCTCCATCGCCATCGTGACCATCAACCGTCCCGATAAACTCAACGCCCTAAACCGGCAGACCCTGCTCGAAATCGAGGACGCTGTGGCCGGGGCCATGGCCGATGCCACCGTGCATGCGGTCATCCTCACGGGGTCCGGAGACAAAGCCTTTGCAGCCGGCGCTGATGTGGCCGAATTCGCCGATTATTCACCTACCGAAGCCCGTGATTTATCCGAAACCGGGCACCGAATTATGGACAGCCTGGCCCAGGCCCCCAAGCCCATTTTGGCCTCTATCAACGGTTTTGCATTGGGTGGTGGCTTGGAACTGGCCATGGCCTGCCACCTCCGCGTGGCCTCCCCAAACGCTCGTTTGGGTCAACCCGAGGTCAACCTTGGCCTGATTCCCGGCTACGGGTGGGACTCAGCGATTGGTGGAATGGGTTGGCAGAGCCCGTGCCCTTGAAATGCTCATGAACGGTGACCCCATCGATGCCGCCACCGCCCATCACTGGGGCCTGGTCAACCGAGTCAGCGCCTCCTCGGAAACCCTGCATGAGGAGTCCATTGCCTTCCTTCAGCGGATTCTGCAACGCGGCCCTATTGCGGTGGCCCATTGCCTGCGGCTTTCGGCGATGGCTGCCCAAGGCAACCCCGAAGGGTACCGCCAAGAAATCGAGACCTTTGGATCCTTGTTTCAACAGCCGGAAAGCAAGGAAGGCATTACGGCTTTCCTCCAAAAGCGCAAGGCCTCCTTCCGCGGCGCCTGAAGCCCGCGGCGGCTGAAGCCTTCCGGGAGCCCTGATGGCTTTCGGTAAAAATCTAGAGACAGACCTTGAATAATGGGTGTATTTTTTACACTTATTACTTAAATTTGACCTTTACTATCCATAATCTTTCAAGGAACCTCGATGAAAACCCCCACCAAAATCACTTGCTTGGGTCTGAATCCCAAGACTTTTTTCATGATCCTCACCGTGATCGTTTTTGGATGCTCGGCCTCCTTCCATCAAGCCCAAGCCCAAACGACCTACCCGGTGGTCTTCCGCGTGGACATGTCGGATTACAACGGGACGACCCCAATCAGCGGTATTTTTTTGAACGGGACCTTTAACAATTGGTGCGGGTCCTGTGCCCCGATGAGCGATGCCAACAACGATTCCGTTTGGGAGATTACCGTCCCTTTGGCAGCCGATACCTTTGATTACAAATTCACCATTAACGGATGGACCGCTCAGGAAACCTTGGTGCCGGGTTCCGCTTGCACCTTCACTGCTTTTGGTTTCACCAACCGCCGCATTGTGGTGAACGGACCCCTTGGCCTACCGGCTCCCTGCTACGGTTCCTGCGATTCCTGCACCGGTGCGCCCAGTTCCGGTCGAATTCGATTCCGGGTGGATATGAACGGCTACACCGGTCCCTCGTTTACTACCGTGAATCTCAACGGAAATTTCAACGGATGGTGTGGATCCTGCGCCACCATGTTGGATCCCGACCAGGACAGCATCTACGAATTGGACCTGGATCTTCCCCTCAGCACGGTCGAATATAAATTTACCTTGGACGGTTGGGCACAGCAGGAATCTTTGTTGCCCGGTTCACCGTGCACCATGACCACCGGACAATACACCAACCGTTTTCATAACGTAACAGGCAACGATACCCTGGACGCCGTCTGCTGGCAAAGTTGCAGCCCCTGCGCTGCCGGTCCCAGTTCAGGGCGGGTCCTCTTTCGTGTGGACATGAACAATTACAACGGACCAGCCTTCAGCAACGTACACTTGAACGGAACATTCAACAATTGGTGTGGCGCCTGCGCTCCCATGAGCGATGCGAACCTTGACAGCATTTACGAATTGGAACTCACCCTTCCGCTCGATACCGTGGAGTATAAATTTACCTTGGACGGTTGGAATGTTTCCGAAAACTTGAGCGCCGGCTTGCCTTGCACCCAGACCACCTCCACCTTTACCAATCGATTCTACATCGTTACCGGGAACGATTCGCTGGTTGCGGTGTGTTGGGAAAGCTGCTCCCCTTGTTTTCCTGCAGGGGTTATGGACGGGTCCATGCCAGGAACCATCGTCAAAGCCTATCCCAATCCTGTTCAGGACCTCTTGCATTTGGATATACCCGACTACACAACCCGGAATAACCCCGGCCCTCTGCGGTGGTTTGATGCCCAAGGTCGTGAAGTTCAAGGTCTTGTGGGTCCTACCGGGTCGCCCAACACCTACCGCGTTGAAGCCCTCAGTCCGGGGTTGTATACCGTCCAAGTACGCACATCGCAAGGCGTGCAGGTGGTTCGCTTCTTCAAAAATTAACCCCCATCGCTCCACTCCATGCGCCGCGATCTCGACGAACTCATCAAAGGCAAATCCGTTGCCTTACGGTTTTCGGAGGATAATTTGCCCGATGAGCAGGCTCAGTACCTCATCCCTCTCGAAGACTTTTTTCAGTTCGGTCTTTCGGTCGATTGTATTGTGTTTGGGTTTGATGGTCAAGACCTCAAAGTATTGTTAATCAAGCGAGGAGTTGCGCCCTACAAAAGCTATTGGGCTCTACCTGGGGATTTGGTCTATCCCCACGAAGATTTGGATGCTGCCGCCCAGCGGGTATTGGAAAACCTGACCGGTATCAGCGAGGTTTTTATGCAGCAAATCAAAAGCTTTGGCAAAGTGGATCGGCACCCCCTGGGACGGGTTCTTACGGTGGCCTACAATGCGCTGATCCGGGTCGAAAACTATGAACCCCGGGCCGCTTTTTGGGCCGATAATGTCCGTTGGCATACCCTCTCGGAACTCGGTGAATTGGCCTTTGACCACCACGAAATCTTAGCCAAAGGAGTCGAGAAACTCAAGGCCAGGGTTCGCAACCAACCCTTGGGTTTTGAACTGTTACCGGTCAATTTTACGCTCAATCAACTCCAAAAATTATACGAGGCCGTTCTGGGCCAAACCCTGGACAAAAGGAATTTTCGCAAAAAGATTTTGGGCATGAATTTTTTGGTCAAATTGGATGCCAAACAAACCAAGGATACCCGCCGCCCTGCACAACTCTACACCTTCGACCGACTGCGTTACGATGAGCTCACCCACAGGGGCTTTAATTTTGAGCTTTAATTTTTATAACTTGGTTAGGGGCAAGTTCCTGGGACAACTATACGCTCTTTTGGGTTTGATTCTTGTTATAACCACAAGCAACATAACCCAGGCGCAACCGGTTTCGGTTCGTGTGGTCCGGGATAGCGGGGTTTGGCGCATGGAGCGTGATGGTAAGCCTTATGTTATTCGAGGTGCCGGCGGCCAAGTCGAATTGCCCTTGATGGTTCAATGCGGTGCCAACTCCCTGAGAACATGGGGAATCGAAAGAGCCCAGCAAATACTGGATTCCGCCCACCGCATGGGCTTAACCGTCATGTTGGGCCTATGGATGGGCCATGAAAGGCACGGTTTTGATTACGATGACCCGGTGGCCGTGCGCGAGCAATACCTGCATTTTGCTTCGGTCATTGATCGATTCAAAAACCATCCTGCCTTGTTGTGTTGGGGGATTGGAAACGAAGTGGATTTATTCTATTCCAATATCAAGGTTTGGGATGCTATTCAAGAGCTGGCCGCCTATGTTCATGCCCATGATCCTCATCATCCTACCTCCACGGTGACCGCAGGTTTGGATTCCATGGAGGTGCATTGGATCAATACCAAGGCACCTGACATTGATATCCTTGGGGTCAATACGTACGGGGATTTGGAACAAGCGTTGACACGCATACGCTCGTACGGTTGGGACAAGGCCTATATGATTACCGAATGGGGGCCCAACGGTCATTGGGAAGTCGCCAAAACTCCGTGGGGTGCGCCGCTGGAGCCCTCTTCCGAAGCCAAATTCCGCAGCTACCAAAGGCGCTTCGGTCTCATCCAAGACCGTATCGTGGACGGCTGCCTGGGTTCCTACGCCTTCCTATGGGGCCAAAAACAAGAAACCACCGAATCGTGGTACGGCTTATTGGATGCTCAGGGACGCCCAACTCGTGCGGTGGATGCCTTGACCGCCGGTTGGACCGGGAAACCGGTAACCCGTATGGCCCCGGTGCTGGAACACCTGCTGACCTCCACACCGGAGCATCCCGATTCACCTTGGTTGGTCACGGCGGGGGATTGGGTGGAGGTCCGACTGCCTCAAGCGTTGCCCGCGGTGGAATTGACATGGAAAGTTCTTCCCGAAGCGACCAACACCAAGGCCGGGGGTGACTTTGAACAAAGCCTGGGCGCCCTTCGTGTCCCCATGCGCACCCGTGCCGAAGGTCGTTGCCTGTTCAAGGCCCCGTCGGAGGAAGGCGCTTACCGCATGGTTGCTCTTGCGGTCAATCGCGATGGCCAAATTGCCTACGCCAACCGTCCGTTTTATGTCCTGCCGCCACGACCTTCCCGTCGTTGGGCTTGGCGTTGGAATTTTTTCGCACGTCCTTAATCTTTTGTTATAACCCCGTTCCATGCCGACGCACCGTTCCTGGATTTTGACCTTTGGGGCATGGGCATGCCTGTTCATGGGGTACTCGCTTCAAGCCTCTTCCCAGGACCTTTGGCCCAAAGAAAGCCTGCCTGCTACATCCCGCCTCCAGGTCAACGGCTTCTACCGCTTTGCGGCCACGTACCTGGACGAAAAAGTGCCCTACCCCCGCGTTGCGGATCAAGTCAATACCCTGCCCGGTCGACAAATTTTTGTGGGGGATGATGCCCAATTGCCCAACCTTTGGCTCAACGTCAAAGGCAAACCCGGCGGCAACCTTTCCTGGTCCTTTGATTTGTTTGCCTTTCAATTTCTCAACGGCAAAGTCGGAGCGGCGTATTCGCCACCGGTGGTCAACAGCGCACGTCCCAGCCTTTACGCTCCTTTGGCATCGGCTCGATTGGCGCCCAGTTTGGGCATGAACCTGGGCATGAATCTTTCGTTGCAATGGAGCGATCGCTGGGCTGCGCATCAATTGCGTTTGGGCGGCATTCATTGGTACTCCTTGTCGGATTTGACTTTGGCCTCCTTTCGGGGTTATTTCCGTTGGTCACTCTTTGAACGTAACCCATGGGATCCGGTAACCCGGCAACCGGTGGTGCGTTACGATGACCTGTACCGTTCCGGGCAGTTTGAACAGGATGTTCGTTTTGGGGAAAGGGCCGTACACGGAGCTATCTGGGATGTGTTACCAAAAAGCGGTTTTGGCAAAGCCTCGCTTTTTGCAGGCAAAACCGAAATGAACGCCGGCTTGGGGGGCCTGGCCTCCGGAACCGTGGGAGGACGCTTCCAACACAAGATGTCCAAGGCCGGGGCCTGGCTCGCCGTGAATACCCTGAATCACCGTCAATTTCTGGATTCGTCGGGGAGTCAGCGTACCTCCTACGGTGTCCATACCCTCGAAGGCCGCACAGCCCCCGGCAAGGCTTGGGAACTAAGGGGCGAGTTGGGTACCGGACGTTACCAGGACCCGGTGTACCGTGGCCGCTGGTCAGAATTGGCTTCGGTCAAAATGCTCACCCGTCCTTCTTTAACCGGAATTCCATTGGAATTGCATGCCTACCGGATTGGCCGCGAATTGGTCAATAACAACGGACTTTATTGGAATGTCGCGGTGCAAGAAAGAGGTCCGGCCCTCAACGCCAACCCCGTCGCTGGGGCTGCCGGGGCCAATGCCGTCCTTCGTCCCTTTGCTTCCGCCGTGGTCCCCTTGGGTTTGATGACCAACAACCGCCAAGGGGTGAACCTGAACACCCGTTGGCAAACGGGCCCTCTCCGATGGAACCTGGGTACCGGGATGGCCCGTGAAATTCGTCCGGTATCCAACCGTATCACTTTCAACCACCCCGTGAATCAATTCACCAGGGCGCGGTTTTGGCGGTGGAATTTCCCTCAGAATGTGGGACCCTACGGTCGTCAATCGGTCATTTACCGGGACGTTTTTGAAACCGTGAAGTTGAGCGATGATTCGGCAGGCATTCCCCTTTATGCCAAGCATTTCTCCACCCTGGAGGCCCAAATTGCCTGGAAAAGCGAAGGCAGGCAACGCCCGCTGTATGTCTTTTATTTGGCCCGCCTCAATTCAGTCCAAAAGGATCCGGTTCCCTTGGTGGATTGGCGGCCCTCCGCTTATTTGCGTCAATACGCTCACGAATTGGAATCCTATTGGGCAGTCCATCCCCAGCTGGTATTGTGTGCCTACGCCGCTGCCGAATGGACCTTGGGGAATTACGCCACCGATTTGGATTTGGAAACCTTCAAGCCCAGGGATCAGCGGGGTCATGCCCTTGGCTTGGGGGCCGATTGGCATTTGGGACCGCAGTCTGCTCTTTACTTCAGGCATCGTTGGTACGGTTTTCACGACCGCAGTTTTGCGCAGGATCAATTCCGTGGAACCGAAAGTTGGATTGAACTAAAAGTATTTTTCTAATGTTGAAACAAATCATGGATAGAAAATCGTTTTGCCTAGCCTTGGCCATGGTTTGGTCGGTTTTGGGGAGTCTTGATCCGGCCGGAGCCCAGGTTTTGGATCCCAAAAAAATCCGATTTTCGTCGTATGCCCGTGGTTTGATGTCCGCGGATGGTCTTCGCGAAGCTTCGGATAGCCTGGGCAAGGCGGTGATGCCGGGCTATGCCCTCACCGATATGGGGTTGCATATTCTGCCGCATAGCCAAGTCGAAATCCATGCCCAATTGCGGGTTCGTTCGGAATACGGGGGATTTTGGGGTTCAGGTTTGACCTTGGACCTGCGTCAATTTTGGATTCGGGGTTTGGTGAACCAAAAAGTTCGTTACCAGGTGGGTGATTTGGATTATCGTTTGAGTCCCTTTACGTACTATAACCACGAGGAATGGATTCTGGCGATGCCATCCCTGCTCAACAGCCCCACCCTGGGCATGGTGGAATACGATTTGTTCCAAAACAACAACCATACACGCCGTCAACAAGGGGTGGTGGTCGAAATGGGTGGGGTGGTAGATCCCCTGGACCTGACCCTCAACGCCTCGTTGTTTACGACCCGGGTTGCGGCCTCGGATTTTGGCGGGACCCCCGATCGCTTGCTCAGCGGTGGTCGGCTACGCTGGAAGGTCGGAAGCCTCCTCCACGGAAAAGTAAATTTTGTACAGCTGTACGATGTGGCTCGAACAGCAGCCCAGCCTTACCTTATCCACCACCCGGTCCTCAGTACCGAGTGGGGCCTAAACCCATCCCCAGCGCAAGGCCGGCGTTGGTCCGTGGATGCGGAGGCCGGCCTGACCCGCATGGGTTGGAACAAGGCAGACCCCGCCAACCCCAACGTGGTGGATCGACCGGTTTTGACCGACGGCTTTGGTTGGCTTCGTTGGGAAAGTCCCTTGGGTTCCCGTAACAACGGACGTTCCTCTTGGAAAGGGGCCGTGCAGGCCTGGTATACCGGCTCGGATTACCGAAGTGCCGCCGCCCAAACCAAGCGAATCAACGCCACGCGCAGTCCTATGGCTTTCAAGCGTTTTGAAAGCATGAATGTATTGCGCCCCATGGGGCTCAACGATTTGTACCGCGATGCCTCTTTGTATCAAACCCAAGTCATGGCGGGGTTGATGGAATACGATCCGGGTTACGGCAATGCCTTGCCGTACGGGTTGGCCACCCCCAACCGTCAAGCTTTGGCCATCAACCTGCGCAGGGACGAGGATAGCAGCGCTTTTTGGGCCTCGTCCTGGGACCTGCAGGTTTTGACCGACGTCAAAGGGCAAGGAGTGAACAACCGACGTCTTTTTGTTTTGGCCGACTGGCGTAACGACTGGCGTATGCATCGTTTGTTCCAAGGTTCTCGCCCTTGGATAATCACCGCAGGGTTGCGTTGGGAACAAACCCAGCGACCCGATGCAGAAGGTGATGCCATCCAAAGCGAGGTGAACCTTCGCAACCGTCAAATATCCCTGCAGTCCCGTTGGGAATTGAGTTCTTCTTGGTCAGCCTTTGCCGAATGGCAATTTTACCAAAGCCTGGGTCATGATTATTACGCCGTCCGCAACGCCTATTCGGAGGTGGTGGATTATGCGCGCACGGATCTGGATCGAAGCGAACAATGGGTGGGTGCTGGTTTGCGCTATACCATGAGTGACCGTTTTGAGGCCCAAGTTTCCACCCAACAATTTATTTGGCGTAGCGGATCGCCGGCATTGCAAGCGCGCTACCCTTGGAATACCAGTCAATTGATGTTAATCATGAAATTATGAAGCCTTGTTGTTCCTCTTTATCGCCTAGAACCGGTCAAAGCTACCGGTGGATCTTGTTGGTCTTGGCCCTGTTTGTCGGTTTGGCTTTGGGTAGTTGTACCAAAGAGGCCGGCATTGAAGGTCCGGCTTTGGTTGATTTGTTCGGTGATTTTCAGGTATTGGAGCCGGTCAAAGCCAGCCGGGATTCCGTTCGCTTTGGACAGGGTGAAACCGTGTACCTCCAAGGACGTTTTAACAAATTGACCGATTGGCGCTTGGAAGTTCAGGGTTTGTCCAGCGGTGCCCGCAAAATTATCCAAGGCAAATCCCGATCCCTTGACGCTCTGAATTGTGTTTGGAATGGATCCACCACCCTGTTTCCCATGTTCCGGGCCGAAGAGACCGAAATCCGACTATTTGTCGAAAACGATTCTTTGCTTTTTCGACGTCGAATCAAAATTTTGAGCGTACGGCCTACCGAAGGATTTGTGGTCGCGGATTTCGAAAACGGGATACGTCCCGGGTGGACCTCCTTTGTTCAAAGCGGAGCCAACATGTCCTTTGTGATTCGTACCAACCCTTTGGCGGGTCAGGGTAATTCCTATTACGATATGGGGGGTCGCGTGAATTGGGATTGGTTGATTGGGATGCTTGAATTTCCGGCCGCTGCCTACCAAGCCCCTCGTTATCCGTTGTTATCCAATCCTGAACAGGTTTATTTCAATGCGTTGGTGTATTTGCCCGATTCGGTGAACAACGCCTTGCTCTTGATGCAGTTCCGTGAGGATGATAATTTGGATGGGCAATACAATGCCAACAACGAGGATATGTACGCGCTTCAATGTGCCTCTTATTCGGTCAATGGGGCGCAAACCTTGCAGCGCGGTTGGAACCTCGTTAGCGCACGTTATTCGGATTTGGTTTGTTTGGTAAACGGCCAACCGTCCACGCCGGCCGGAAACAATCGCTTGGAGCCT
>RFMW01000015.1 GCA_009927485.1 Sphingobacteriia bacterium
ATCCCGCATATCCAATCCCACAAAACGAAATTCCTTGACGGGGATCGCAAACCTAACTTTTTGAATTTCACCGGGTCCCAGGTCAACCGATCGAAAATCCCGAAGACGTCGGAACGATGGGGTCACCGATGCCACGGAATCACCCACCATCACCAAAACCGTTTCACGTTGTCGTTGAGGGCCCGGGTTTCGAAGGGTGACTTCCAGGTGCAATACTGCATCCGGACCACGGAGTAGCGTATCCCTCAGTCGGACTTCTTCGTATCGTACAGGCCAAAAGCCTTGCCCCGCCCCAAAAGCAAAGGCGGGCTTGAAGGCGTCCATCCCAAATTGCGGGTCCAGTCTTTCGGTCCATTTGTGATCGTAGGTCAAGAGGCTGTGTGGGTGTGCGGGATAGGTGTACGGCAATTTGCCGGACGGGCTGTAGGCCCCGGACAACAAATCCACCAAGGATTGTGGACCTGCTGCCCCGGGTTGGTTGGCCAAGAGTACCGCGTCAAAAAGCGTGTCCAAACCGTTCAATAGCCGAGGACGGTTTTGGACCAGGACCAGGATTTTGGGGCCTTGGTGCTGACGGCACCACGACCTGGCTTCTTCGATATCGCGAGCAGGCACATTCAAGTCGTGGATATCGCCTGGTTTTTCGGTGGATGGTTTTTCGGCCAAGACCACCACCAACGCCGAGTTTGCGCCGGCCTTGGACGCCCCCAAGTTGAACGTCTGACCCATCACCGCCCGCAAGGAAGGACCGGCGTTTTGACGATCCCACAAGGTATCCACCCCCTGCCAGGTCCTGGACCAGGATCCGTTCCACGCATACGGTTCGTCCAAAGCTTGACCCCGCAATTGCATGGAAGTTCCGCCCTTCAAGGGAAGAACCGATCCACGATTTCGTAACAAAACCCAGGAGCGCCGAGCCGCTTCGCGTTGCAGACGTTGCAGGCTGTCGCTTTGAAGGAGGGGGTATTCCTTGAGGTCGTAGGGATCGGCTTGTTCAAACAAACCCAAACGAAACTTGACATGCAGAATTCGGTAAACCGCTTCGTCCAATCGGCTGATGGGGACTTCACCACGACGGGCCAAATCCAACAACGCATCCGTAAATCGATAATCGTTGGGCA
>RFMW01000014.1 GCA_009927485.1 Sphingobacteriia bacterium
CCTGTCTGCAGAACCGCACCCGTTGCATGGCGTACCGCCAACAACGCGTCGCTGGCCGTAACACCGCCCCAAGGCTTGGTCGTTGCAGCTTCCAAAGTATAAGATCCAGGAATAACACTATTCATCGTAAAGCTACCGTTTGAGGCCGTGGTCGCCGTTCTAACCGTGGCACCCTGGGCATTCTTGAGCATCACAGTGCTGTTGTTGATTGCAGTCTGCGCGGTATTAACATAACGAACTAATCCTGACAGGCTACCCAAGGATGGACAGGCGGTACAGCTTTCCCAACAAACAGCTGGCAATACCGTGTTGGTGGTAGGCTGCATCCAACGGTTCGTGTAGGGGCCGGTGGTCTGGGTACAAGCACTGCCGGGGGTTAGGTTCTCTTGGCCGTTCCATCCATCCAAGGTGTATTTCCACTCGATAGGGGCAGCGGTGCTCACATTGACCATGAGTTCAAAGATGCCGTCGTTGTCCGGATCGGTCATCACAGCACATCCACCGCACCAGTTGTTAAAGGAACCATTGAGATTGACGGTTGTATAAGCAGGGCCGCTGTATTGGCTCATGTTAACACGGAAGGTAATGTTGGCCGAAGTCGGCGCCCCGGTGCAGGCTGAGCAGGAATTCCAGCAAACAGAAGGCAGGGTAGTCGCGGAGGTGAAAGTCAAAACACGGTTGGTGAATCCAAAATTGGTCTGCGTACAGGCTGAACCGGGAATCAGGTTTTCTTGTCCGTTCCAACCATCCACGGTGAATTTGTATTCAATGGTACCGGGCAACAAAGGCAAGGTCACTTCCCAAATTGAATCATTGTTGGCATCGGTCATGGCATTGCAACCACCGCACCATCCGTTGAACGAACCGTTGACATTTACTGTCGTAAAGGCCGAACCGGAATAACCACGCATATCCACTTTGAAAGTCACATTAACCGGCGTTGGAGCAGGGGTGCTGCAGGTATTGCAAGAATTCCAGCAAACAGCGGTCAAAACACCACCGGCCGAGGTCACAGTATAAACGCGGTTGGTAAAACCACCGGTGGTCTGGGTACAGGTTGTCCCGGGAGTCAAGTTCTCTTGTCCGTTCCAACCATCCACGGTGAATTTGTATTCAATCGCACCAGCTGGCAATGGCAGTGTCACTTCCCAAATGGAATCGTTGTTGGCATCGGTCATGGCATTGCAGCCACCGCACCAGCCGTTGAAGGTACCGTTCACGTTCACCGTCGCAAAGGCTGCA
>RFMW01000094.1 GCA_009927485.1 Sphingobacteriia bacterium
AACCCAAACCGAACCGTTCCAATAAGGGGTATTGCCCAGGGCATTGCCCCGATCCAAATAGCGTACTTTGTCGGCGACCAAAGCATAGGGTACCGACAACATGGGCGTGGTCCCCAGTAGGGAATAATTGGTGCCACCACTCAAATCCACCTCGGTGCGTACAAAATGCGAGGCGGTCCCCCAATCCACCCCGACCATGGAACCGATGACCGCTTGACCGCCTCCCAAATCAACCGTCAAGAGCCCGTGGGTGTTGGTGCTGGGTGCGGGTTGAAAAACCTCTTGGTACACCACGGTTCCGTTCACCGAATCCCGAACAATGCTCAAACGAAGGCCCACCGTGCTCTGGGAAACAAGGGCACCCGATGCGGTTCGAACGACGGCCTGGTAGGTCATTTTGGGAGCGACCTGTGCTCCGACAGGCCGAACACCCTCAGCAAGAATCCATAACAAAAAAAAGGTCAAGCCTTTGGCAAAGACGGTTTCTTTGGCGTGAAATGTCCAAAGTAAGAGGATAGACCGAAATATTTGAATCAAGGAAGTACAAGTGCTCATCTTTTCATGAAATTTGATTTAGTGTAAAATTCCCACCATGAAGAACGACCACGACCTCATGCTTCAAAATTTAATCCAGGCCTACCGGGAGGTTTTGGATTTAACGGACTCACTGGATGACCGCACCTACGCCTCGCCTCCATTGGAAGGCAAATGGAGTCCGGCCCAGCACTTGGTTCATTTGATTCGTTCCTTGGGGATCGTGGTTTGGGTCACTTCCTGGCCCTATTCCCTGCAACGATTGGTTTGGGGAAGGGCCAACCGCCCCTCCAGGTCCTACGATGAACTGGTCCAGCGTTACCAAGCCCGGCTGGCGGGAATTAAAGCCAAATCCTCGGCCTTTTTTGCGCCCCCTGCCCAATCAGCAACCCAACGACACCGCATCAACAAGCGGCTGCTGGCCCTCACCGAGCGCTACGTCAACCAATTACAGTCTTGCCCAGCCGACTACTTGGAGAGCCAGATACTCCCCCATCCTGCCCTGTGCAAGGTCACCGTCCGCGAAATGGCCTTGTTCAGCACCTACCACGGTCGCCTTCACCTAGGCCTTATGCAAAGGGACCTGAACACGGCCAAGAGCAACGGGTCCTAAGACAACAGAGCCAATTGGCTTGCCACTGTTTGGTGGCTAAATGGGCAAGCCGACTTTGCGGTACACAAAATGCAGAAGCCATGCCGGACCCACCAAGAGGAATTGGAGGTCTTTGAGAAAGGATGGCTTTTTGCCTTCGATCTTGTGCCCTACAAATTGCCCAACCCAAGCTGCTGCAAAGAGTCCAACGTGGATTTGCCATGCGAATGAACCCGCGGCCTGCTCCAAAGCCATAATGCCCCAAGCCATGGCCAGGCTAAGCAGCAGCATCCCCACAAAA
This sequence comes from Sphingobacteriia bacterium, assembly GCA_009927485.1. GTDB lineage: Bacteria > Bacteroidota > Bacteroidia > UBA7662 > UBA7662 > SYHX01. The sequence goes on from RFMW01000094.1 coordinate 1,428, forward strand.
AGAGTCCCCGAAAGGCGCAGATAATACAAGGAAGCAGCTCCCAAGAAAACCATGCCCAGCGTCAAGGGACCGTACAACGTCACGGTCCATAGGATACCCAGGAGGCTGAACATGATGGTGGGAACGCAGATCCAGTGTATCCACTTGTTGGTGGGATTCTGGTGGCTTTCCCCGTATTCTTCGAGCAGAAGATCGATGGTGCGCATAGATTGGGCGGTTTAAGGAAATTGGCTAAAGGCCCTACGAATTTAACCCGACTTTCGCTTTGTTGTCTCCTCTTCGAAGAATGCACCAGATCCTCCCAAAACAAAAAGCCCCGGTATGAGGCGGGGCTTTTTGAATGGAAAGAGGCTTGGGCAGCGCTTAACGAACCAAAAGAGGTAGGTTGAGGCGCTGACCCGAACCGTCGGTCCACTTGATCGCAATGGAATAACGACCGCTGCTCAGGCCTTCCATATTCAATTCGCCGGCACCGGCACCCGCGGTTACCTGACGGACAGGGCTCACCGAACGACCCAACATATCACGAACTTCCACTTCCAGGGTGGCGGCACGATCCAAGTTCAAGACCAAGCGAATATTATCGCCCTGGTTCACCGGCTGTGGCGCAACATAAGCAGCAGCCTTGGGAGCGGCCAACGAAGGAATGCGTAGGCCCACCTGGGGGTGGTTCACCGCCCAAGCATCGGTGGCCTCGGCGACCGAACCCAACGTCCATTCGTGACCAGCGACATCGTTGTTCCGGGTGATTTCGGTTTCGACAACAAAGACCACTTGACCGGCTTGAACAGCTACCTCATCGGCAGAGAACCAGCCCAAACGAACTTGACCGTTGGCTTCGTTCCAGCTCAAATCTCCACCAACCAAGGAACGAATACCCGTAACACGCACACCGGCAGGCACATTCAATTCCAAGCTCAAGGAGCCCAGTGCCAAATCCCGATCCAAGGCCAAGGGCAGAGCGCCGTGATGAGCCGTGGCCTGATCAGCGAAAAGAAGCAATCCGGCATCACCGCGGGCCACCGGGCTGTAAGAAGCATTCACGTCACCGTAACAAATGGCTGAGATATTCTGGGTTAACGCACCGCTGGTGACCGTCACCGCGGGTTGTTCAAAATACCAACTA
>RFMW01000081.1 GCA_009927485.1 Sphingobacteriia bacterium
GAGCTCGGCTATATGCGCAGTTCGGAACAGATCGACGCCTTGGAAATTATGGGGGTGAATCCCGTGTCCTACCTGGTCGGACCCAAGGTGGTCGCTTGCCTCACGATGATTCCACTGCTGGTCATTACCTCGATTATCATGTCCATCTTGGGCGGAATGGTCATCTGCCAACTGACCGGCCTCATCACCTTTGATCAGTTTATCGAAGGGGCGAGATCCAGCTTCCTTCCCTACGATGTGTTTTTTGCGATGTGCAAGGCGGTCACCTTTGCGTTTTTCATTTCTTCCGTTTCGGCCTACCACGGGTACCATGTGCATGGTGGAGCGCTGGAAGTAGGCAGGGCCTCGACCAAAGCGGTGGTGTATTGTTGCGTGCTCATTCTTTTGGGGGATTATATCTTGGCCCAATTGTTGTTATGAGTCCAAAAAATCTCAGGATGCCCAAGGTTGTGTGATGATAAGCCTGCAAGGAATTTCCAAAAAATTCGGGGACAAATCCGTTTTGGACGACATCCACGCGACCTTCCTACCGGGCAAGGTGAACATGGTCATCGGTGCGAGCGGTAGCGGAAAATCGGTGCTGATGAAAACGATGGTCGGCTTGGTCAAACCCGATGCGGGTCGTCTGTTCTACCAGGACTTGGAATTAGGGGAAATGGACGGTGACCAACGCAATGAATTGCGTCAAAAAATCGGTATGCTCTTTCAATCCGCTGCCCTTTTTGATTCCCTTACGGTCCTGGATAATCTCCTTTTTCCTTTGAGAATGTTCCGGCCTGCCTCCAAAGCCGCAATGCAAGAACGTGTAGCCTATTGTTTGGAGCGGGTTGGCCTTGCAGGAACTGAAATGCTATTCCCCTCAGAACTCAGCGGTGGCATGAAGAAGAGGGTAGGGATCGCCCGCGCCATCGTCTTGGAACCCCAATTTCTGTTCTGCGATGAACCTAATTCAGGATTGGACCCCAAAACCTCCATTCGCATTGACCACCTTATCCAGGATATTACCAACGAATATCAAATCACGACGATTGTGAATACCCATGATATGAATTCGGTATTGGAATGCGGGGACCATATTGTATTCCTTTACAAAGGTCGCAAAACCTGGGAGGGTGATCGCCAGCTTATCCTGAAGAGTGATAACGAGGCGCTGAATGAATTGGTTTATGCGACTCGGTTTTTGCAACAATTCCGCGAAAAGTCAGGGTAATCTTGGTAGGACCTAAGGTCTGGCCTATTTTTGGGGCATTCCGCCAAAGGCGGTCAACCCCATCCTATGAGCATACTTGTTAACGAACATTCTCGAATTCTGGTTCAAGGCTTCACCGGCACCGAAGGAACCTTTCATGCCGGTCAAATGTTGGAATACGGCACCCAGGTTGTCGGTGGAGTGACCCCCGGCAAAGGAGGGACTGAACATTTGGGCAAACCAGTCTTTAACGACGTTCGTTCAGCAGTGGAAGCAACAGGTGCCAACGTCTCCATCATCTTCGTGCCTCCCGCCTTCGCTGGGGATGCCATCATGGAGGCAGCCGATGCAGGCATTCCCCTGATCGTTTGCATCACCGAGGGGATTCCCACTTCGGACATGGTCCAAGCAGCGGCCATGGTCCGCCGCAGGAACGCCCGTTTGATCGGTCCCAATTGCCCCGGCATCATCACCCCTGAGCAAGCCAAAGTGGGCATTATGCCCGGCTTCGTTTTCAAGCCCGGCAAAATCGGGATTGTTTCCAAATCCGGGACCCTGACCTACGAAGCTGCGGATCAAATTGTCAAAGCGGGCCTGGGCATTTCAACCGCCATTGGCATTGGCGGAGACCCCGTCATTGGAACCTCTACCCGCGAAGCCCTGGAACTGTTCATGAACGATCCCGAAACTGTGGGCGTTGTCATGATCGGAGAGATCGGTGGAGGCATGGAAGCAGAAGCCGCTCGCTGGCTGCGTGATGCCGGGAACCCCAAACCGGTCGTGGGCTTCATTGCCGGACAAACCGCCCCCCCAGGCCGCCGAATGGGTCATGCCGGGGCTATCGTGGGTGGCAAGGACGATACAGCCGAAGCCAAAATGCGCATCATGTCCGAATGCGGCATCCATGTCGTCGCATCACCCGCTAACATTGGCCAAACCATGGCCGCCTTGGTCAAGAATTGATAAACTATCGTTGGTTGGCGCGTTGCCTAAACTTCTGTAGTTTTTGCCTTAACGCTTCGAACTGATTGTCATTCAATCCCTTATCCGATGACTTCGCTCCACCAAAAAAATCATCAAGGACGGTTAACGGGACCTTGATGTCAGCGGAAGTCGTGACACTTACATCATTCGAATCTCTGGCCACAATACCGCTGAACGTAAGAACATATTTATCGGACTCCTTTGCAACTGAAACAGTCTTGTTAAAATTCCAATCCGATTCAATAACATAATTAGGGTCAGCGTCTTCACCGGAATTCAACCAAAAACCAAATTCGTCGCAGGTCATTGGATTACCTGAGCTACTAAGAGCATAAATTCCCGTGTTCAAAGTAATTGAGTTTGCCGCCACAGCAAACTCACCCGCTAAAACATTTCCTATGCCTGTAAGGCTATCGGAAATGGTATTGGACGCAAAAATCACATAAACATAACCTGTATCAAGAGACAATATCCATCCTTTGCTGATTGGATATTTCTGAGATCCAATGGTGAATCCATTGAAGGCAGGAGTAGGAGTCGGGGTGGGTTCGTCTTTTTTGCAAGAGGACAAGGCCAACAAGGTCACCAAAGACCCTAGTAGAAGAAGCGATTGAATGAAGTTTTTCATCTTTGTTCTCTTAGTTTAAAACATCGTTCTTGAAAATTAATAAATAAATCTGATTTTGGAGCAACTTTATGTGTGGTTATCAAAAATTTAACCAAATCTTAAACGAATAATCTTTACCACCTTAAAATAGCCTTGTCCCCTATGGTCCGGGAGAGGGCTTGATCACCGAGCGAGCACCGGCATGAAAGTGCTTGTCCATCAAGGCCTCAAATTCTTCGGAATTCAGCCAACCCCATCCGCTGAACAGGAATTCTTCCCAATAGGACCTCAGTAGAGAGCCCTGGGGGAATACCAGATAACGAACGGTTGGAGAAGAACCGGCAGGAATTCTTACCCGCCAACCCGAGAAATCTCCTTGCCTCGAATACGCAGAGGCCGTTCCCGCATCCATAACAGCGTAGGTGGTTCCACTTTTCTTACCCAATGCTTTCCATAACATGGACTCCTCCGAAATCCTTTCGGTTCGGCATCGGGACGAAATCATCTTGGTCCACTCCTTTGCCCAGGCTGCCGTCATCGGCGATTGATGCAAAACAAGGTTTCGATCGTCCAGGCCTTGGGTCATGGCTTTCCAAGCCCCCCATGATGAACGATCCGAGAAAGGCACGAGCAGGACTACCCCGGATCGCAACCAAGGCAAGGGAGCTTGCCATGCGCTGTCCTTGACGGGATCTGCACCTTCAGCCCCAACCAAGACCCCTGCGGCTTGGGTAGGGTCTGCTCCCATTGCGGAACGAAGAGAGGCGGTGTCCGAATGAAAAATAGGGTCAAAATCCAAGCGGATCTGCTTGTCACGTTGCATCCAGCGTACAAAGGCCCGTACCATATCCGCTTCCAGTCCTTGCCATTGGGGCGCAGGTACCTTGGAACCGGGTTCGTCCTCGCGCAAACGACCTTGAATCTGCACGCTGTATGGCGCATTGACCACCACATGGAAATCCATTCGTGCTGGGACTTCCTTAGGAAGCCCTATTTCACGGACAGAAACAGGAGCGCCAAGGAATTGACCGGCCCCATCTTGGGCCTGCACCATGAGGCTTGATATTATCAATACAAGGAAGGCGACGCATTTCCAAAAGAAATTTTTCATCGATTTGTGGTTATGATTAAACGAGCATGCCCGCCAGGGCCGCATTGAGCAAAGAGGCCACCGTTCCGCCCAACAAGGCCTTGAGACCCAATTGAGATAGCAAAGCCCTGCGCCCCGGGGCCAAGGCCCCAATCCCTCCAATCTGAATACCTATCGACGCAAAATTCGCAAAACCACAGAGCGCATACGTAGCAATGATTACCGATCGAGGATCCTGGAGAACACCGCTTATTTTGAACTGTGTTAAGGTGGTGTATGCAAAAAATTCATTCATGATGCTCTTCTCCCCCAACAACTGCCCGATAAGCATAACATCGGATGAGGCGATGCCCAACAACCAGGCCAAGGGCGCAAAGGCCATCCCCAGCAAATACTGCATGTTCAATGCCGTTTGTCGGCCCCCGGTGGACGCCGCAATACGTTCGTTCAGGCCTGTCCATTCGCCAATGCCGAACTGCAGCAGGTAATTTGCCATCGCCATCAAGGCGGTAAAAACCAATAGCATGGCTCCTACATTCACCGCCAGTTTGAGCCCATCCGTTGTTCCGTTGGCGATGGCCTCCAAAACATTCGATCCGGATTGTTCACTGTTCAATTCCAATTTCTCGTTGATTTGATCGGTTTCAGGGATGAGCATTTTGGCGGCGAGTATTCCCGCCGGGGCCGCCATCATCGATGCGCACAGCAAATGCGTCGCAAACATTTGTTGCTGCTGAGGATCGGAGCCGCCCAAAAAACCTACATAGGCTGCCAGCACGGATCCCGCAATGGTCGCCATCCCTCCTATCATCAAGGCAAGCAATTCGGATCGGGTCATCCCCTCGATATAGGGTCTAACCAACAACGGGGCCTCCGTTTGCCCAAGGAATATATTCGCCGAAGCCGATAAACTCTCCGCCCCCGACAAACGCAGTCCGCGACGCATAACCCACGCAAAAACCCAGACGATTTTCTGCAAGAGACCCAGGTAATAAAATAAAGAACTTAAAGCAGCGAAAAATATAATGTTTGGAAGAACTTGAAAAACGAAAATAAAACCAAAACTATCCACCCTTTCCACCAAGGACCCAAAGAGAAATACGGAACCCGCTTTGGTAAAACCCAAAACCACCACAAAAAAGCCGGAGACCCACTCAAAAATTTGGCGAAACCATGCGACCTTATGAACCATCAAGGCCAAAACCACCTGAAGCAGCAAAGCCGCGCCAACAGTTTTCCATCGAATGGCTTTGCGGTTCTCCGAAAACAACCAAAGCAATCCCATAAGGAATATCATGCCCAAAACACCACGGTAAGAATCTGCCATTATAGAATTTTTCTTTAAGAATCGCGACGACGTTGTTCAATTTTGTCCCGAATGCGGGCTGCCCTTTCGTAATCCTCGTGGCTCAATGCCTCCTGCAACTCCTGCTCCAAGGCTTTGATCGAGAGACGATTGCCTTTGGAATTATCCTCGGCAAGCCCCGCAAAGGCATCCAACTGATCTGGCTCCGATGAGGTTGTTGGTTTGGGGTCGAAGGCAGCATCCCACTGTTCCGGTTCAATCCCCCCCTGGGAAAGGACGGACTCCACGGTGTAGATCGGGCAAGCAAACCTAACAGCAAGCGCAAGGGCATCGCTGGTCCGGGCATCCTGTACCCATGGTTTGCCGCCTTCTTCTTGCCTGACCCATACAAGGTTAGCGAAATATACGCCCTCCTTCAAATCCGTGATCAAAACCTCCTTGAGCTGTGCCCCCAAGGTCTTGGCCATGGTTACGAACAAATCATGTGTTAGTGGCCTTGCGGGCTTCATTCGCTCAAGCTCTATGGCGATGGCTTGTGCCTCGAATGAGCCAATGATGATCGGCAATTTACGCTTGCCGTACTTTTCTCCCAGAACTACTGCGTACGAATGGATGGAGGCGTTGCTTTCGGATAGGGCCAACAATTCCAGCTCCAACTTTTTCATATCCGAATATACGGAACCTTATCCTTTGCGCAATCGCCGAATTGCTTGGGTTAATTGAGGAAGGACTTCAAAAGCATCCCCAACCACTCCGTAATCGGCAACCTTGAAGAAAGGGGCTTCCGGATCGGTATTGATGGCCACGATGGTTTTGGAACTGCTCACCCCGGCAAGGTGCTGAATCGCCCCCGATATGCCGACCGCAATGTAAAGGTCCGGCTTGATGGTGATCCCGGTTTGTCCAACGTGCTCGTCATGGGAACGCCAATGCATGTCCGAAACCGGTTTGGAGCAAGCGGTTGCCGCATCGCATACCTCGGCCAGATCTTCGATAAGGTGCCAATGCTCCGGTCCTTTGAGACCGCGGCCACCGGAAATTACCCTTTCGGCTTCGGTTAATGGAATTTTACCTTGAACCTTCTGAAGCTCCAAACTGCGGGTCTTGGCGGCACCCGTGTTCACAGAGACATTCCATGGGGTCACGCTGCAGGGAGAGCCACATTCCACCGGCTTGAGGGCATTGGGCAGGAAGGACAAAATCCGCCTGGTCCCCGATACAGCGTAGGATGCAATCCCCTTGTTGGAATAGACCGTACGTTGCACCTTCCAAGAGCCGTCGGCTGCACATTCCGGAGTACCGTTGACCCCAGCGGCCAGCACCGCATCCCATGCAACCGACAAGCGAGGCGCCAGGGATTTGCCGCAATACGTGTGGGCCATGACAAGGACCTGCGCACCGGATTCAGCCAAGGCCTGTTGAATCGCCAAAGAATGAAGATGAACTTCGAAAGCATTCAAGGTATTTTCCGCAGGCATCCAAACCGAATTGGCGCCGTAAAGGCCAAGATCGGCCGCAGCTTGCGTATCCACCTGTCCTCCGAGGAGAACGGTAATGTTCAAATCCCCTAGGGATTCAAAACTTTGACGAGCAAAGGATACTGCTTCCACGGCACTCTTTTTGAGTTGACCGTCTTGTTGTTCCGCGTAAACCAATATTTTCATAACAATATATCTTTCTGAGGTGAATTACAATACTTTGGCCTGTTGATGCAGAGCCTCGACCAATTCATCCATTTGATGAACCTCGAAGAATTGGCAAGCCTGTCGGCTTGGAGGAAGGGCATGCTCCAGGACATGCATATCAGCACCTTTCCCCTGAGGGGCAAGGACTTGAAGAGGCTTGGTTCGAGCGGCCATAATGCCCCTCATGTTGGGAATGCGTGGTTCAGTGAGTTCCTTTTGGCAAGTGATGACGGCCGGCAAATTAACCTCCAATTTCTCGCGACCTCCGTCCATATCCCTGCACACGATCATGCTGCCTCCTGCCCCGCCCTCGATGGAAGTCGCCACGTTGACCAAGGGCCAGTCCAAATATTCCGCAAGCATTCCACCTACCAATCCACCGTTGTAATCAATGGATTCCCGCCCTGCCAGCACAAGATCAAAAGATGCGCCGCTTACAAAATGTGCAATTTCACCGGCCACTTGCCTTGCATCCACGGGGGCCGTATCGATACGGACGGCCTGATCTGCGCCAATTGCTAAGGCCTTCCGTAACACAGGCTCTGCATCGGCCCCACCCACATGCACCACCGTGATCGACCCTCCACCGCTTGCTTCGTTGAGCTCCAGGGCTTTGGTCAGCGCCAATTCATCATAAGGGTTGATGATGTACTGCACCCCCGCTTTGTTAAGTTCTTTGTTATCGCTGGTAAAAGAAATTTTGGTCGTGGTATCCGGGACCTGGCTAAGGCAAACCAATATATTCATGGGGCTTGTTTGATTTCTAAGGATTGAATCTGGAGTACGATAAGAATGGGAAAAGGCGTCGCAATACGGAAATGGCCCGAATTATAACCCTGGCATTCGGTGACAAAAATAAGCGTTGGAGGCCCCGCCTCAAAGGCGATAATAGACCCCACACATCAACCCAAAGCCGGTACGGGTACTGCGCAAGACCGGCCCTTTTTCTGGGGCCAACATGGGGTAAATCTGCTCCGACGCCGAAGTCTCCGTCCAATAGGCCGCAACATCCAAGGTCATGGAACCCATCTTGCGACCGGCGCCCACCGTAAACTGCCTGCGCGATTGATTCCATGGTCTTTCCACCAATTCATCCACAAAGGGGGTTGATGACCATTGATACCCCGCCCTAAAGGCAGCCGGACCTTGCACCCATTCGGTACCGATCCTTAGTTGCTGGCCCATTTGCAGGGAATTGCGTACGGTTTGGTTCAGCTCCTTACCCCAATCTGAAATCTCGAAATCCAGGCTTTGTTCGTCCCAGGCGCTGGCCACACCCATACCCCCGTAACCCATCCAATCATAATCCACAGAAACAAGACCGTTCCCGCCCCAAAACATGGCCAAGGAAAAGGGTTGTCCTGCTGGAACCCCTGTAATTCCAAACAAAAGGCGACCGTGTCGGGGCTGGGCGAAGATGACCTAAGGGTCTCGGTGGGATTGCTCCACTTGAGGTCATCGTGGCTTGGTAATCCTCGGAAAGTTCAGTCCTTTCCCTGCCGCTATAGGCCAATCCCAATCTTAGCCAAGGCAGGGGTTGTGCCTGGGCTCCAACCCTAAAGAAATACCCCGAACCGGACACATCGAGTTGCCTGTAATAATCGAAACGATCAAAACCTGGAATGCTGTCCCGAAGGTCGTTCTCCGTATAGGTTGACTTCCATCGATAATCCAATCCCCTGAGTCCAACGGAGGCCCCAATACTTAGGATGTTTTCGAAGCTGCTGGCCCAATGAAAACTGAACTCGGTTTGCCTACCCCTGGTTTGCCTAATTTCGCTTTGTTGAATGTTGGCATTGGGAAGAACGGTTCCCAACATGGAATTAGGATTGGAGGGGTTGATTAGGCCAATGAGTTCGCAATCGTACGCAAGCCCTGAACCATAATCATCCAGATTGGCTCCTAGATTGTATTCATCTGCCCAATGGTGAAGTAATGAAGTCTCGGTATTGTAGGCACTGTATTCCCATCGCTCTGCTAAGTTCCTGTTCTGGCTGTACCCCATGCCCAAAGCATGTTGCCAAGAACCCGAAGCGTTCAGGGGTACCATGATGGAAAGATCAGATAAAGGTAAACGAGCCGTTCCTGAGGGAGTTTCACGATCCAGGTAGGCGTTGGAACGATTGTTGACCACCAAGCCAAGGGTGCCACCCAAGGTTAGTTTACGAATACCTCCCATCGCTGCTGGGTTAACCAACACGGCCCCATAATCTCCGGCAAGGGCCCCGTTCGCCCCAGCCATGCCCGCGCTCCTTGCGGTAACGGCCATATCCGGTCTCCCGTATAACCATACGTCGTTCAAGCCTTGGGCTCCCGATTCAAGACCTGTGACAAACAAAAATGTTAACCCAACCAAGCAAATCCGTAGCGCAGAATTCAATTTCATAAGAAATCGTAGCTTTAACGCCTTGGTGAAAATGAACCGGAACGACCGGAACCCGAAGAAGAACCCGAAGAGGATCGGCTCGAACCTGAAGAGGAGCCGGTCGAAGAACCGGATGAAGAGCGCGGCGCAGAATATGTTGAGCGGGGTGTGCTGGATGATGAGCGAGGCGTGCTGTATGATGAGCGAGGTGTACTGTATGATGAGCGAGGCGTGCTATACGAAGACCGCGGTGTGCTGTACGAAGACCGCGGTGTGCTGGATGATGAGCGCGGGGAACTGTAGGTAGATCGCGGGGAACTGTAGGTAGATCGCGGGGAACTGTATTCCGAGCGAGGTGAGCTGTAATCCGAGCGAGGTGAGCGAACCTCCGAACTGCGATTTCTATCCGACCAAGTGCCGCCACGAACCCTATCGTTCCCATAAGTCCTTTCTGTTCCTTTGTCGTAATACGAACCTCGGCTTGTACCGGATTCCGAAAAACGATCTCTGAAGGAGTAATTGCGCTCTCTGGAGGTCCCCAATGGGTTTCCAGTATAGTCAACCCCGTTTCGGGTTCTGTTGTCAACCCCTTCCCGCTGGGTAGGACGCTCTTGAGCATACGGCAATGAAAATACTCGACGCCCACGCTGATCGTTGGAACCTGCATTGGCAACTGCATTTGTAGACGTTAGATTCCTCCTGTTGATGGTTGATACCCTGCTTACAAAATCGCCGTGACGACGGGATGTCCCGTTCACCCTGGCCTGACCCCAGGGGGTCATACGATTTCCGGTACTATTCCTGGCATTAATTTGGTTCAGACGATCCCTTCGAGGACCTGAGCGATAACGGGGTTGGTTATAAATCCAAACATAGGTGTTGCCTCCCCAGCCGTTCCAACCACCCCAACCCCACCGATTCCAGCCCCCCCAATGATTCCATCCGCCGTAACCCCAACTGTTCCAACCGCCCCCCCAACCGTATCCACCGCCCCAACCCCAGCTGTTACCCCATGGATTGTTCCAAGAATTCCATGGATTGTTCCAATAGGCATAATAATTCCATCCCCCACCCCAGCTCCAACAAGGGGCGTTCCATCCAATGCCTGGTCCGATTCCCCATCCCCAACCGCCGTAGTTCGGGCTATACAGCCCGGGCAAAGCATTGGCATCCCATTGCCCGTCTCGGTACCCACGGCGGTAAGCCCTGCGGTAATCTGCGATACTCATTCCCAAATCGTCATCCAATAGGTCATTTCCCCTTTCATCGTCCTCCCATCCACGGGATCCAGCCCATCGATCAGCCCTTCCAAGATCATTATTGCGCCTACCAAAATCGGATCCAGTTCGGTCTGCCCCTTCTGCCCGGTTCCCCCTATCTCGATTTGTGGAATTATCCCCAGAGTCGTTGATCGAGGCTTCCCGACCTTGTCGATCCTCTTCAGCATCAAATCCCCCTGCTATGTAATACGTGTCAGCATTGTAATGATCGTCAGCTCCGGACACGTTCAGGGCCTGCCTGGAACACGAAAACAAGGTCGGCAACAAGAGAACCCAAACGAGGCTCTGCAAACTCAAGGAACTTTTCATGGCCAATGGATTTAAAGGGCTGATTAATGCAAATTTACGCTTCTATTTGCTGAAATTTTGGATAAGGTTTCTTGTTGATGGTTTAATCAAAAAAATGGAATTCAAAAAATTTACGCGTGTTCCTGGTTTTGGTGTGTTTTTTTGCATAGAACCTGATTTAAACCGTTCATTCTTGCAATTCAAACTCCTTACTTGATTTTTAATTTGTTAACGTAAAATGGCCAAAGAAATTACAGAACGCTCCCAAGATTACGCTCAATGGTACCAGGACCTGGTGATCAGGGCAGGGCTGGCTGATTATTCGGCGGTCCGGGGTTGCATGGTCATCAAGCCCTACGGCTTTGCGATTTGGGAAAGAATGCGGGATGCGCTGGATGCCAAGTTCAAGGCTACCGGCCACCAGAACGCCTATTTTCCCCTCTTCATTCCCAAATCATTCTTCAGTAAAGAAGCCGCCCACGTGGATGGCTTTGCCAAAGAATGCGCAGTGGTGACGCATTACCGACTGCGTAACGGAGCGGATGGTCAAATTGAGGTAGACCCGCAGGCCAAACTTGAGGAGGAACTGATCGTCAGGCCGACCTCAGAGACCATCATTTGGAACAGTTACCGGGATTGGATCCAGAGTTACCGGGACCTACCCCTGCTGATCAACCAATGGGCCAACGTGGTCCGCTGGGAAATGCGCACACGGCTTTTCCTACGGACTACCGAGTTTCTATGGCAAGAGGGTCATACCGCCCATGCGACCGCAGAGGAGGCCGTTCACGAAACCAAGCAAATGCTGGACGTGTACGCAGACTTTGCGGAACAGTGGATGGCCATGCCCGTTATCAAAGGAGTCAAAACCGAGCAAGAACGCTTTGCGGGGGCGGTAGATACCTATTGCATCGAGGCTTTGATGCAAGACGGGAAGGCATTGCAAGCCGGGACCTCGCATTTCCTCGGGCAAAATTTCGCCAAGGCCTTCGATGTCCAATTTGCCAACGCCCAAGGAGGTAGAGAATATGTTTGGGCCACGTCTTGGGGAGTATCAACGCGTTTGATGGGCGCCTTGATCATGGCCCATTCGGATGACCAAGGCCTGGTCCTCCCGCCCATGCTCGCTCCGGTACAGGTGGTGGTGGTTCCCATTTACAAAGGCGCGGATACGATTTCGGTGCTGCGCGATGCTTGCCAAAAATTGTCCACGAATGCCAAGCGATGGGGCTCCGCGTTGAACTTGATGCAGAGGACAATGCCCGGCCGGGATGGA
>RFMW01000199.1 GCA_009927485.1 Sphingobacteriia bacterium
GGAGGCAATGTTGGAGCCAATTTTGCCAGCCAAGACCAAGGAAGTAATCGACGGGCCTAATTCGAGTATGCTGGAATTGGTGACGATGGAGCCCACAACGGTCAGGGAAATGTAAGGAGCCACCAATTGATACACCGTTTGGACCGCGGAAACCCCCCCCATGAACACCGCGACGAAGGCCACAATGCCCACCGAACCCAAGCCAATGGAGGACATTTGCCGAACGGTTTCCTCCCAATACATCCGTCCATTTTCCGGTTTGCGGAGCATGAGTCGTAGCATCATCAGGTATCGCCCAAAATGGTAAAAGAAATTCATCCAGGAGAGGGAACTTGGGACTTAGGGCAAGGTGCAGGGAAAATCGCGGCCATTTGTCGTTCAAATTTACATGCTTTGACCATCCCAGCGCCTACATTTGGTAGGACATCCTCCGACCTGACGTTTCCTACAACCGCCAACCACGCATCATGCCCACCACAGACCCCACCCCATCCCCTCAAATTGCCGTCGTTACCGGAGCCAGCCGCGGAATAGGCCTGGCGGTGGTTCAGCTTTTGGATGAGTTGGGGTGGGAAGTTTACGGTTGCGGCCGATCGGAGGCCGAGCAATTGCCATGGCTAACCCGATGTCGAAACGTCCATTACCTCAGCACCGATTTATCGACCGCAGAAGGATGCGAGGCCATGGCGCAATGGGTGCAATCGAGCGCGGTCCAAGTGGATATGTTGGTGCACAATGCGGGCTCTTTTGTTTCGGATTCCATCTTGAATGCCCCCGATAAGCAAATGGAGAATCTCATGGCGCTGAACGTGTACAGCGCTTATCGCTTGAGCAGGTCATTGCATCCCATGTTATGCAAATCTCCAAGGCCGTATGTTTTCACCTTGTGTTCGGTGGCTTCCCTCAAAGCCTATCCCGGGGGTGCATCGTATTGCATGAGCAAATTCGCTTTGTTAGGCTTGACCAAAATGCTGCGGGCCGAATGGTTAAGCGACGGTATCGCAGTTTCTGCCCTCTTGCCCGGGGCTGTCTTTACCGATTCATGGGCCGGCAGCCCCTGGCCTGAAGAGCGTCTTATGCCGCCCAAGGACGTGGCAGAGGTCATTCTTCATGCTTACCATGCTTCTCCAAGGACCGTCTTCGAGGAAATTGTCTTGCGTCCCATGCAAGGGGATCTGTGATAGGTGCAAAGGCAAGGGTGACGTTAAAGTCAGCAAAATGTTCGAATCCAAAGCTTTGCGAGCGTCGAAAGGTTATACCCTTCCTGAAGCGGGGGAGGTCGGTTGCGATGAAGCGGGACGGGGGTGCCTTGCGGGGCCTGTGGTAGCCGCTGCCGTGATTTTGAATCCCGATCTCGATTGGTCAATGTTACGGGACTCCAAGAAACTCAATCAAAGTCAGCGCGAAGCCATGGCAGAACGGATCCGCGAAGGTGCCCTGGCATGGGCTATGGGATCTTGCAGCCCCCAAGAGATCGATCAAATGAATATCCTGCAAGCCAGCATACTGGCTATGCATCGAGCCCTTGCCGGACTAAGCGTAACACCGAGCATCATCTTGGTGGACGGTAACCGGTTTATTCCATGGGGCAAGGTGCCGTTCCGTTGCGAGATCCGAGGCGACGGACGATTTTGCAGCGTTGCGGCCGCAGGAATATTGGCCAAAACGCATAGGGATGCCCTCATGCTCGAGGCGCATCAGGAATATCCTTCCTACCAATGGAATCGAAACAAAGGATACCCCACCCAGGATCACCGACTTGCCCTGCAACAACGGGGCCCATCGCCGTGGCATCGCTTAAGTTTTCGATTGCTTAACCTTGGCCAGGACAGCGACCTGTTTGAAAATTCGTAAACCCGCTTATTCAGCCCCGGCTTTCCGTTCGTCGGGGTCCAACAGACGCCTTAGGCTAATGGTCTCCCGGTGAACATCGCGTACATCGCGGGCGGGTGTTCCAAAATACGTTTTGCCTCCCGGGATGGATTTGGTAACCCCGGATTGGCCGAGCACATTGGCGCCGGGACCAATATCGATATCCTTTTGGACGCCCACCTGACCCCATAAACAAACCCCGTCGGCAATACGGGTTTTGCCGCCTATCCCGACTTGCGCCGCGATCAGGCAGTTCTTGCCCACCACAACCCCGTGACCCAAGTGGACCTGGTTATCCAATTTGCTCCCTTCGCCAAGGATGGTATCGCCCGATACTCCCTTGTCGATGGTGCAGGCTGCTCCAATTTCAACCCGATCATGAATGATGACCCGGCCACAACTCAAGAGCCTGTCATAATGCCCTTCTGGGCGTTTTTTGTAATAGAAAGCATCAGCGCCAATCACCGTTCCCGCATGGATGACCACATGATCGCCAATGATGGTATCGGAGTAGATGACCACGTTGGGGTGGATCACGCAGGATTTCCCAATGCGAACACGATCCCCAAGGACCACGCCGTTCATGAGGACCGTGTCCTCTCCAAGACTCACCTCTTGACCCGCATAGTAGGTCCGGCCCATGGGATTGGAAAAGGGCTTGTACCGACTTACCAAAGCATTGTATGCATCAAAGGGGCTTTCGCATAACAAAAGACATTTCCCCGGAGGACAGTCCACCCGTGCATTGATAAGGATGACAGTGGCCGGGGAGGCAAGGACTTTGGGGTAATATTTGGGATGGTCGCAGTAGGTCAAATCACCGGGGACCACCTTGTGGATTTCGTTGATTCCGTGAATCATGAGAGCGGAATCCCCGATGATTTCGAGGCCTAAATCGGCGGCCAATTGGGGTATGGCGAGGGGTTCGGCTAAATGCATATTTTCAGGATTTGCTTCCAAAGATAAGTTGGTCTTGAATGTACTTTTGAAGCTCAATTCTTCACCGATATCCTCCCCCACCAATGCAAAACGCCCCTCTATTGAAGACCCCGCTCCATGCCGCCCATTTGGCACTGCAAGCCAAGATGGTCCCCTTCGCCGGCTTTGAGATGCCGGTGAGTTACAGCGGAATCAAAGCTGAACACGTGGCCGTACGTACAGCATGCGGTCTTTTTGATGTATCGCATATGGGGGAGTTTATGGTGCGTGGGCCCGGGGCTTGGCCTTTTGGAGCAGGTGACGTCCAATCATGTGGAGGCTTTGTTTCCGGGCCGGGTTCAATATTCCTGCATGCCCAACGGCAAGGGTGGACTGGTCGATGATTTGTTGGTGTACAACCTGGCCCCTGAATCCTACATGTTGGTGGTCAATGCCGGCAATCTCCACAAAGATTGGGAATGGCTCAAGCAGCACCTGCCCCAAGACGGTTCGGTGTCCATCGAAGATCGTTCGGAATCCACCGCCCTCTTGGCGCTCCAAGGCCCCAAGGCCCTGCACGTCCTGCAACCGCTCTGCGATACGGATTTGTCCGGTTTGGCGTATTACCATTTCACCCATGCTTCGGTCGCCGGCATAGGTTCCGTTTTGGTTTCGGCCACGGGTTATACCGGGGCAGGAGGCTTTGAATTGTATGTTGGGGCGGAGCAGGCCGAGGTTTTGTGGAAGGCCTTGATGCAGGAGGGGGCTCCGCATGGTTTGGTCCCCTGTGGTTTGGGTTGCAGGGATACCCTTCGTTTGGAAATGGGCTTTTGTCTTTACGGCAACGATATTGACGAGGGAACCTCGGCGATTGAGGCCGGTTTGTCGTGGATTACCTCCTTCAAAAAAGACTTTATAGGCCGGGAACATTGGTTAGAACAAAAGAAAAACGGACCGTCCAAACGTTTGGTAGGATTTGTTATGGAGGATCGTGGTATTCCACGGCAGGGTTATGTGTTGCGGGATTCCGGTGGTTTAGAAATTGGTCGAGTGACCTCCGGCTCGGAGTCCATATCCACCGGTCGCTACATTGGTATGGGGTATGTCCAAGCTGAATTTGCGGCGGTGGGCACGGCGATCTGGGTCGAAAACAGGGATCGGCTCCTCCAAGCCCGAACCGTTAAACCTCCTTTTATTCCTTAAGCACAGCAAGCCTTGTTGTAATGGCTGAATCCTGCTTGGACTTACAGGTTTTCTTCACCCCCGAAGAAATAGGGAACACCTTCCAACCGAACACGCGGGTGGTCGTAATGGATGTATTGCGCGCTACATCAGCGATTTGCGCAGGTCTTCACGCCGGCATTGCCTGTTTTCGACCGGTTTTGACCACCGATGAAAGCCTGGCCTTGGCGGATCAGGGTTTTATTCCGGCCGCTGAGCGCGGGGGCTTGTTGGCTCCCGGTTTTGAAGTCGGGAATTCACCCTTGGTTTTTTGTGAATCCCGTTTTCGTGGCACCAAGGTGGCCTTGACCACCACCAACGGAACACGGGCTTTGTTAGCCGCCAAGAAGGCCGGGGCCGCGGAGATTTTGGTGGGGTCCTTTTTGGGTTTGGAGGCCTTGACCCACGAACTTCAACGAAATCCCCGCCCCACGGTGCTGCTTTGTTCGGGGTGGCAAGGCAAATTTTCGTGGGAAGATACCCTGCTGGCCGGTGCCTTGGCCGAGGCGCTGTCCAATCGCGACGAGGCGCTACCTGTTCAATCCCAGGACGATCGTGTGACAGGCGCGCGTTCGTTGTGGCAGCAACACCGTCATGACCTGCCCTCCGCGATGCGGTTATCTTCGCATTATCAACGCTTGGCCTCGGCAGGCTTGGAGGAGGATATCGCTTTTTGTGCAGCGCTGAATGCTTGCCCTGTTTTTGGTCGTTTGGTCGGCGAAGATTTGGTCTTGGGCCATTAAGGTTGG
>RFMW01000079.1 GCA_009927485.1 Sphingobacteriia bacterium
GAGTCGGTGAGTGGTTCGCTGTGGGCAACGGGCTATGTGGGACAACCTTCATTCTACAGGGGACAATCGGGGGTTCAACAACCGCATGAATGGCTTTTTCCCGGCCTTCGGGTCAAGGCTCAATTGCATTATCTCAATGCTTTGCATTCACCCTTGGGCGCTGTTTCGGTACAGCTACGCAACAGCCAAGGCCAATCGGTGGCGTCAGGAACTACGGATCCACAAGGGACAGCGGATCTTGGCACGGTAGCGGATGGGAATTATTCGATGGTTCTTGCCGATACCCGAGGCTGGTCCGGGGTGAACGGCACTGACGCTTTGTTGGTGAATCGTTCGTTTACAGGTTTGGCTCCGTTGACGGGATTGTATGCCTTGGCGGGGGATGTGAATGCAAATTCGGTGTTGACCAACGGTGATGCGCTGATGATAATGCGGAGGGTATCGGGTCATTTTTCAACTTTTGGATTGGCGGGGGATTGGCGTTATTCCACCAATCAGGTACAGGTCCAACGCCAGCCTGGTCAGGTGGAACAAGTGGTTGGTGTGGATGCTTTGTTTGCCGGGGATGTTAACGGGTCCTATGTGCCGGGCATTGCTACAAGGTCGCTATGGATGCCCTTGGTGGAGGATGGTATGGTGGCAAGCTAAGAAGGCACGTACGAGATTCCCTTGCGTTTGACCAACTCGATGGATTTGGGTGCGGTCACGTTGTGGCTGGAATTGCCTCAAGGGATGGAGGTCCAAAATGTTCGGTGCAATCGGCCAGATCTGAATGGGGCCTTGGTCCATCGTCAAGAGGGTAGCAGTTTAGGTCTTGTTTGGTACGGTTTGGTTCCATGGGAAGTTAAGGAAGGCGAAGTTATTTTTGTGTTGGAGGCAAGGGGCAAGGCCACGGGCTCCTTGAAGGTGGATCGAGCAAAGAGTGAATTGGCCAACGGATGGGGAGAGGTCCAAGAGGCTTGGCAATGGTCGGCACCTGGTTTGCGACAACGCGGTCAAGATCAGTGGCAAATCACGGCGTACCCGAATCCATTCGAGTCGTACATGGCGTTGCGTTTAAGTTCACCGATGGCAGGTAAATGGCAGATCGAGGTGAGGGACCTTGCCGGCCGTTTGATTTGGTCAGATTATCAGGTGACCTCTTCATCAGGTCGTATCGAATTTTCTCTCGAAACGGAGAACTGGTCAGCAGGGGCTTACAAGGCCCAATGTCGTTTTGAGTCGTTGGAAGAGGCTGGCAAGCCAACCACCTTCATGCAGGTAGTTTCAATGCTCAAGAGGCCGTAACTCCATAGTAAATTCTCTAACAATTTTCAATAGTTCCTTAATTATCCTAATCGATGAATCCCAAACTAGGTACCTCCACATTTCGGAATCCAATTTTCTGGATGACCATGGCCATCCTTTGGTTAGGGTGTGCTTTCGAAATACCAAGCCTTCAAGCCCAGCAGGTGCCACAGGGCATCATGCATCAGTCGGTCATTCGCAACAATACCGGGCAATTGGTGAGCAACCAAGCGGTTACGGTACGAATATCCTTGCTGCAGGGTACTGCGTCAGGTTCTGCGGTTTACGTGGAGACCCATCAGGCTCAGACCAATGCCAACGGTTTGTTGAGCTTGAAGGTTGGTAGCGGACTGGCTCAAAGTGGCGTCGGTTTATTGCCTTTTAATCAAATTGCATGGGGCTCGGGACCTTATTTCTTGCAAACCGAAGTAGATCCATCCGGGGGCAACAATTTTTCCCTTATTCAAACCACCGAACTGCTCAGTGTGCCCTTTGCATTGATGGCTCAACATTCCTTGACTCCCGGACCCGCTGGCCCACAGGGCCCACAGGGTCCACAGGGTCCACAGGGCATACAGGGTCCTGCAGGAGCGGATGGAGTGCCGGGTGCTGTTGGTCCGCAAGGTCCCCAGGGTCCTGCGGGTCCTGCGGGTCCTGCGGGTCCTGCGGGTAATGATGGAGCAGTGGGTCCACAGGGCCCGATTGGATTGACTGGGCCAACCGGCCCACAGGGTCCCCAAGGTAATGAAGGCGTACCCGGTGTTGCTGGTCCTATGGGTCCTCAAGGAATCCCTGGTCCTCAAGGTTCATTTCCTCAAGGTTCACAAATAGGTGAAATCAATTATTGGAACGGAACGGAGTGGGCTAGATTATTGCCCGGTCAAGAAGGCCAGTTTTTACGGATTACTAACAACATACCTACTTGGTGGGGTAATCCACCTCAAGTCAATACGGACCCTACGGTTACCAACATTACGTCATCTAGCGCTCAGGTAGGTGGGGTGGTTGTGAACGATGGAGGTTCTTTTTGTTATTCCCGTGGATTGGTTTTTGGAACCAATCCAATCCCGGATTTAAATACCGGGAATAGCGTCATCTGCGGCAGCGGTGTGGGGTCTTTTTCTTGCACCCTTTCTAATCTAACGTTTTCAACGAACTATTTTGTCCGTGCATTTGCTACAAATACGCTCGGTACAATATATGGGAATCAAATTAATTTTTTGACCCTAGGGCTTACAGTTGGACAAACATATGGGGGAGGCATCATTTTCCATATTGATGGAAATGGTACGAGTGGTTTAATTTGCGCAGAAAACGATGTAGATAATTCGTTGTGGGGGTGTTATGGAACATTGATTGCTGGCACAAACACAACTATGGGATCTGGTCAAAATAATACCAATGTTATTTTGAGTAATTGTGGATATCGTCCAATTGCCGCGAGTATTTGTGATTCGTATGTCAATGGGGTATTTAACGATTGGTATTTGCCGAGCTTGGACGAAGCTTCGACCATGTTGACGAATTTGATTCCATTGAATATTGGTAACCTAAGCAATAAAACATTTTGGACTAGTACCCAATACAACGACATCTATGGAATGAGTGTTTCTTATAATTATGGCTTTGTATCATCGAATGTTACCTATAAATCGTGGAGTGAGTATGTAAGGCCAATTAGGTCGTTCAATATTGCAGCGACCACCCCTACAGTCACTACGGAGAATATATCATTAATTACCTCTACGTCGGCTGTAAGCGGTGGAAATGTATTGTTTGATGGAGGTTCATCCGTAGCCCAGCGAGGCGTTGTTTACAGCACTGATTCAGGCGTGTTTTTGAACAGTTCTGGAAGTTGGACAACCTTCAACGGCAATGGTGCCGGCTCCTTTGCCAGCAATTTGACAAGCCTTTCATCCAGTACCCAGTATTTTGTTAGGGCGTATGCAGTGAATTCTATTGGCGTTTCTTACGGAAATAGACTTTCCTTCACAACCTTGTCCAATCAAATCAATTTACCGACTTGCACGACATTGCGGTGAGTTTAATCACTCAATCGTCGGCATCTTGTGGCGGCCACGTTTTGCAAGATGGCGGTAGTTCTGTGACTCATCGTGGTGTGGTCTATGGAGTTATTCCGAATCCTACAACAATGAACATAACCACATTTGATGGCAATGGCGTCGGAACCTATGTTAGTATTTTATCCGGGTTGAATCCTTCAACTCTATATTATGTAAGAGCTTATGCGACGAATGTCCTCGGGACTGCCTATGGTCAAGAATTATCATTTACAAGTTCGAATCCTCCTCTATCACCTCCTAATGTTACTACATCTGGTGTTAGTAGTATAACCTCAAACGGCGCAATTTCAGGAGGAAATGTTGTTTCGGATGGCGGCTCGGCGGTTCTTTTCCGAGGTGTAGCCTTTGGGACAAGTTCGGAGCCTTTAATTTCAGGAAACATCACCCAAGATGGTAACGGAACAGGTGTTTTTTCAAGTTCCCTCACCAATCTTCTTCATTCAAGGCTTTATTATGTGCGGGCTTATGCAACCAACGCGGTCGGGACATCGTATGGTGGTGAATTCAGTTTTACTACTTTGTCCGCATTGCCTGCCCTATCCACCATGCCGGTTACGCAAATAACCTCTAACAGTGGAAGGTCAGGTGGTCTTGTGTTTTCAGATGGTGGTAATACCGTTACCGCGCGTGGTGTGGCTTTTGGTATAAGTCAAGAGCCAAACCTAACGGGTACTTATACCGTGAATGGTAGTGGGTTAGGTACATTCACAAGTGACCTTATTGGGTTATTACCGAACACTCAATACTTTGTAAGATCCTATGCGTCAAATCAAGTGGGTACATCTTATGGCAATCAGTTGGCTTTCATGACTTCTCTCGGCGTTCCGTCCTTAATAACTACCGGGGTATCCTCCATAACTTCTGAAAGTGGATTGGTAAACGGTCACGTGACAACTGATGGAGGGGCCGGTGTTTTTGATCGAGGTTTTGCCTATTCAGTTGATTCAAATCCAACATTGTTTGATAACCATATTGGGGGTCTAGGTCAAGGTATTGGCCATTATAGTGGTACCTTATTAAATTTACAATTTGCGACTTTGTATAATGTAAGAGCCTACGCCATAAATAGTGTTGGAATTGCTTATGGCAATCAAATTAGTTTTTCGACTTTAGCGGTCTTACCCTCCCTTACAACTAGTTCTGTTTCCTCAATCACCTCAACGAGTGCAGTTTCCGGAGGCAATATTGTTTCAAGTGGAGGAGCTGAAGTCACTGCTCGTGGGATTGTTTACAGTTTGAATCCAACCCCAACTTTGGCTAATGATTTTACGCTCGATGGTAGTGGTTTAGGTTCATTTATCAGTTCAATCAGCGGTTTATCTTCCAATTCTTTGTATTATGTTCGTTCCTATGGAACTAATTCCATAGGAACCGCCTACGGTAATCAATTGACATTTAGTACGTTACCAGCTTTACCTACTTTAACTACCAATTCTGTAGGTAGTATTACAAGTAGTGGTGCTGTTTGTCATGGAAATATTTCATCGGATGGAGGTTCATCTATTATTCAAAGGGGGTTTGCTTACAGCCTTCAAGCAAATCCTTCTTTAACAGGATCTCACACGATTGATGGACAGGGATTGGGTTCATTCAGTGGAACTTTGACCAACCTTAGTCCATCAACTTCCTACAACATTCGTGCGTATGCTACAAATAGTGTTGGCACAAATTATGGTAATAATTTAACGTTTAATACCCAAACATCCAATGGTTTTTCATCATGTGGTCCAGTGAACGATGTTGATGGCAATGCATATCAAACAGTGGCTATAGGTTCACAATGTTGGCTTCAAAGTAATTTGAAGGTTTCCAAATACAGAAATGGTGATCCTATTCCTACCGGCCTAGGAGGTAGTGCATGGCAGGGATTGGTTTCAGGGTCCTTTTCTATCTATGACAATAATTCTATCAACGATGGTTTGTTTGGTAAACTATACAACCATTATTCGGTTACGGATTCCCGTGGCTTATGCCCCATTGGCTGGCACGTTCCTGCCGATTATGAGTGGTCTGATTTATTGAATATGTTGAATGGTAGTTTTTCGGGTCCTGTCCTCAAAAGTACCTTGACGGAACCTGATCCCGGGGGTTGGTATTGGCCCAATACTGGCGCCACCAATTCATCGGGTTTCACTGGGTTGCCTGGAGGTAGGAGAGATCCTAATGGCAGTTATTTTTCAATATTGACCGGAGCATATTGGTGGTCTAGTTCAAATGCTTCAACGAGTACTGCTTGGTCGCGTCATATTGCTGCAGGAGGAAATGCTGTCAATAATCTAATCTTGGATAAAGCATATGGCTTATCGGTTCGATGTATCAAAGATTGATATTCGATTCTTATTAATTTTCATTCGATATGAGCGCTATTTAGTTTAAAGC
>RFMW01000077.1 GCA_009927485.1 Sphingobacteriia bacterium
GGAAACGTATTCCTGCAAAAATGGCCTATATTCCATAGCTTTACGCCAAATTCAATACAAAAACGAATCCCTTATCCGCCGAACCCTTTTCCTCCGTTGGATAACCCATGAATTCCAATAACCCGCGTCAACCTCATTTCCTTCAGGCCATACGGGCCCTTGGGCTTGCCTTGGGCTTGATCTTGGTTTTGGCGATTGGATCCTTGACGGTCTTGTTGGGGACAAGGTTCGGACAAACCTGGGTTTTGAAGATTGTAAGCCAAAGCCTAACCTCGCAAATCGGCTCTGAGGTTCGCCTTGGAAGTTTTGATTTAGGTTGGAACGGCCTCCGGGTAAACAGCATCCAAGTGATGGGTTGCCACAGCGACACCTTGTTGACCATAAGCCAAATTGACTTGATTTGGCGATCCATAAACCCCCTTCGAGGGTCCGTACGATTCCAATCGATTGTCGTAGAAGATGCCACGGTGTTCATCCATCCCCAAAAAAAGACCAAAACCTTGGGGGCCAAGCCGTCCTTGAGCCAAAGCAATTGGGAATGCTTTTGGCAAAGAATCCCCAAATCATCAAACCGAGGACGGCAGAGTACCAGCCTTTCTTTGAATCGTGTTTTGTTACGTAAGATCGATTGGCAAATTTCAGGCTATCCCGACTTGGGTGGCTTCCGCCCACGTAGAACAACGAATCTCGCCTTGACCCACCTAAACATCAAGCCAGATCGTTGGCAAATGCGGGTCTCCTTCCGGCATGTACTCGCGAGCACCCCGATCCCCTTCTCTGGCAAAGGCACCTTGATCGGCTGGCCCAACGGCAAGGTCCTTGCAAGGCGCATTCATTTGGACCATCCGGAACTCGAATTGCAGATCCCTGCATTGGAGGTGAATTCCGCCAATTCGATTGTCGCGAGCAGTACACGCATTCGAATGGTCGAAGGTCATTTGAATCGATGGTTAAGGGCTTCCAACCCTTGGCCGGCATGGACCCTTCATTGCCCCACCCTGGAATGGAACGGTGGCCTTCTGACGTGGTCCGGATTGACGGGAGACGTGGCGAGCGGAATAACCTTGCAGTCCTCCGGACAGTGGCAGACCCAAATCCCTCCAAAGGCCACGCCCTACCCACCCGGTGTTACCGATACCTTGCTCTCGCTCTCGTGGTCCTTGATGGCCCATTCCCAGTGGGCACCCGTCCTTCAGAGGATCCAAGAGAATTGGGTGGAGCCGTTGAAGCCAGCTACCAAGGCCAAACAAATTCATGAATTCCTGCCTTATCTGCCTGATTCCGGAACCTGGTCCCTTCAAGGACAAATTCGCCAAGGGCACTTCGGTCTCAAGGCTGAAGCCAAAATAAGTTGCGGGAATAGCCAAGTTCAGGTCTTGGCACAAAAGCAAAATTCCACCAACCTATGGGCTGGATCAGCACAGGTAAATGCCTACCCATTCCCTCAAGGCATCAGCATTGGGCCGACGGTGGCACAATGGTCTCTTCAAGGTCAAAATAAATTTGATGTTGATATTCAATCAGATAACATTACTTGGGAAAAGGAAAAATTCAGCAATCTGAATGCCCGTCTGCAATGGCATCCCAACAGCCTTGGCTGCCGCGTCAACTTATTGGATTCCTTGCATCAACTCGAATCCGATTGGACCGCCTTGCTCCAAAACGGAAAACCCGTTTCCGTTGCTGGCCACGGCAAGCTGAATTTTCAATTTCCTTCGATTCCCGAACTTTGCGGGCCTATCCGTGCGTTGGGAGAATTTAGCATTCGAGATTCCAGCGAATTCACCCAAATTGAATTGGCCGATGGGGCATTGGTCTGTGATCAAAAAAGCCTGGAAATTCGGAATGCTCGTCTAAAATTGGACCGTCAAAGATCTGGCCAGGCCATCCAAATTACCCTTAACGAGGACAGCATCCATACCACGGGGCTCTACAAATTCGAACATGTCCCCCAGGCCCTTGACCAAGTCGCCAATTTCCTGTTGGGGGATACCGGGTACAGTTTCCAAGAAATTCCGTTTCGCGCCTACATCAAAATCAACAAGCTCGGCGATTACCTGCCCTTTTTCACTCAAGCCCCCCCCATTCAATGCGCTCAATTGAAAGGAAGCTTGAACTGGTCCTTGCCAATGACGGGCTCTGTTCCCTATTGGAATCGGGGGATACGATTGGATATTGGATCCGCAAGTTGGCAAGATTGGGCTGCCCGCAAAATTTCCATTCGAACCGAATACCTGGGGAATACCTTGTTGGTTCAAGGACAATTGGACAGCCTTAGGAAGGACGAAACCATCCTTTTTAAACAAGTCAATTATCAGCAAATCCGCGATCGTCTAAGCTCAACACTTCGCCTCCTAGGGACGGACCCACTGAGCCAACAACCCTCCCTTTTTCACGGATCACTGACCAGTGGTGACGCTCAATGGATCTTGGGAATTGATACCCTCAGGGCCAATATCGCGAATCAAATTTGGACCTCTGCCGAGGGCGGCCTAATCCGAAAATACGGTGACGTCTGGGATTTGGATTCCATTACCCTTCGACATGGTGACTCCAAACTCATGCTGAATGGTTTGATTTCGAACAAACCCGGAGACAAGATCAAATTGGAAATCTCCAATTTGGGCCTTCCCCAAGTCATGGCCGCAGCGGGCCAACGCAATCGCCTATTCCAAGGCAGCATCAACGGTCAAATTACCGGAGATGGGATTTTGAATCAACCCAATGTTACAGGAGACCTAAGCATCCCCAACCTGCAATTGGATAGCATGGTGTTAGGAGACTTAAGCGTGCAGTCTTCCTTTATTCCATCGACCAATCGACTCTTGTTGAAGGCCCACCTGGATAAGCAATCCAAAAGGCCTGCTTCCGTAACCGGGTGGTTGCAAACCGACGATAAGAGCATTCCCTGCGATCTGCAGATTAATTTAAGGGGTGCGCCTCTCCAATTGTTGGAATTGGTTTTGTTGCCCAATTTGGATAGCATCCGTGGTGAGGCGGATGCCGAAATTCAACTTGCAGGAAGTCTCGAGAAACCCCGGATGAAGGGTACCATGGCCTTGAATGAGGGTCGCCTTCGTGTTCCCTTTCTCAAAAACACCTACCGAATTACGGGCGACGTGCGTGTTGAACCTAACCAATTTGTCTTCGAAAACAACGAAATTTTTGACCAAGACCGTGGACGGGCCAAGGTATCGGGGGTGGTCACCCACCAAGGGTTCAGAGAATGGACCTATCGGTTTCAGATGGACAGTGCCAAGAGCCTAATGGTCCTCAATGAACCTCGCTTGATGAACGAGGATTATTACCATGGACTGGGTCGAATTAACGGAAGCGGTTCGATTTCAGGAGATGAACGATCCACGCAAATTCAAGTCTCCGCCGAAGCCGTCAAGGGAAGTCGCCTCATTATTCCTTTGGATGACCTCAGCGAGGAAAATACCTATGATTTTATTCAGTTTAAGCAGCCTATCGGAACGAACCTCCCAACTACCCCAAGCTCCAACGAACAAACGGTCGGTATTCGAGGTCTGGAGTTCAACCTTGGACTCATTTTGACCCCTGAATCCGAGGTAAGCCTTCTGTTGGATCGGAGATTCGGGGACCAAATCAAAGGGACAGGCCATGGGAACCTGAATTTAACCCTCTCCAGAGAGGGGAATCTTGCCCTGACCGGCAATTATGTTTTTGAGCAAGGCAATTACTCCTTCAACTTAGTGAATCTGGTCAACAAAAATTTTGAGATCAAGAAAGGGGGGCGAATTGACTGGAATGGAGATCCTTATGCAGGGAATATGCAAATGGAGGCCGTTTACAAGCAAAGAGCCTCCATTCGAAACTTGTTGGGAAACAATTTAACTGGCCAAAACGATAATCGAAATATATTGCCCGTAGAAACCTATTTGGACCTTACAGGACCAATACTTCAACCCGGTGTTAAATTCCGTCTCAATTTGCCAACGGTCAATACCAATAATCCCAATGATATTTTGGTCCAACAAATTACCCGTATCAATAACAATGAGCAAGAATTAAACAGCCAGGTTTTGGGATTGTTGGTATCCGGGCAATTCATCCCCTCCGAAAATTTAAATTCCGCCAACCTGGGTATTTCGACCGGAGCCACCGCCTTTAATTCGGTCACCGAAATGCTGACGACCAGACTCAGCAACTTGCTTAACAACTCCCTCGGTGGAGGCTTGAATTTTGGAATTAATTACCGTGGGGATTTGGGCACGGGCATTTTAAACTCAGGAAACAATGCCAATTCTGTTGCAGATAGCAACCGAAGAGACCTTAATGTGGCTTTGAATACCAGCTTGTTCGGAAACCGATTGGTGATTGATGGAAACTTGGCCATGGGGAACAGCCTCCAAGTCAACTCCAGGAACATGGCTGGTGAAATCAACGTGGAGTACCTTATTAACCCAAGCGGAACCGTACGCGCCAAGGCATTCAATCGCCCTGATGACCGCATCCTCTTCAATCAAAGCCAAAACCTCAACTACCGTCAGGGTATCGGCCTGTCCTATAACAGGAATTTTAATCGGTGGAGTGAGCTACTACGCAAAAACCCCCGTCAATGACGAGGGTTAACGAAGTTCTAGGCGTTGGTTTCCGAATCCGAGGCTGCGGTATCGGCCTCAGCTTGAGGCTCAGGTGCTGAAGCCGCTTCGCTTGGTTTATCCAATTTTTCCATGGCATCCCGTGCGGCCTTTTGTTCACCGGCAAGGATTTGTTCGCGCAGATCGGATAGCGCACTCAGTTCACCCATGATTCCTGAATCGTTGGAAGAGTCTTGCTTGGACTTGGCTTGGTATTTGGCCACTTCCTGCTCCTCTCCGGAACGCTCTTTGTCTTTGGCTTCCTGCCAGGTCCTGGCATGCGATGCAACGATTCTGCGATTCTCCTTGTTGAACTCAATGATTTTGAAATCGGCTTTGTCTTCCAAACGCAGGGCCTTGCCGTCCGCTTGTTGCAATTGCTTCTTGGGGACAAAGGCTTCAACGCCGTAGGCAAATTGAACCATACCGCCCTTTTCATCCATGCTGACCATGGTTCCTTGGTGTACGGAATTCTCGAAGAAAATGGTGGAGAAGGTATCCCAAGGATTTTCTTCAATTTGTTTGTGACCCAGGCTCAAACGACGTGCTTCGGTATCGATATCCAGGACAATCACCTCCAACATCTGATCCTTCTTCACGAATTCGGAAGGATGGTTGATTTTCTTGGTCCAGGACAAATCACTAACATGTACGAGGCCGTCCACCCCTTCGCCCAATTCTACAAAAAGACCAAAGTTGGTGAGGTTACGAACACGGCCTGTCAATCGGGTACCGACAGGGAATTTCTCACGAATGGTGATCCATGGATCCGGGGTGAGTTGCTTGATCCCCAAGGACATTTTCCTTTCTTCTTTGTCAATGGACAAAATAACGGCCTTGACGGTTTCGCCCTGTTTGATGAAATCCTGTGGATTCCGTAAATGCTGTGACCAGCTCATTTCGGAAACGTGAACAAGACCCTCAACGCCTGGAGCAATTTCCAAGAAAGCGCCATAGTCGGCGACGGTCACTACTTTTCCTTCGATGATGGAGCCGGATTCCAGATTGGACGTAGCGGTCTCCCATGGATGAGCCGTTAATTGCTTCATGCCAAGGCTAATGCGCTTGCGCTCGTCGTCAAAATCGATCACCACCACTTGTACCTTATCGTCCAATTTAACCATTTCCGAAGGATGCGAAATCCTTCCCCAACTCATGTCGGTGATATGGAGCAAACCGTCTACGCCACCCAGGTCCACAAAGACCCCGAAGTCCGTCATGTTCTTGATGGTTCCTTCCAGAACTTGGCCTTTCTCCATGCGGCTCATGATCACCGCTTTTTGGGCTTCAATATCACTCTCAATCAAAATCTTGTGGGATACCACGGCATTACGGAGTACAGGATTAATCTTGACCACCTTGAACTCCATGGTTTTGCCCACGTATTGGTCGTAATCACGAACCGGCTTGACATCAATTTGTGAACCTGGCAAGAAGGTTTCGATACCGTCAATTTCGACGACCAAGCCACCTTTGGTGCGGGATTTCACTTTTCCTTGAATGATCAAATCTTCTTCGTGGGATTTGACAATGCGCTCCCACGCGTTCATGATCCGGGCTGCTTTGCGGGATAACAACAAATGACCGTTCACATCCTCGCGGTTGATGATCAATACCTCTACCTCATCGCCCACGCTCAGGTTGGGCATATCGCGGAATTCCGAGCGGGCCACCATTCCATCGGATTTGAAGCCGATGTTGAGGATGACATCTCTTTCCGAAATACCGGCGACGATGGCTTTGACCAGTTCATTGCTCTGGACCTGGTTAAGGCTCACGGAGTACAAGGACTCCATTTTGCTCCTTTCTTCGGAACTGTAGTTGCTGTATTTCCCGGAGCCTGAGCCGGTTGACCAATCGAAATCAGCCATGGGCGCTGCGGATGCCGTGGAGGCAGAATTGGGGTTAAGTGTTTGGTTTTCAGTCATTTATATGGTTTCCTTCCTGCTTTGGTTAAAAGCGAGCGCAAAGATAACCCGAATCCGCCCTTTTGGGCCAATGGCCATGCAAGAAGCTGAAATCTGACCTGGAAAGAAC
>RFMW01000075.1 GCA_009927485.1 Sphingobacteriia bacterium
CAAACGCCATGGCAAGGGATTTGAGGTGGATTGGGCATGAACACCGATAAATTCACCGACAAAGTCAAACAATGCCTGCAGGAAGCCCTTCAGGGCATGGAAGCAGGACGACAAGATTCCATTCAGACACCCCACCTTCTGGAGGCCTTGTTCGAGGTGGACGAGGCCTGGATGCGCAGCTTGGTTCCAGAATCCCCCAACAAAGCGGATGAAATTCGTCGCCAAAACTTAGCGAACCGCCAAGCGCTCCCGATCAAGCCAGCCACCAAAACACCGCATGATGCCCCCGTTCGCTTGGATGCTCTGGCCAACCAGGCCTTGATTCGCGGACTCGCCCATAGCCAAGCCATGGGGGATCAATTCTTGGGCGTGGAGCACTTGCTGATGGGTCTTGCCGAAAATGCCGATGCAACCGGCGAGCTTTTGCGCAGCAACGGATTAAGTTCCACCTTTCTTCACCGTCTCTTTCTTAAATTACGTAAAGGACAAACCATCATGGAAGCATCCAAAGATTCCCAATACCAGGCCCTGGCCAAATATGCCCGCAACCTCAATGCCCTGGCTGCCGAAGGCAAACTGGACCCGGTCATCGGCAGGGATGAAGAAATTCGACGCGTCATTCAAATTTTGACCCGTCGAACCAAAAACAACCCCCTCCTCATTGGAGAGCCGGGGGTGGGCAAAACCGCCATCGCCGAAGGAATTGCCCAGCGCATCGTGAAAGCCGATGTCCCGGAGACGCTTAAAACCAAGGAGGTTTATGCCCTGGACATGGCCGCATTGGTCGCGGGTGCCAAATACAAAGGTGAGTTTGAGCAAAGGCTCAAAGCCCTGATTCTTGAGGTCACCCAAAGCGACGGTCAGATCATCTTGTTTATTGATGAAATCCATACCTTGGTCGGTGCAGGAGGTGGGGAGGGCGCCATGGATGCCGCCAATATTCTCAAACCGGCTTTGGCAAGAGGAGAACTTCGGGCTATCGGCGCAACAACCTTGGACGAGTACCGTCTGTACTTCGAAAAAGACAAAGCCCTAGAGCGCAGATTCCAGCAAGTCTTGATCGAAGAACCGGACCGTGCCGATGCCATCAGCATTTTGCGCGGGCTCAAGGAACGCTACGAAAACCACCACCGCATCCAAATCCGTGACGAAGCCATCATTGCCGCCGTGGATTTGTCCGAACGCTATATCCCGCATCGTTTCCTTCCGGACAAGGCCATCGACTTGGTGGATGAAGCCGCCTCCCGCCTTCGCATTCAAATTGATTCCATGCCCGAAGCGCTGGATGAACTCAACCGCAAACTCATGCAGCTCGAGATCGAAAAAGAGGCCATGCTCCGGGAAAATAATCAGGACAAAGTCCAGGCCCTGGAGTTGGACTTGAACAAAATCCGGAAGGAAGCTGAAGACCTCACCCAGCGCTGGCAGAGTGAAAAGAAGGTGGTGGAACAAATTCAACAATGCAAACTCAGATTGGAACAGCTCAAGCTGCAGGCAGAACAAGCCGAACGAACAGCGGATTACGGCCTGGTCGCCGAGATTCGATACGGAAGAATGAAAGCCGTTGAGGACGAGCTCAGGACGTATTTGGAACAACAAAAAAATACCGAAGGGGAGGGCAAACTCCTGCGCGAACTTGTTGAATCCGAGGATATTGCCGAAGTTGTTGCCCGATGGACCGGAATTCCTGTCCAGCGCATGTTGGAAACCGAGAAAACCAAGTTGCTGCACCTGGAAGAAGAATTGCATCGCCGCGTGATTGGCCAAGAACAGGCCGTCCGTGCGGTCGCCGAAGCGGTGCGACGAAGCCGATCCGGCTTGCAAGATGAGGGCCGACCGGTGGGTTCTTTCCTTTTCATGGGACCGACCGGTGTTGGCAAAACCGAATTAACCAAAGCCCTGGCCCTGCTGCTCCTCAACGATGAGCAAGCCATCGTCCGTATCGACATGAGCGAATACCAGGAGAAGCACAGCGTCTCCCGACTCATCGGTTCACCCCCGGGTTATGTCGGGTACGAACAAGGCGGTCAATTGACCGAAGCCGTCAGACGCAGGCCCTATTCCATTGTGCTGTTGGATGAAATTGAGAAAGCCCATAGCGATGTGTTCAACCTCCTCCTCCAGGTCTTGGATGAGGGCCGCCTCACCGACAATCATGGGCGCACCGTGAATTTTCGCAACACCATCCTCATCATGACCTCCAACCTTGGGGCAGGCATGGAAATGGGCGATGACTTGGGCCTGGACCCTGCAACGCCCACCCGCCTGGATTCCCTGCTAAGAACCCGCTTCCGGCCTGAATTCATCAACCGCATCGACGAAGTGGTGGAATTTCATCCCCTACGCCCGGAACATTTGCGATCCATCGTGACCTTGCAATTGCGTGAACTGCAGGATCGATTAATGAGCCGTCAGGTACAGCTGAGCTACACCGATGCCGTGGTGGATTTCCTGGCCCGTCTCGGGTACGACCCTGCTTACGGTGCAAGACCCCTGCGGCGCCTTATCCAAAAAGAGGTCGTTAACCGCCTGTCCAAGGCTTTGATCAGCGGCGAAGTTCATACCCCGGACGCCATCTTGCTGGATTGGTTTGAAGAAAGCGGCTTGGTCGTCCTGCCCAGCTCTTCGGTAAGTTTAGAAAGTCTGGGGCAATAAGGCTTGAAATCAAAATTGTGGCATAATTATTGCAGGGTTCAGGGTTTGGAACGAAATTTACCCTAACCCCTTAGACCCGCTATAAGCATGTACGAAGACGATTCCGAGTTTATTCCCATCATGTCCTTTAACGAGGACGAAGACGGCACCTTGGCCGAATTGTACCATCAAGCAATTCCTATACTGCCCCTGCGCAATACCGTCCTCTTCCCGGGGGTGGTCATCCCCATCACGGTCGGCCGGGACAAGTCCATCAAGCTGATTCGCGAAGCCAATAACAAAACCAAGACCATCGGGGTCATGTCCCAACGCGATACCACGGTCGAGGATCCAGGTGCTGAAGACTTGCACCCCATTGGAACATTGGCCAAAATTCTCAAAATGCTGCGCATGCCCGATGGCAATACCACCGTCATCATTCAAGGACGTCAACGTTTCGAGCTCAAGGAGGTGGTCAAAACGGAGCCCTACCTCAAGGCCATCTTGGTACCCAACCCGGACGTCTTGCCGGATAGCAAAAACAAGGAATTCAATGCCTTGATTTCAACCATCAAGGATTTGGCTCTCCAAATTATCCAGCTCTCCCCCAATATTCCGAGCGAAGCAGCGCTGGCTCTTCGTAACATTGAAAGCCCGGCTTTTCTGGTCAATTTTATTGCCAGCAACTTGAATATTGAAGTAGGTGAAAAACAAACCCTGCTGGAAATACACGATCTGCACGAACGTTCGACCAAGGTTTTGGAATATTTGAACAAAGAGCTTCAACTCTTGGAACTCAAGAATCAAATCCAGTCCAAAGTCAAAACCGATTTGGATAAGCAACAGCGGGAGTACTTTTTGCATCAACAGCTCAAAACCATTCAAGAAGAATTGGGTGGGGCAACCCCGGATTTGGAGGTCCAAAATCTCAAAGAGCGTGCCAAATCCAAAAAGTGGAACGAGGCAACCCGTAAACATTTTGAAAAAGAGGTGGATAAGTTGCTGCGTATGAATCCAGCCGCCGCCGATTACAGCGTTGTTCTGAATTATGTGGAGCTCCTGTTGGATTTGCCTTGGGACATGGTCAGCAAGGACCGCTTTGATTTGAAAAGAGCACAGAAAATTTTGGATAACGATCATTACGGTCTCGAAAAAATCAAAGACCGGATCTTGGAATACCTGGCGGTGCTCAAGCTCAAGTCCAACATGAAAGCTCCTATCCTGCTTTTGGTGGGACCTCCCGGAGTTGGCAAAACTTCGCTTGGCAAAAGCATCGCCAAAGCCTTGGGCCGCGAATACGTCCGCATGAGTTTGGGGGGCGTTCACGACGAAGCCACCATCCGCGGTCATCGCCGGACCTACATCGGCGCCATGCCAGGCCGGATTATCCAAAGCATCAAAAAAGCCGGTTGCTCCAACCCGGTTATGGTCCTGGACGAGATTGACAAAGTGGGTCAGGATTACCGGGGGGATGTTTCATCCGCCTTGCTTGAGGTTTTGGACCCCGAACAAAACAACGCCTTCTTTGACCATTACCTGGAATTGGATTACGATCTCAGTAAAGTACTTTTTATTGCAACCGCCAACAGCCTGGCCCCCATACAGCCCGCCTTGTTGGATCGTATGGAAATCATCGAGATTAACGGCTACACCCTCGAAGAGAAAACTGAAATTGCCCGCAAGTATTTGATTCCCAAACAACTGGAAGCCCATGGTTTGGATCGGAACGATTTGCGCATCCCCCCCGCCATGGTTCGGCATCTGATCGAAGCCTATACCCGGGAATCGGGGGTTCGTTCCTTGGACAAAAAAATCGCATCCTTGGTGCGCGGGTATGCCAAACTCAAGGCCCTGGAAGAACCCTACGAGGTGCAAGTGGACCAGGAGAGCACCGCCCGCATTTTGGGGGTTCGTCAATTTGAGCCTGAACTCTACGAAAACAACCACCATGCAGGTGTTGTTACGGGATTGGCCTGGACTTCGTCGGGTGGGGATATCTTGTACATCGAAAGCAGCCTGAGTCAAGGCAAAGGAAGGATGAACATCACGGGGAATTTGGGCGAGGTGATGAAAGAATCGGCCAGCATTGCCCTGGCCTATATCCGATCGCATGCCGGCGATTGGAATATCAAGCCCGAGCTCTTTGAGCATTCGGATATCCATATCCACGTCCCCGAAGGCGCCACCCCCAAGGACGGGCCTTCTGCAGGGATTACCATGCTGACTTCCCTTTTGTCCACCTATACCCAACGCAAAATTCGCAAAAAGTTGGCCATGACGGGAGAAATCACCCTGCGGGGCAAGGTCCTCCCGGTCGGTGGCATCAAAGAAAAAATCCTGGCCGCCAAGCGTGCCGGTATTTCGGAAATCATCCTCTGCAAAGGCAACCGCAAGGATGTCGAAGAAATTAAACAAGCCTACCTGTCGGACATGACTTTTCACTACGTGGATCGCATGGAGGAAGTGGTTTCTCTGGCTTTGCTCAAGGAAACCATCCCCAACCGCAAAGACTATTCCCGGTTTTACCCCGGCAACAACCCTGCCTAGGTGAAGGGATTGGTCCTTGAATCCCACGGCCAGCGGGTGACGGTCCGTCTCCAAGCAGGCGAACAAGGGGTGGTTCAGGCAACATTGCGCGGAAAAATTCGCCTCCAAAATCTCAAATCCACCAACCCTGTTTGTTGCGGGGATTTGGTGGAATTGTGTTATGAACCCAAGGCTGGGAATTGGACCGTGGAAGGTGTTGCGGAACGGCGCAACCATATGGTCCGCAAGGCCACTAACTTGTCCAAACAAACCCACGCCCTGGCTGCCAACCTGGATCGGGTTTGGGTGGTCTGCTCCTTGTTTGAGCCCAAGTTTTCGGGGGGATTCGTGGACAGAATTGCCTTGACCGCCGCTGCCTTTGGGATTCCCTGCCGTGTTCTGCTCAACAAATCCGATCGTTGGAACGAGGAAGCCAGGTCCACCGCGGAGCATTGGCGGGAGGTCTATGCCGCAGCGGGTATCGAGGTTGGTTTAGCTCCGCTTTGAGCGGAGATGGACTGCACGAATTGGCCGTTGCCATGAACGAGGGCACCCAACTCTTGACCGGTTATTCCGGGGCTGGCAAGAGCAGCCTCCTCAACGCGCTCTTTCCAGGATTGGGGGCTGCCACGGGGGCCATTTCGGAATCCAGCCGCAAAGGAACCCACACCACCACCACCGCCACCCTCTACGAAACGGGAACAGGATCCGCGATTATCGATAGCCCTGGAATCAAGGAATGGGGGATTTTGGATTTGGAACCCTACGAAATCGCTTATCACTTTCCCGAAATCCGGGAACATGCCCCGGCATGCCGTTATCCCAATTGCAGCCATACCCATGAACCGCATTGCGCCGTTCAGTTGGCGGTTCAAGACCAACGAATCCATCACGAACGCTTTGTCTCGTACCTCAGCATTTTGACCAACGACGATCAACACCACTAATCCCCATGCGTTTGTTGTTACAAAGGGTGCAACATGCCCAGGTCCGCATCGACGGACGAAGCCATGCCTCCATTGGCCCTGGCCTTTTGGCTTTGGTAGGTATCGCCCCTGAGGATACCCGCGTTGATATCGACTACCTGGTTGGGAAGATGCTTAGGCTTCGCATTTTTGGGGATGAGCAGGGTCGAATGAACCTTTCGGTGCAGGATATCCAAGGCGAATGCCTGGTGGTTTCCCAATTCACCCTCATGGCAGATACCGCCAAAGGCAACCGCCCGGGATACAGCAAGGCGGCTGCTCCGGCGATAGCCGAATCCTTGTACCAGGAATTCCTCGCCGCCTGCAGCGAGGCATGGCCTGGGCGGATACAGGCCGGGGTCTTTGGAGCCGATATGCAAATCACTTTGCTCAACGACGGACCGGTCACCATCTGGATGGATAGCCAGGATCGCTCCCGATAAACTTAACCTAGGCTACCTCACCCCGATCAACCTCAACCCGGTCAACCTCAACCCGGTCAACCCCCTGCCCCACCATGGAAAAAACCAACCTTCCCCTTTTTGAAAACCCCGAAGGAATTCAAATCGCCCAAAACCAAGTCCATGCCTGGATACAGTCCTACGGTGTTCGGTATTTTGACCCCCTGACCAACAACGCGATTCTCATGGAGGAAGTCGGCGAAATGGCCCGAATCATGGCCCGAACTTACGGCGAACA
Source organism: Sphingobacteriia bacterium (assembly GCA_009927485.1). Taxonomy (GTDB): domain Bacteria; phylum Bacteroidota; class Bacteroidia; order UBA7662; family UBA7662; genus SYHX01. The sequence goes on from RFMW01000075.1 coordinate 6,825, forward strand.
GTCCTTCAAGGCTGGGGAGTCGGCCGAACAGTTGGGATCCGAAATGGCGGATGTGTTATGGGTTTTGCTTTGCCTCGCGAACCAATGCGGGATTGATTTAGAACAAGAACTGCAAGCAAGCCTCGCCAAAAAAACAAAGCGGGATGAGCAGCGTCACCGCGAAAACCCCAAGCT
>RFMW01000073.1 GCA_009927485.1 Sphingobacteriia bacterium
CGTCGGTGGACCCTGCCCAGCAAGGCATCGTGATCACAGGAGCCAGCTCGGGTATCGGAGAGGCCTTGGCCTTGGAAGCCGCCCGGCGAGGTCATCCCCTGGTTCTTTTGGCTAGGCGTCAAGATGAATTGGAACGCGTGGCCCGACAATGCCGGGACCTGGGTTCTCCGCGTTGCCATGCCCTGCACCTGGACCTGGGTGACAACGCTTCCATCGAAAATTGCGCCCAGCAAATTCTGTCCCTGGACTTGCCATTGCACGGCCTCATCAACAACGCCGGTATCTCGCAGCGTTCAACCGCGAGAAATGCGGAGGCAGATTCGGAACTCCACCTCATGCAAGTCAATTACCTGGGTCCGGTCCGTCTCACCAAACGATTGTTACCCAGCCTGCAGAACGGAGGCGGTATCCTGGTCATCTCCTCGGTGGTGGGGCTTTTTCCTTTCCCCCAGCGCTCCTCGTACGCCGCTTCCAAACATGCTTTGCACGGCTACTTTGAGACCATGGCCCTCGAAGAAAAATCCAGGCTCCGAATCACCATCGCCTGCCCGGGTCGGGTTCGTACCAACATATCCCTCAACGCTTTGGCCTCCGATGGCCGCAGCCATAACACCATGGATCCCGGTCAAGTCGGGGGATTGGATCCCGCCCATTGTGCCCGCGTTATCTGGACGGCTTGGAAAGCCGGCCGCGGTCGCGTTCTTGTGGCCAGAGGCGAAAAAATCCTCTGGTGGTTGTACCGTTTCATCCCTCCTTTGTTTGTCAAACTGGCCCTGCGTGTCAGCCCGGTTTAATCCCCCTTTGACCCCCTCAAACACCTTGTTCCCATGAGCACCCTCCCTTACCTCACCGGTATCCAACAAGCCGGCATCGGTGTGGCCGATTTGGACGTAAGCTGGAAGTGGTACCGCAAGGTTTTTGATATGCGGGTTCCGGTTTTTGACGATGCGGGGACGGCCGAGCTCATGACCCGCTACACCAACGGAATTCCCGAAGAGCGCAGGGCCGTTCTGGCCCTGAACATGGCCGGCGGAGGAGGATTTGAAATTTGGCAATACACCAACCGACTACCGGTAGCCCCGGCCCAAGCACCGCGCTTGGGCGATCTTGGAATTTATGCCCTCAAAATCAAAGCCAAAAACGTCCCTGCCTTTCATGAACTTTTGGCAGCTCGTGGAATTGCCACACGACCGTTGGTGGAGGATCCGTTGGCCGAACGTACTTTTTGGATGAAGGACCCCTGGGGCAACCGTTTCCAATTGGTGCACGGTCAAAGTTGGTTTGATGCCGAACCGCTGGCCGTTGGCGGGGTCTGCGGAGCCGTCATCGGGGTCAGCGATATGGACCGTGCCGTCGCCTTTTACACCCAGGTCCTGGGGATCAGGGAAATTGTGTACGATCGCAGCGGGGTCTTTGCGGATTTGCCCGAGGCGACCGAAGTGCGTCGCGTGCTCCTGCGCAAAGTGGGCGAAAATTTCGGTGCCTTCTCGAGGCTCCTGGGCAATACCCGTATCGAGTTGATTCAACGCCTGGATGGGCAAGGCCTCAAAATCTTCGAAGGACGTTGTTGGGGTGACCGAGGCTTTATCCACCTCTGCTTCGACGCCATCAACCTGGAGGGCCTCAAGAACCGGGCCGAATCCATGGGTCATGCCTTCACGGTGGACAGCGATCAAACCTTCCGCATGGGCAAAGCCGGAGGTCGCTTCGCTTACCTGGAGGATCCCGACGGCACCCTCATCGAACTGGTTGAAACGCACAAGGTCCCTTTGTTCAAACCCCTGGGCCTCTACCTGGACTTGCAGCGAAGAGGCATGTACAAAGTCCTGCCCGATTGGATGTTACGAATCATGGGTTGGTCCAAACGCAACGACTAAAGCCTAAGCTCCACGACGCGCAAGCCAAGCAGTCAACGGCCAAAGGGTCAGGACCGGCAGCGACCAAGCGCCCACCAAATTCCATAAGACCACCCCTACCAGGATCAAATACAAGGGGTAGGTCAACATCATCACCGCAAATAGCACCGCATCAAAATGCACGGTATCGCGACAAAGGTGCTTGATCCAGCTCCTAAGGGGCCTGTACCAGGGGGCGTGAAGACAACGGGACACCAAGAGCAAAGCCGGATTGGTCACTGTGCCTTGAACCGATACGACCGATTCAGCAATTTGAACAGCCTCCTTCTCGTCGCCGGCTTGAACGACCAGGGGACTCATCGCCTCCTTCAACCAACGGTTAAAGCTCAGCAGCCAACGAGCGTTCTCGGCATCCGACAATTCCGAATGCAAGGAGGCTAATTCCGTAGAGCCGGAGCTTCGCAATTCTTCCAGGAGTTCTGCGGCCTGCACCGGTTTGCCGAATCGCAAATCGGCCGCCTTGCCAGGACCGTGGAAATGCCCGTAATTGATGCCCACCGGGACAATCTCCAAGGGAATCCCGGCCTGCACCGCTTGCAACACAAGACGCGCTGAACCCTTGGACAAAGGCCTTAGCTTCCATTCCTGAACACACAACCCCTCGGAGAAAATAATGATGGAATCGTTGGACTTCCAACGCTCCACACAGAGGTCAAAAGTCTCGTAATTCTTGTGCACATTGCCACGCCCTTCCCGGTCTCTCCATACCGGCATCATCCGAAACTGGTCGCGGAGGAATCGATTGAATCTGGGCGTGAAGGCATCCCCCCTTGCCAAAAAGCCCAATTGGAAAGGCAAAACGGTAGCCACCAAAATAGGATCCAAAAACGAAGAAGGGTGGTTGGCGCAAAAAATCCTGGGCTTGGACGGTACGTTGGAACCCTTCCACTGGGGTGGGAAATCATAAACCCTGAAGGCACTGAAATAAAAATGCCTGCACCACCTTATCCACCCGCAGAAGAACCAATAGACCATGGGCCTTTGATCTTCAAGGTGTTACAGAGAAGCAACGGAACTGAACAAGCGCTTCCAGCGCACTTTGGACAAGAAAGACTCCTGGTAGTCCAAGCTGAGCCAGACCATCACGGCTTTGCCGACCACATGATCCTCCGGTACGAATCCCCAATAGCGTGAATCCAACGAATTGTGCCGATTATCCCCCATCATCCAATAATAATTCATACGAAAGGTGTACGAATTCGATTCCTTCCCGTTGATCCAAATCTTCCCGGAACGCACCTCCACCTTGTTGCCCTCGTAAACCTCGATGGCTCTGCGGTATATCGTCAAATTATGGGTATCCAATGGCATGCGCATCCCCGCAGCGGGAATCACCACCGGACCGTATTGATCAATGTTCCATGGATAATGCGAATGATGAGGAAAGATTTCCTCGGTGAACATTTGGGCGGGGGCGGTATAAGGTTCCATCAGCCTAACGTTCGCAAAGTTTTTCATCTTGGCAGCATTTTCTTGGGTCAGGCTGAAAATAAAATCTCCCTGCGTTGTCACTTGACCCCCTTCGCTCACATCCATCTTGCGCAATACCAACGGATTGAAACCGTTCCCGTCGGTTTGCAGGTGGTAACGATGCTGACTGTTCTTGGGCTCATCCACCAAGCGGCTGTTGATGTACAAGGCCCGGTCCACAAGGCGCAAGGTGTCCCCGGGTATGCCGACGCAACGTTTGATATAATTATCGCGCTTGTCCACCGGGCGGGTTTCGTCCATCGGGTAATTGAAAACCACCACATCGTTGTTACGGATCTTGCTCCAACCCCACAGGCGGTGATAGCCCAAGGAAGGCTTTTCGAAATAAGAAGGCCCACCCAAAAGCGGCATGGTGTTATGGGCCAAAGGGAAAGCCAACAAGGTCATCGGTAAGCGCGGACCGTAACTCAATTTACTCACAAAAAGAAAATCTCCGACCATCAGGCTTTTCTCCATCGAGGGCGTGGGGATGGTATAGGCTTCCACCACAAAGGTTCGAATCAGGGTAGCAACCACCACGGCAAAGACAATGGCTTCCAGCCACTCTCTGGTCTTGGACTTTTTCATGGGATAAAATTATCGATTAAAATTTACGGGGATTGTTTGACGCCGAACCCAAATTCATAAACCAGATGCCCACCCATCCAGGATCCTGCAATAAGCAAGATCATGACAACCGTGAAAGCGCCCCAGAAGATGCGGTGCTCCTGCAGGTTCATGGCTTGAGCTCGTAGGGTTCGCCAAGTGGCCAGCAGGGTTGCCAAGGCACCGTTGAGGTAACCCATCAATTCATGCCTTTCCAGCCAATCGTGGGCGGTCTGCGCCATGGCCTGACCCGTAACCGGCTCCAACGCATCCTCCCC
>RFMW01000172.1 GCA_009927485.1 Sphingobacteriia bacterium
CCGTTGCTCCCAGGGGGGAAAGGCATAACACAAGGGATTGGTGCCCAAGAGGCGCTTGCTCGACCCCAAGGGGGCCACCAGCGGGGAGGCATTGGTCATGGCCCAGCCCACCATGCCTCGCGCAGTGGCCATCAAGGCATGTTCAGCCGCTATCCCAAAATGATTGGAATTGCGAACCAGGACCTGGGCCGTACCGAACTCAGCCGCCATGGCAACGGCCTTTTCCATGGCCACTTGTCCCGCCACCAAGCCCAAGGCTCCATCGGCATCCAAAAGCGCCACCGCAGGCATTCTTTGAGTCCATCGCCATTGCGGATCGGTGTTGATCCGCCCTTTGCGCCACAAGCGCACATAACCGGGTAAGCGGGCAACGCCATGAGAATCAATCCCTTTGAGGTCTGCTGCCAGCAGGACGGCTGCCGCCATCGCGGCATGGCTTTCGCTGCAACCGATACGAAGAAAAACTCCCTTGACCCAAGTTTCCAAGGCCTCCGCAGACCAATGCCCTGCAATATCGCGAGGAGGTTTGTTCAAATTCGACGTTGAGCCCATGCGGTATGCCTCGAGGTCCTACGCTTGCAATCCCTGAGCAAGAACCTGCGCGATATGCAGACTCCGAACTCCCAACCCTTGGCGATCGGCATAGGCCTGCATATGCATCAGGCAAGACAGATCCGCGCTGATCAAATACTCCGCCCCGGTGGTGGTATAATGTTGCAATTTCTGATCCGCCATCGCGGTGGATATTCCCTCAAACTTGACTGCAAAAGTGCCTCCAAATCCGCAGCAGGTCTCCCTGTCCGGGAGTTCAATCAATTGAAGCCCTTGGACCTGACTCAAAAGATCCCTGACCTGGGATTGGATCCCGCATTCCCTCAAGGCCGAACACGCATCATGGTATGAAACCTTGTGAGGAAAACGAAATTTCAAGTCCTTGAAACGAGGATGGGCCTGCACAAATTCCACCCATTCATAAACCCTGGGCCGAATGGCTTGCCATTCCGAAACGTAGGGGCCGTCTGCCGATAACAAATCTCCGTACGCATTGCGAATCATCCCCGTGCAGGAACTGGAAAGTACCACCACCGACCGGGGCTCCCCGTCCTTGGCCGGGGCAAAGTCACGCAACCACTTGCAGGCCACAGGCTTGGCCTCTTCCCAAAATCCAGCATTGTAGGCCGGCTGCCCGCAACAAGTTTGAGCGGAGGGGCAATGCACCCTGCAGCCCAACGCTTCCAAAACCTTCACCGCCGCGAAGGCCGCCTCCGGATACAATTGATCCACAAAACAAGGCACAAAAAAATCCACCTCAACGCCGAAGTCCCTATCGTCCATACCGTTCATAGAATCAATATTTCATCCGCGATAAACAATATTTCATCATCGATAAACACCGCGTTTACGGTTAATACCCAAGAAGTAAATCCCAATGATAAAATACAGGGCCAAGAAGAGGGCAGAATTTCGCATGGAACCCGTCCACTCGTTGATGAAACCGAAACTGAAGGTCCCAAAGACAATCGCTAACTTCTCGGTCAAATCGTAAAACGAAAAAAACGAGGCATTGTTAAGCGTATTGGGCGGGATCATTTTGGCGTAGGTACTCCGTAACAAAGTCTGAGAACCTCCCATGATCACCCCCACGACCGCAGCCATGCAATAGAACTGGTATTCTTCGGTGACTTGGGCCGCCGCAACACAGACCCCAATCCAAATCAAGGACGTCAGCATCAGCAAACGGATATTCCCGTAGCGAGCCGCCCCACGAGCAAAGCCAAATGAACCCGCGATGGCGATCAACTGTATCATCAAGATGACAGCGATGAGGCGGTCAGAGGGCAAGCGCAGCACCTCCGCCCCAAAGAGAGAGGCCACCAACATGATGGTCTGCAAACCAGCACAGGTAAAGAAATAGGCCCACAGAAAGGTCTTGAGATCAGGCATTTGACGCATACGCTCGATCACGGAACGCAGTTCGCCCACGCCTATTCGCAGCCATCCCCCCAGGCCTTGAACGGCAAGCCCAGGTCCACTGGGCCTTTCGGCAGGCAAACCCCGCAGGGTAATCCGCGAAAAACCCCACCACCACAGGCCAACACTCACAAACGAAAGCCTTGTAACCCCTGCGGTATCCATATTCAACCATCCCGGGTTGAGAATGAACAGCAAGTTGATGACCAAAAGCAGCACAGAACCCACATAGCCGTATGCAAAACCCTTGGCGCTGACCTTGTCCATTTGATCCTCGGTGGCAATGACCGTGAGAAAGGCGTTATAAAACAATGCCGAACCGGCCCACGAAAAAGCCGCGACCACAAAGCAAGCCATACCCCACATTAAGGTGGCCCCGGTCATGAAATACAAACCGAGGCAAGCCAGGCTACCCAGGGTGATGAACATGTTCATCATGCTTTTGCGTCTGGCCCCGTAATCCGCCATCCCCGACAGCAGTGGCGAAACCAAAGCCACGGACAAATAGGCCAAGGCCAAGGCATACGAATAAAGGCTCCCGGCCGGCACTTCCCAAGAACCCCATTTCACGAAAGAAACCCATTCCGAACCCTCGCCCAATTGGTTGGCGACTTGGCGCGACCATCCGCGCTCCTTGGAAAGGGCATCGGTCACCCCGCTGTAATAAATGGGAAAGATGGCGGTCGTGATGCAAAGGTTGTACACCGAATTGGCCCAATCGTAAAAGCACCAGGCTCGTATGACCTTGGGCTGATTCTTGGGCTCGTCTCCTGCCGGGGGTATCGTATTCATCTCGTCAAAGGGGCCATGGACAAAGCTAACCCGCACCGAGCCTGCAGCCAAGACCCCCCACCAACTAAACCGCAGGGATTCAAACAAATCTCCCCCCTTGATGTTATTTACCTACTTATCATGAAAATCACCGTGGGCCGGGTAGCCCATTTCAACGCCGCCCATCGACTGTACCGTCCCGACTGGGACGAGGCCCGCAACCGGGAAGTTTTTGGGAAATGCTCCTTGACCAATTACCATGGGCATAATTACGAAATGAAGATTGAGGTAACCGGTTCGGTGGATCCCGAAACCGGGTATGTCATCGACCTCAAGGTCCTTTCGGACCTAATTGAGCACAAGGTGACCGACCGCTTGGATCATCGCAACCTCAACCTGGATGTTCCCGAATTTGCCAACCTCAACCCTACCGCAGAGCATATATCCGCCTTGATTTGGAATATCCTCCGCCGTGAATTGCCTGACCACTTGGATTTAAAAGTAATTTTGTATGAAACACCCCGAAATTATGCTATCTGCACGGGACCTTGAGCTCCTCGATGCCTACGAAAAAGGCGAACATCATCAACCCGGCTCGGCGGATACCCCGTTGAGGGAAGATGCTTTTGCGATGGATGATGATCTCAAAATGGAGTTAATCTCCAAACATTTTCGGGAAATCATGCACATCCTGGGTTTGGACCTTACCGATGACAGCCTGCGTGGAACCCCGGATCGGGTGGCCAAAATGTATGTCAAAGAAATTTTCAGCGGCCTCAATCCTGCCAACAAACCCAAGGTTGCGCTCTTTGAGAACAAGTACGATTACAACCAGATGTTGGTGGAGAAAGACATCGCGGTTCATTCCAATTGCGAACATCATTTTGTGCCCATTGTCGGCAAAGTTCATGTCGCGTATTTCTCCTCCGGTAAGGTCATTGGATTATCCAAGATCAACCGCCTGGTTCATTATTTTGCCCGCAGGCCCCAGGTCCAAGAGCGGTTAACCAAACAAATCGCAGAAGGCCTTCAAGAAGCCTTGCAAACCAAAGATGTGGCGGTCATCGTGGATGCAGCCCACCTTTGCGTTTCGATGCGTGGGGTCCAAGATCATGGCGGTACCACCATCACCGCCTCGTATTCCGGGGTTTTCGAACAAGAGCATGTTCGCAGTGAATTCCTGAAGTACCTCGAAATCGGCAAGAATTCCTGATGGAGGCTTCCCTTGCTGGGCGCAATTACCTCGTGGTCGGGGGAAGGTCCGGGATTGGTGCAGCCCTTGTCCGTCAACTGCAGGACCGCGGCGCCACGGTTTATGTTTGGGGCCGGCAGGCCATGGAAGGTAGCTCGGCTTTGTGGACCGGTTGGGATGTGTTATCGGGAGAACCTGCTCCTGCTTCAACCTTGCCCGAGACGCTGCACGGTTTGGCGTACATGCCGGGCAATATCCCGCTAAAACCCTTCCACCGTACATCCCCGGACGATTTTCGTCAGACGATGGAACTCAATTGGATGGGTGCCGTGCAGAGCATTCAAGCCGCCCTCCCTGCCCTCAAAAATGCCGGGGGATCTTCGGTAGTCCTGATGAGCACGGTGGCGGCCCGCGTGGGTATGCCCTATCACAGCGCGATCGCTGCGGCCAAAGCCGCCTTGGAAGGCCTCACCTTGAGTTTGGCCTCCGAATACGCCGGTCAACAAATTCGCTTCAATGCGGTAGCTCCCTCCTTGACGCGAACACCTCTTGCAGGTTCCCTGCTCTCCACCCCCGAGAAGGTGGAGGCCTCCGGCAAGCGGCATCCCTTGGGTCGTGTGGGCGAGGCGTCTGAACCCGCCTCCGCCATCAGATTCCTGCTGGATCCGGAATCCTCTTGGGTCACCGGACAAATCTGGGGCGTAGACGGTGGAATGGCCAATCTCAAAGGTCTCTGATGCCCTCCAATCCCGTTCACCTGCATTGGTTTCGCCGAGACCTGCGTTTGGACGATAACCGGGCCCTGAAAATGGCCCTGAACAGCGGGGCCAAGGTCCAAGGAATCTTCATCTTTGACCGCAACATCCTCGACAGGTTGGACAACAAACAGGATGCCAGGGTCATGTTCATTCACCGCACCCTGCAGGCCATGCATCGCGAGCTGCAAGCCTACGGCAGCGGTTTGAAAGTCTATTACGGGCAACCGGAGCAGGTATGGCCCCAAATTGTGGAGGAAATCTCGGTGGGTCATGTGTTCTGGAACAGGGATTACGAACCCTATGCCCGGCAGAGAGACCAGGCCATCACGGCATGGTTGCAACAAAGGAGCATTGGGGTAACCACCGCCTCGGACCATTGCCTCATGGAGCCTGGCAGGGTCTTGAAAGGAGATGGAACCCCCTATACCGTCTTTACCCCCTATTCCAGGCGGTGGCGGGAATTGATCACAAGCAACGATGTTCAACCGGTTTCCATCCAGGAGGAAGAACACCGACAATGGGCAAGCCAACCCCAAAGGGCGCTGTCCATTGCTTTGGTGGAGATGGGATTCCAGGAGTCGCTCATTCCTTGGCCGGAATTGCAAATCAACACCCCTGTGTTGCAACAATATGCTCAACAGCGGGATATCCCCTCCGTGGAAGGAACCAGTCGCCTGGGCTTGCACCTTCGCTTCGGAACCCTCTCAGTTCGAACACTTGCGTCCAAGGCGATTACCCTAAGCGATACTTTCATGAACGAATTGATTTGGAGGGATTTCTACCAAAGCATTTTGTGGCATTATCCCCATACGGTGGATCGTGCCTTCAAGCCGGCCTACGATCATATTGCGTGGCGAAACAATCCGGAAGAATTCGAGCGTTGGTGCCAAGGGAATACCGGTTACCCCATTGTGGATGCCGGCATGAGGCAACTCCAACAAAGCGGTTGGATGCACAACAGGGTGCGCATGATTGTCGCCAGTTTCTTGACCAAGCACTTACTGATCGATTGGCGTTGGGGCGAAGCTTGGTTTGCGGCACACCTTTTGGATTACGAGTTGGCGAGCAACGTAGGAGGATGGCAGTGGGCTGCCGGCTGCGGCAACGATGCGGCCCCGTACTTCCGGGTCTTTAACCCGTACGAGCAGACCCGCAAATTCGATCCTCAAGGCCATTATATCCGGCGTTGGGTTCCCGAAGTGGATGAACTGACGTATCCTGCGCCCATGGTGGACCATGCCCAGGCTCGGCTTCGGGCCTTGGCGACTTACAAGGCTGGCCTTGCCTCGGTGGATTCCTCCAAGTAAGCACAACCCGGGATTTGGGTGATCAATTTGGAGCCAAAGGCTTGAGCAGGAGTAAGAAATCCGCTCAGAACCCCTTGCGGGAGTTCATGAATTCGCTGCACCAAATGAACGGCGCTAAGGGCCGTTAAACGATAGCTTTCAGGCAATTGCAGCCTTGCTTCCACCATGGCTCCCGATGGGTTGGTGATGCGCCCGTACACCATGGCAGACCCGTGCTCGAGTTCATGGGTTGATGGACCCCATACCGAACGATCCACTTTGGCCTGCAACAATCGACGGAACCAAGGCATTCGTAACAACGGATTAAAAATAAATTGGAATTTCAGGATACGATGTAAACGCCGTGAAGCCGTCGTCATCGTAACGATATGGGGTATGCCCGTGCTGATCCCGGCGGTGAACAAATCCCCCCAAGGAATGCTGATGCACCACGAACTCCGCTTGCCCCAATCGATGCGTTCCAAGAGGCGTCCAAGAGGACGAGGCTGGATTTGGCCGTTGATGCGTTCTGCACCTGCTTCCCCAAGACGAGTCAAGAGCGAGGACAAGGTGCCGTGCGATATACGGCTTCCAAAGTTTCCAAAGGCGAGCAACAAACGATCCCCGTCCGGGCAACGTTCGGCCAAATGCATCGCCATGCAATCGGTGGGGACCACATCAAATCCGGTGGCAGGCATCAAAACGATCCCCGCTTTCTTGGCCTGATCGTCCATGCGGTGCAATCCCTCCAGAACGGCCAATTCCCCGGTGATATCCAGGTAATGTGCGCCCGATTGCAGGCAGGCTTCGGCCATTGCCCTGTACGTTTGCACAAAGGGACCCGCACAATGCAAGACCGTCTTCATGCCTTCAAGACCCTCTACGAGGGCCTGCGGTTCCTCCAACCCAAAGATCCGATGGTCCAGGCCGTGAACCTTGGCCAATTCTCGGACCTTGACCGGATTACGACCGGCTAACACAGGACGCAAACCCAACGATACCGCATGCTCCACCACCAGTCGACCCGTATAACCGGTCGCTCCGTAAATCATCCACCGTTCAGAAGCGATCATGGCCTTATGCTATTTGATTACCCTTCCTGTTGATTACCCTTCTGCTTGACCGCCCTCCTCTTTGCCCATCATCGCCAAGGCCAAGGCTTGCTCTGTACGGCCTTGATCCAGCAAGAGGTTGATTCGAAGGGCCAATTCTGCGCGGCCTTCCGGACTGGTGGGCTCAAAGGACTTTGAAGGGAATTGCTCCAAGAAAATTGCCCTGCTTCGTTCCATGGTGGGAATTGTTGGCTGATTGCCTAACCGGGCCAAGCGGTTACCGTCCAAGGCTCCGATTTCTTGGAGCCATGTGGGCAAAGCATCCACGCCGATGCCGCAGGTTCTCAGCGGCTTCTCCACCTCGAACAATCCCCTAGACGAACGGGTGTACCAATCCCCTCCCAACCTAGCCACCGCATCCACGGCATAGGGATCGATGGAACCGGTGGGCAACAAGACCTCGCGAGCCACATGGAAATAAACCACTTCGCAAATCACCAAATTCCCCGCCCCACCTTCTGTGCCCAATGGCTTAACTTCCAAGACTTTGCATTCCATGTGCACGGGGGATTCGGCCACCCTGGGCGGGGCAACCTTGAGGGATGGCCATGGCGTTAATCCTGCTTTTTGAAATTCATTGACCCCTTCTGCGTATTCCGATGAGGCCAAGGAAACCTGTTCCACCAGGGCGAAAGGCACGACTTGAATCACCACCTCGGGTATTTCCATAACATTGCGTAACGTATGTTTGGAACTCCCATCCCGCACCCGCAATGCGGGCGAAAAGATCAATACCGGAGGATTGGCGCTGAAGACATTAAAAAAACTGAACGGTGACAAATTAACCTCCCCCCGATGGTTGATAGTCGAAGCCAACGCTACCGGCCTTGGACCCACAGCTCCTTGCAGTAGGTTCTGAACCGATGGCGTATCCAAATTAGCCGGGTCCCACCCTTCAAAATGCCATGAAGTACCCGATGGTTTGGAGGCCTGGCTCATTGCGCAGCCTTCTTGAGCGCCAGGATTGAAAAGGCATCCGGATCCGCCACGACCGTATTGGTCAGCGTCCCCAGGCCGGTAATTTCCAATTCCATCACATCCCCTGCCACCAACCAGCGGGGCTGATAGCCCTCGGGATCCAGGCGCCTGCCGGTGCCGTTCAGTTCCAGAAAACAACCCGTGCCACTGTACCCGACCCGATGACATCACCGGGCATGATGGAGGCCCCGTAGGCACAGCGTTCGATGATCTCGGCAAAGGTCCAGTCCATGTCCTTCATGTTCCCTCGGGATACTTCTTCTCCGTTCAGCCTGGCCACCATTTCCAGGGCCAAGGAGCCTCCGGTATGCCCCGCTTTGGGAGGGCAGGCCCAGGCCTCCAATTCATCCGGCGTAACCAGGTAAGGGCCCAAGGCAGTGGCAAAGTCCTTGCCCTTGGCGGGTCCCAGACTGAGCAGCATCTCCTCCATTTGCAGGGTCCGCGCACTCCAATCGTTCATGATGGTGTAGCCGGCAATGTAGCGATCAGCCTCCTCGGCACGGACATTCCGTCCGGCTTTTCCGATCACGACCGCGACTTCCAATTCAAAATCCAATTGCCGGAAATGATCGGGCATGCAGATCACCGGCCCGGGACCGATGATGGCCTGATGGTTGGTAAAATAAAAAATGGGTTGATGATCAAATTCAGGGATCATATCGACCCCCCGGTTCCGACGAGCTGAGGCGACATGTTGCCTGAAGGCATAGCCATCGCGGCAGGAGGCTGGCCTGGGTACCGGCGCAAGCCAATCCTTGGCCTCCAAAGCCAAAGGCTTGATGGGGGCATCTCCTTGGAGCACGCGTTGCTCAAGCTCGCGCATTGCATCCATGGCGGCCTCGCCTTGTTCCAAGAAGGCCGTCATATCGGGCCCGCACTGAGGATTCCAGGAACCTGCATCCCACGCTTGATCCGCGGCCCATAGGGCCACCCGGTCTTTGCCGGATGGTGAACGGTACGATATTAGTTTCATAGCTATTTAATCAGGCCCCAAAGGTAAGGAGCCTAGGCATGCGCCCTGCGAAGGATGTCCATGGCGTCGTGCAATTCCCCTTCGGAGATATTAAGCGGTGGGGCCAAACGAAGACGCCCCTCGTTGAACAGAAACCAATCCACCAAGAGGCCCGCCTGCCAGCATCTGCTGATCCATTCCCTGGCCTTCAGAGGGTCTTGTTCCAATTCCAATCCAAGAAGTAATCCCCTGCCGCTGAGCTGAATAGGTAATCCGGATTCGAGTGACCATTCCTTTACCCTCCCCGCTAGGAGGTCATGAGCCTTCATCGCTTTGGCAGCCAAGCCTTGGTCCCGAATGACCTCCACCACGGCCACTGCAGCGGCTGCACAAACCGGATTCCCCCCGAAGGTGGTGAGATGTCCCAAAGGGGGATCCTCCGCCAGTTGTTGCATCATGGAGGATGATGCCGCAAAGGCACCAATGGGCAAACCACCCCCGAGGCCTTTGGCCATCACCACCACATCCGGTAAGATACCGTCATGCTGAAATCCAAACCAGGTTCCGCAACGCCCCAGCCCCGTTTGGATTTCGTCAAAAACCAAGGCAATCCCCAATTGACGGCATCTTGATTCCAAGGCCTTCAGCCAACCAGGATTCGCGGGCAAGGCGCCCGCCTCTGCTTGCACCGCTTCCACGAAGACCCCGGCCACCCGCTCATCCAAAAAATCCAGTCCTGATTCGTCGTTGTAATCCAAAAGGTAGGTCTCCGGGAGCAAGGGTCGGTAAGGACTGCGGTACATCTCCGAGCCCAAAATGCTCAATGCCCCTTGGGTCCCTCCGTGGTAGGCATTCCGAAAAGAAACCAGACGGGGCCTGCCCGTTACTTTTTTGACCAATTTCATGGCCCCTTCGATGGCCTCAGCACCGGAATTAGCGAAGTAAACCTGGTCCAAGGTGGGGCCCAAAAATTCATGCAACAAAGTCGCCAAACGAACCTGGGGGTGTTGCACATGTTCCCCGTAAACCATGGTATGCCAATAGCGGTCCAATTGCTCGGTCACTGCACGATGAACGACAGGATGCCGATGCCCCACAATACTTACCGAAATCCCAGAAATAAAATCCAGGTAGCCCTTGCCCCGGTAATCGTAGATGTAAGAGCCCTCTGCTCGGTCCACCTCCAAGGCCATGGACCAAGGCGAGGTTGGGGCGATATGCCTCCTGAACAGGTCCCTCAAATGGCTGTGCTCCACAGGAGCAAACTTAGCGCCTGCCGTGGTTGGGGCGTATGGGCTCCCTACGGTCTTGGATTCGCCGAATCAACTCCTTCTGGAATTCCCTTTCGGCTTGATGCAACACCACCAGTCTGCGTGATGGCAGAATACCCTGCATGGATTTCCGGAAATTCCTTTCGAGCTGCAATTCCTGCTCCCGGATGCTCAACATTTCATCCAAGGCGGCATTGGCTTTGTCATCACTGGAATACCCTCTGGTTCGGGATTCTTCCATGAGATCACGAATTCTGGCCCTAAGGTCTTCGCGTTGCTCATCGTATTGGTTGTACACCGGCCAAAATTTCTCGGCTTCCTCAGGACTTAGGCTTAACTCCCTGCTGAGGTAGGCCACCCTGGCCGCTTTGATTCTTTCTTGGGGCAGCGTTTCGGCGGTGGCCGCAAAAGTGCATAGCAAGGCGAAAGCGAAAACGTACTTCATCATGGCTTTAATTTTAGAATATATTTTTTTGTAATTAACTGATTTATAATAAATTAATTTTATTTGATTAAATCAAAGATTAAATTTCGATCTCCGCCTCTTCCACCAAGGCACCCAGGTCATGGGGTAAGGCGGTGAGGGCTTCTTGCATGGTCACAGGGTCGTTGCTAATTTGTTCTGCCCATTCACTTAGCAGGACTTGGCTGTTGGGATCTTGCTCCACGACCTCTTCAAGGAGCTCCAAATTTGCGCTATGCAGAACGGCATCATGGGCCTCCTCTGCAGGGAGATTGGCCAACAAATCCGAGGAAGAATTGGCCCCGATGGCAGGCTCAGTACCGGACCACCACAGGCGCCCCAGAAACCACCCCCCCACCACCAATGCCAAACTGGCTGCCACTGCCCAAGCCCTTGCATTGCCCGACCACGCCAAAAGGACGGTGACTACACCGGGATTCAGCGCAGGAGCATCCTCATCGACCCTCTCCAAACGCGCCCAAACACGGTGGGAGAATCCCTCATCATACCCTTCTGGAACCGGGTAATCCTGCTTGAAAGCAATCTTGGGATGGCGTTGGAGATCCATGTTTATGAGGATTGGTTTATGGACATGAGAAGGTGGGGCTGGGTTTAACGGCGCCTCAAGATTGCTTCTACTTTTTTGAAGGCGAGATGGTAAGAGGCCTTGAGGGCGCCTTCACTGGTTCCCAGAATTTCCGAGATCTGCTCATACGGCAATTCGTCGTAGTACCGCATCTGGAAGACCAGGCGCTGCTTAGGGGGCAGCTTCAACAAGGCCTTCTCCAGCAAGTATTCCGGCGAGCCCATCCGTTCCTGGGGGGTCACCCTCTTGAGTTCGGCCTCCAACCTCACGGCATCATCGCTCAGCGATAGCATACGACGACGCTTCTTTTGGCTTAAATGAGAAAGGCAGAGGTTGGTTGCAATTCGGTAGAGCCAGGTGTACAGGCCGGATCGGGCCTCAAAGCGGTCCAAGCCCTGATAACAGCGAATAAAGGTGTTCTGCAGCAGATCATCGGTCTCATCATGATCCAAAACCATGCGACGGATATGCCAGTAGAGGGCTTTGCGGTAGCGCTCCATCAACTTGGTGAAGGCCCTGTTGCGGGTCGCTTCGTTGGCAAATTCAGCGAGCAATTCCAGCTCCCAGGCCTTCTGGGCAGAAACGCCTTCCGGCGATGACAACGAATCCGGTGAATCTGTTGAATCTGGCACAGCGCTATGACCCGCCTTGCAGGCCCAGGTTTAAGACGGAAAGTTCGCCAAGGTATTCCATCAACGGCCAGCGGGGTAATGGCTTCTGGCCCATGGCCTCCCCCGATATTTTCCCATGTTCCAAAAGGATGCGCGCCGATGCCGCGATCATGGCCGCATTATCGGTACACCAGCTCATGGGGGGGATATGCACTTGGCATCCCAAATGCTCGCCCAAAGCCAAGAAGCGGGAGCGAAGCAAGGAGTTGGCTGCAACACCGCCCGCAAGCCCCAGGCTTCGTGGCTTCCTAAGGCCCGCATGATAAACGACAGGCCTCATCAGGACCTCGACCACCGTGGACTGTATGGAGGCACAGAGATCCCTCAGGGCAGAATCTTGGCGATCCTCAAGGTCTGGTTTCTGCTTGGCCAAATAATACAAAACACTTGTTTTCAGTCCACTAAAACTGTATGCTTCATTTCCTAATTGAGGGAGGGGCCAGGCATAAGCTCCAGGATTGCCCTCCCTGGCCAAGCGGTCCAAAACCGGCCCGCCGGGGTATGGCAGCCCCAACATTTTGGCGCATTTGTCGAAGGCCTCCCCTGCAGCATCGTCCAGGGTTTCGCATAACATGCTGCCTTCCAACCATGATTCCATCCATACCAAATGCGTATGACCCCCGGATACCGTTAAGGATAGCATGGGGAATATCCCCTCCGGTTCATGTTCTACAAAATGCGAGACCAAATGACCATGCAAATGATTGACCCCTATCAAGGGGATATCCAGCGTAAGGGCCAATCCCTTGGCAACGGCAGATCCCACCATCAAGGAACCCATCAAGCCCGGGCCTTGGGTGTAGGCGATGGCCTGCACATCGGACCAAGAGGTTGAGGTATCGTGAATCAAATCCTTGATCATCAACGATAACCACTCCTGATGTGCCCTGGATGCCAACTCCGGAACCACGCCTCCAAATCGCTGATGCTCCTCCTGTCCCGATTGCTTCAAACCAATCAACCGATGGCCCTTCAGCAAAGCCACGGAGCTATCGTCGCAAGAACTTTCGATGGCGAGGATCATT
>RFMW01000246.1 GCA_009927485.1 Sphingobacteriia bacterium
TTTTCAAGACTTTAGATCATGAGCGGCCAATTTTCCGGGATCCTGAAAGGGAATTTACCAATTACCGACAAATTCCTGTACATGGAGAGCTACGGCTGCCAAATGAATTTCTCGGACAGCGAAATAGTGGCCTCGGTCATGGCCGATTTGGGTTACGGGGTTACGGATGAATTGGAGCAGGCGGATGTGGTGATGATCAATACCTGTTCCATTCGGGAAAATGCAGAACAAAAGGTGAGGGCACGATTGCAGCATTTTCGGGCCATGAAGCGCCACAAACCGTCCATGATTATTGGGTTTTGGGATGCATGGCCGAGAGGTTGAAAGCAAGTTATTGGAGCAGGAGCAATTGGTGGACCTCGTGGTGGGCCCAGATGCTTACAAGGATTTGCCGGGTCTGTTGGAACAGGTCCAAGGAGGACAACAAGCGGTGAACGTATTGCTCTCCCGGGAGGAGACCTATGCGGAGATCGCCCCGGTGCGTTTGGGCTCAAACGGGGTCACCGCCTTTGTGACCATCATGCGGGGTTGTGATAACATGTGTTCTTTCTGTGTGGTGCCCTTTACCCGAGGGAGGGAGCGGAGCCGCGATCCCCACAGCATTCACCAGGAGTGTCGTGAATTATGGGCGCAAGGATATAAGGAAGTTACACTGTTAGGCCAAAACGTGGATTCCTATCGTTGGCAAGCCCCTGCAGGGGAAACCAAGGGGGAAGAATCGCCTACCTTTTTGTTTGCCGATTTGTTGGCCTATATCGCAAGCATCTCCCCTGATTTAAGGGTACGATTTTCGACCTCCCATCCCAAAGACATTACCGACGAGGTGCTCCACACCATGGCCCGTCACGATAATTTATGCAAGAATATCCACCTACCTGTGCAGTCCGGGAGTTCCAAGGTTTTGGCGCGCATGAACCGGACCTACGATCGCCCCTGGTATCTGGAACGGATAGAGTCGATTCGAAGGATACTCCCTGATTGTGCAATTACCACCGATATCATTGTTGGATTCTGCGGGGAAACCGAAGAGGATCATCGCGAAACCTTGTCTTTGATGGAGATGGTTCGTTTTGATTCGGCCTACATGTTTGCGTACTCGGAGAGGCCCGGGACCCTTGCGGCCCGTAAATACCCTGATGATGTTCCTGAGGAAATCAAGAAACGTCGACTGGCCGAAGTTATGGCTTTGCAGGATCAACATTCTGTGGAGCGCAACCAAGAAGAAGAGGGCAAAGTTCATCGCGTGCTCATCGAAGGCAAGTCCAAACGTTCCGATCAGGATTGGTGCGGTAGAAATTCACGCAACAAAATGGTGGTATTTCCAGGGAAAGATGGGGAAATGACGCCCGATTTCATCGGTTCCAAAGACTTGTCGCCAGGAACCTTCGTTGATGTTACGGTGCATCGATCCACCAAAGCAACTTTGATGGGTCAAGTCGTTGAATTTGATGCTGTGCAGGCATGAACAAGACCATCGATGATGATACCGCACGCCTGGAACGGGAGCGGGAATACCATAACAAAGCTTTTGCGGAAGACCTGCGTAAATCGGTGGATAAATTTTACGAAACCATCGAAAGCAGCCGTGACGCCCATTGGCATGCTTTGATGCCTTTGGCCCAAGGTTGCAAGGTATTGGAATACGGTTGTGGGCCGGGCTCCGCAGCATTTAATCTGGCCCGACACGGAGCGCAAGTGGTGGGCATCGACATTTCGGATGTGGCTATCGCTCAGTCCAAGGCCCAGGCCCAGGCCGAAAATCTGGAGATTGATTTTCGACGGATGAATGCCGAATGTCTTGAATTTGAGGATAATACCTTTGATATGATTGTGGGTTCCGCCATTCTGCATCATTTGGATTTGGACAAGGCCTACCAAGAATTGCATCGATGCCTGAAGCCTGGGGGCAAGGCGGTCTTTATCGAGCCCACAGGGCATAACCCCCTGCTGAATTGGTACCGAAAATTAACCCCACAATTAAGGACAGTGGACGAAAAACCCATGCGGCGCAAGGACTTTCGTAAAGCTGCCTCTTATTTCAGCGAGGTTACCGTAGATTATTACAATTTGTTCACCACGGCCGCTGTTGTTTTCCGTAACAGGCCGTATTTCAAAAGAATACTGAGCTCCTTGGATCGATTGGACCAATGGTCTTTTCGATGGATTCCAGGTCTCAAATATTGGGGATGGATGGCGGTAATGATTTTGCAGAAAGGTCGCCCATAAACGCATTCAATCGATTCGGAAAACCGCATGGAATTACAAGCCCTCAAACAACGATTTGGCATTATTGGGAATGCTCCATCGCTTAATCACGCGCTGCGTATTGCGGATCAAGTGGCAGCGACGGATGTTTCTGTTTTGATCCTGGGTGAATCCGGGGTTGGTAAAGAGGTGTTCTCCAAAATATTGCATCAGCTATCGCAGCGTAAGCACAACAAGTTTATTGCGGTGAATTGTGGGGCTATACCGGAGGGGACCATTGATTCTGAATTGTTTGGTCACGAAAAGGGTTCATTCACGGGTGCACACGAGTCCCGGCAAGGTTATTTCGAAACGGTGAATGGGGGGACAATTTTTCTGGATGAAGTCGCCGAAATGCCGCTGGGTACCCAGGCCAGATTGTTACGGGTCCTTGAATCGGGTGAGTTTATCAAAGTGGGTTCCTCCAAGGTTCTATCTACCGATGTACGTTTGGTCGCCGCCACCAACCTTTCTCTGCTTAAGCAAATTGAAAAGGGTAAGTTCAGGGAAGATTTGTATTATCGAATGAACACCGTGGCCATACAGATACCTGCATTGAGAGAGCGGAAAGAGGATATACCGCTGCTGTTCAGAAAGTTTGCCGCTGATTTTTCGGAACGTTACCATTCCCAACCGGTGCAATTGGATCAAGGGGCCTTGGATTGGTTGGTGGACCAACCCTGGCCCGGAAATATTCGTCAACTCAAGAACGTTGCAGAGCAAATCTGTGTTTTGGCCCCAACACGTATGCTTCGTGGCGATGAAATTCTTCCATATTTGCCGGTCCGTGAGCGTTCGGGCAACGCCTTGCCTGCTCTGTTGGAAGGAGTTAGCGGGTCCTCCGAAGATTGGTCCGAAAGAGATTTGTTGTACAAGGTTTTGTTTGATCTCAAGAAGGACATGGTGGAAATGAAGCGGGTCATGGGGCAAATCATGGAAGGGGAAGCGCCTGTTCGTGATAATGACAAGTCCGTGAGTACGGTGATTACGCCTATTGTTGAATCGGTTAATGCAAAACAATTTATGTCGCGTTATGACGAACATGCTGAAGTGGTGGACATCGAAGAGAATTTGTCCTTGATGGAAGTAGAGAAGCGCCTAATTGACAAAGCGATACGGAAATATGCAGGCAAGAGGAGGCAAGCTGCGGCCGAATTGGGAATCTCGGAGCGAACCCTGTATCGAAAAATCAAAGAATATGGTTTGGAAGAGGAATAAGGTAAGAGAGAGTTTCTTAGGGTTAGGATCCCTGACGGGTATCTTTTTGATGTTAAGAATCCTCAGCGGTTGCGGGGTTTACTCCTTCAGCGGTGCTTCGGTTCCTCCAGAGGTCAAAACACTGCACATTGCGCAAATGCGCAACAACGCTTCTTTGGTAAATCCCTCCCTTAGTCAGCAATTGTCCGATGCTTTTCGGGATAAATGCTTGGCTGAATCCAACCTCAAATTGGGGCCGCTCGGTTCTACCGATTGGGAATTTACCGGGGAAATTCAGGATTATTCGGTCACTGCCGCCGCGGTATCTGGACAAGAGAAAACAAGCCTAAACCGTTTGACAGTTGTCTGGCGTTTAAAGTTTCAAGTCAAAGGCCAAGAAAAACAAGGATGGGAACAACGATTTACCCGGTATGCGGATTTTGATGCAGGCTTGCCCCTTCAAAGCGTGGAGGGGGAATTGGTGAATCAAATTGTGAAGCAATTGGTGGACGATGCATTCAACAAGGCTTTTATTCAGTGGTGAACCATGGATTTACGTTTGCTTCGTGAATGGATTCGTAACCCCTTGTTGCTAGAGGGTGTCGATGGGCAGGATTTGGAACATCTGCTTAGGGAAGCTCCAGCCTTTGAGGCAGGCCAAATTTTGTCGTTGCAGCGCATGAAAATCAACCATTCTTCGAGATTTTCCAAGGCATTGGCCTCTTATTCCGCCATGACGGATCAAGGTCAGTGGTTCTACAGGGCCATTGAACGGCAGCAATCCAAGCATGAGGTCGAGGCAGAGTTCCATATTCCTAGCTTGGAATCATCGATCGAAGTCTCCAAGGAGGTCAGCGGAGGGTTGATCTCAGAGGGGCAAGAAATTGTGCAGCAAACGCGACTTGGATTGGTTTACGTTGCTGGGTAGTGTGGATTGGAAAGCCATGGAATCGGATGAACTGGATTTGCTCTATGCGGAATATACCCAGACGGATTACTTGGAAGCCTCTGCAGACTTGCCCAAATGGAATGAGGATCAAACAGCAGTCCTCCATAAGCCTATCCCTCCAACCAAGGCGTTCGAAGAATCACGCAGCGAATTGGATCGTATTCGCGATATGGCTGCCAAAAGTTTGGATTTGGAGGAGGTCCCTGTCTCCGAATCCTTGGCAGCGCTTTATTTGGAGCAGGGGCAAAGGGCCATGGCTGTTCGAGTTTACCGTCGACTCATGCTTCGATTCCCTAGCAAATTAGGCTATTTCAGAGATTGTATTGATCAAATTGACTCCAAGCCACCCAGGTGATTGGCCCAAGAATGGTCTCTAAACTTGTTTTGACCTTACCTTTGCGCCCTGCCATTTCAGGTAACCAACCCTTTTAGTCCTTGATTTAATCCTATCCTATGTACACTTTCATTACCCTCCTTATCGTATTGGTCAGCCTTTTGTTGATTCTTTTGGTTTTGGTTCAGAAGCCCAAAGGGGGCGGATTGGCCCAAGGTTCCTCATCGATTAACCAAGTGATGGGTGTCAAAAGGACTTCGGATGTGGTGGAAAAGGGAACTTGGATTCTTAGCCTTTCTCTATTGACCCTGGCTTTGTTGGTGAACCTGTGGATTCCTCGTGCAGAAACCACCGAGGAAGGCGCGGCTACCCGCCTCGAAGAAAAAGTATTGGAAACCCCAGCGGCCAACCAACCGGCCCCTGCAGGGGGTAATGCAGCACCGGCACCCTCCAATCAGGGAACACAACCTGCCCCGGCTTCAAACAACCAAGGAGCCAAACCCGCCCCGGCGCAGTAGGCTGAAGATTTTGATCAGGGATTGGGATCCCTTTTGGAATTGAGAGGGGTGTTTTGGTGTTTTGAGACCCTCAACTTGGGGATTGCTCCGCTCGAATCAGCATTTTTGTCATAGCAATTGCTTTTTTTGACATAGTGAATGGCGATTTTGTCATGTTCAAGCCTTTATAAGAGGCTTGGCATGGGCTTTGCGTAGGCTTAATCAAATCTAAACCACCAAATTTTATCTTATGTCAAGCAAAATCACCCCAATTGCCGACCGGGTTCTTGTGGAACCTACCCCCGCCGAAGAAAAAACAGCTGGCGGCATCATCATCCCCGACACTGCCAAAGAAAAACCACAGCGCGGCACGGTTGTCGCTGTAGGGCAAGGGAAGAAAGACGAACCTATGACAGTGAAGTCCGGCCAAACGATTCTGTACGGTAAATATTCGGGAACAGAAGTTCAAATTGACGGCAAGGATTACCTCATTATGAGAGAGTCCGATATCATGGCCATCCTAGGTTAATTCAGGGCTAATTCAAGACTTGTAGATTATCTTTTTATCTATTTCCTATTCTTTATTCTTCAAATTAAACTAATTCCAATACCATGGCAAGTAAACTCATTTATTTCGAAACCGATGCCCGCGATGCCCTCAAAAGAGGAGTGGACGCCTTGGCAAACGCAGTTAAAGTAACACTAGGCCCTAAAGGCCGTAACGTCGTCATTGACAAGAAATTTGGAGCACCAAATGTTACCAAAGACGGTGTTACCGTAGCCAAAGAAATCGAACTCAAAGACCCTATTGAAAACATGGGTGCTCAATTGGTCAAAGAGGTAGCCTCCAAAACAGCTGATCAGGCTGGTGATGGTACCACTACTGCCACCGTCTTGGCCCAGGCCATGATTCGTGCAGGTCTCAAAAATGTAGCTGCTGGAGCCAATCCCATGGACCTCAAAAGGGGAATGGACAAGGCAACCGCTGCTGCCGTCAAAAACCTGCGTACCCTCAGCATGGAAGTAGGGGATGATTTTTCGAAAATTGAACAAATCGCCACTATTTCTGCCAACAATGATGCGGTGGTTGGGAAACTTATCGCCGACGCAATGCGTCGCGTAACCAAGGAGGGCGTAATCACCGTCGAAGAGGCTAAATCCACCGAAACCTATGTGGATGTTGTGGAAGGTATGCAATTCGATCGGGGCTACGTTTCGCCTTACTTCGTGACCAATGCGGACAAAATGGAGGCCGAATTGGAAAACCCATATATCCTAATCTACGACAAGAAGATTTCGGCCATGAAAGAACTTCTTCCTGTGTTGGAGAAAGTCGTTCAAACCGGCAGGCCTTTGTTAATCATTGCGGAAGATGTGGACGGCGAGGCCTTGGCGACTTTGGTGGTCAACAAAATCCGCGGTTCCTTGAAAATTGCTGCAGTGAAGGCCCCAGGCTTTGGGGATCGCCGCAAGGCCATGTTGGAAGATATCGCTGTTTTGACCGGTGGTACGGTTATCTCTGAAGAGCGAGGCTATAAGCTGGATAATGCAGATTTGACCTATTTGGGCCGTGCAGAAAAAATTACCATCGACAAGGATAACACCACCGTAGTCAATGGTGCCGGCAACAAGGATGATATCAAAGCCAGAATCAACCAAATCAAGGCCCAGATTGAAAGTACAACAAGCGACTACGATCGCGAGAAGTTGCAGGAGCGTTTGGCTAAGTTGGCAGGCGGTGTGGCTGTTCTGTATGTGGGTGCTGCAACCGAAGTGGAAATGAAGGAGAAAAAAGACCGAATCGATGACGCATTGCATGCGACCCGTGCAGCGGTCGAAGAAGGTGTGGTTCCCGGCGGTGGGGTTGCTTTCATTCGGGCAATTAAAGCCGTTGAGAAGGTGGTGACGGAGAACGGTGATGAGAAAACAGGCACCGAAATCATTCGACGCGCTCTGGAGGAACCTATCCGTCAAATTGCGGCCAATGGCGGCGTTGATGGATCCATCATTGTTCAGAAGGTCAAAGAAGGAACCGGCAATTTCGGTTACAATGCCCGCTTGGATAAGTTCCAGAACTTGTTGGTAGCCGGGGTTATTGACCCTACCAAGGTGGCCCGTGTTGCTTTGGAAAATGCCACTTCCATTGCAGGCATGTTGCTCACTACGGAATGCGTGATCGCCGATGAGCCCGAAAAGGACAAAATGCCGCCTATGCCAGGCGGTGGCGGAATGGGTGACATGATGTAATCCTGTTTCAAGCAAATCCCGACCCCACTAGGGTCGGGATTTTTGTTTATAGAGCTTGTTGATCAAAGGTCAACCTCGGTTTAGGCTTAAATTTGTGATGCGATTTTCAAACCCTTAGAATGAATCCAATTCGTCGATTTCTCCTTTCATCGCATGGTCGAAAAACCATGATGGCTCTTACGGGGCTCTTCCTGATCCTCTTCTTGGTGGTGCACCTGATTGGCAATTTGCAATTGCTTGCCGGGGATGGTGGCCGTCGCTTCAACGAGTATTCCCATTTCATGAGCCATAGCTTGCTCATCCAAACGGTGTCTAAACTCAATTTTGCCTTCATCATCATGCATGTTCTCTACAGCCTTTGGCTAAGTCGCCAAGCCCATGCAGCCAGGCCTCAGGGCTATGAAGGCAAGCCTGCCTTACAAACTGCGACGTGGAGTTCGCGGAACATGGGGATCTTGGGAACGGTCATTTTGCTTTTTTTGATAGTGCATCTCAAAGGATTTTGGTATGAACTAAAGTTTGGCACTGTGCCCAGCGTTACCTATGCGGGCGCTCCTGAACCGTTACACAATGCCTACGAAGTGGTGAAAGCGGCGTATGCCCAGGCCTGGTATGCCGGATTTTACATCCTGAGCATGGTCTTTTTGGGATTTCATTTGCATCATGGATTTCAAAGCGCCTTTCACACCTTGGGGCTGAGTAATTATCGCTACAAACCCCTGATACGAACGGTGGGAACGGTTTTTGCGATTATGGTACCATTTCTATTTGCCTTGATACCTGCCGTCATGCACCTTCAAAGCTTGGGCTACTAGGCTACGTTGCCCGGCTCATTCAAGATTATAAATCAAACAATTTATTTGTTGTTAACCTTATCAAGTTGGATATGAAATTGGATTCCAAAATTCCTAATGGGCCATTGGCTGAGCGCTGGAAGCATTATCGCTCCACGGTTCCTTTGGTTTCTCCGGCCAACAAACGCAAGTTGGAAGTCATTGTGGTGGGCACCGGCCTTGCAGGCGCATCCGCTGCAGCCTCCCTTGCGGAGCTAGGGTATAAAGTCAAAACATTTGTTTTCAAGATTCGCCTCGTCGGGCACATAGTATTGCAGCCCAGGGTGGGATCAATGCGGCCAAGAACTACCAGAACGATGGGGATTCGGTGTACCGTTTGTTCTACGACACCATCAAAGGTGGAGATTATCGTGCGAGGGAAGCCAACGTTCACCGTCTAGCAGAAGTTTCTGCCTCCATCATTGATCAATGCGTGGCCCAGGGGGTACCCTTTGCAAGAGATTATGGCGGAATGTTGGATAACCGTTCTTTTGGTGGAACTCAGGTATCTCGTACGTTTTATGCCAGAGGGCAAACAGGACAGCAATTGCTTTTGGGAGCCTATTCCGCCTTGAACCGCCAAATCTCCAAAAAACAAGTACAGTCCTTCACTCGCCATGAAATGGTCGAGTTGGTCATGGTGGATGGGAAAGCAAGAGGGATCATTGCCAAGAACCTGGTGACCGGTGAATTGGAAAGGCATTCCGCGCATGCCGTGGTACTGGCCTCGGGTGGATACGGAAATGTGTTTTATTTGTCCACCAATGCCATGGGTTCCAATGTTACCGCGGCATGGAAAGCTCACCGACACGGGGCATTGTTTGGAAACCCTTGCTTTACGCAAATTCACCCAACATGTTTGCCACAGGCCGGGGAGTACCAATCCAAACTAACCCTGATGTCCGAGTCCTTGCGAAACGATGGCAGGGTCTGGGTACCATCCCGCGTGGAAGACGCCCAAGCCATCCGGGAAGGCAGGCTCAAAGCCTCTGATTTGGGAGAGGATCGTAGGGATTATTACCTGGAGCGGAAATACCCCGCCTTCGGGAACTTGGTTCCCAGAGATGTTGCCTCCAGGGCAGCCAAAGAGGTATGCGATGCCGGTCATGGGTTGCCCCTACCGGATTGGCCGTCTTTTTGGATTTTGAAGATGCCATACGGCGCCTTGGGCGTTCGACGATTTCGGCCCGCTACGGGAACCTCTTTGAGATGTACGAGAAGATCACCGGAGATAACCCGTACGAAACTCCCATGAAAATTTATCCTGCGGTGCATTACACCATGGGGGGGTTATGGGTTGATTACGAACTCATGACGACGATTCCGGGATTGTATGCGATAGGGGAAGCTAATTTTTCGGACCATGGGGCAAACCGTCTGGGTGCCTCGGCGTTGATGCAGGGATTGGCCGATGGTTACTTTGTGTTACCCTACACCATTGGGGCGTATCTCTCCGGCGAAATTCGTCATGCCGCACCTTCGGTGGATCACCCTTCCTTTGTGGAAGCGGAGCAGAGGGCATTGGACCTTCAGAATCGCTTGTTGGCGATCCAAGGAAAGCGTTCGGCGGAATCCTTTCATCGTGCTCTTGGCAAAATCATGTGGGAATACTGCGGGA
Organism: Sphingobacteriia bacterium; assembly: GCA_009927485.1. Taxonomy (GTDB): domain Bacteria; phylum Bacteroidota; class Bacteroidia; order UBA7662; family UBA7662; genus SYHX01. The sequence goes on from RFMW01000246.1 coordinate 9,920, forward strand.
TGGCCAGGTCCGCAGAAGGTTTACGCCATGCCTTGGGGTTGCTGGAATCCTTGCACAAGGAATTTTG
>RFMW01000093.1 GCA_009927485.1 Sphingobacteriia bacterium
GGCAAAACAACGACCGCCAACACCGACAACAAGCTTTGGCTCTACCTGGTGGAAGACCCTATTTCCTATGCCACAGCCCCCGGCAGCAACGGCGAAAAAGATTTCCCTTCGGTACTTCGCAAAATCCTCCCCACCTCAAACGGTATTAATTGTGGTAACGGATCACAAAGCACCACGGTCAACGCGACCTATGCATTGTCCCCCACCTTCGTTCGGGATAATCTTTACCTGTTGGCCTTCGTTCAGGCAAACGGCACCAAAGACGTCAACAAAGGTGTCAAAATCAAGTTGGGCAATGCCATCAACACCACCTCGCTTCAGGATTTACCTGCCAACAATACCCAATGGAGCGCTTATCCCAATCCAACAAGCAGCGAGTTCTTCCTCCAAATCTCTGAAGGATTCACCAACGCCACCGGTTACACGGTCACGAATGCCATGGGACAAATCATGGCCCAGGGTAGCTTGCCTCAGGATGGCATTTCAAACAGAATTCGAATTTCTACACAGGAATGGGCTGATGGTTTATACACTGTTCAACTAAACCAAGGAGATCAGCCACTGACCCAACCTCGCAAAATCATGGTTCGCCATTAGTCCGAATAAAGACTGTTCCATCGGAACCAAAAGAGCCCCGCAAGGGGCTTTTTTTGTGGCATGACCTTATCTTAGTAACCAAATTATTAACCAATATCTTAATATGAACCTTTCTCTACGTCTTCTATTCCATAAGCGCTTTCTCGCCTGGGGTGTCCTGTTCTCGGCAGGACTTTCCACTTCGATGGCGCAGGTTTCCGAGAGCAATATTCTTGTCTTTGAGCACTTCACCAACGCATCCTGCGCTCCATGTGCCCAGCAGAATCCTACCTTCCAAGGCCTTATGCGAAGTAATCCCGGTAAAGCCACGGCCGTTCGGCACCATGTATCCTGGCCGGGGTTGGATTCCATGTATTTGGCCAACCCAGTGGACCCCACCGTCCGGGTAAATTATTACGGAATAAGCGGCGTTCCCGCCTTGCGGCTCGGTCGTCATGCCCTGAGCACCGGTATGGGTCAAAGCACCTTGGAAACCTGGTACAATGTAACTCCAGCCAATTGGATCTACGACCTGGATACCCGCCTCATTGGGGTAGGTGACCCTCAGGTACCAGATTCCGTGGAAATCATCGGCTCGGTTTATTCACTTGCTACCCCTGATTCCACCAACCGACTCGTATTGTTCCTTGCCGAAGATTCTATTTATTACCCACCCCCAGGACAACCCGGTGGGGGTTTGCCAGGAAACAACGGAGAGAAGCTATTCCCAATGGTCCTTCGCAAAATGCTCCCCGATACCAACGGAATCACAGTCGGATCCGGTGCCGTCCCTACGACCATTGGTTTCAAATACCGGTTAGGCAACCGTTGGAGAATACAGCACCTGTACCTCACAGGATTTGTCCAAAATACCGTCACCAAACAGGTTCACAAAGGCTTTAAACTTCAATTAGGCAACTCCATTCATACCTCGGTGGAGGATGGGGCCCTCAACAGTAATCCATGGAAGGTTACCCAAATCCTGCATCGGAATCCTGTGTGCTCGAATTGCCATCCAATGCAGAAATGTCCAACGGGGATTGGAGCGTTCAGGTTACCGATCTGCAAGGGAGAACCACCCAAATTCTTGCCAATCAAATTACTTTCCATGGGGCGAACAAAGTCGAACTCGACCTTAGCAACCTGAGCGAGGGCTTGTATCAACTAACCATTTCATCAACCCAAGCCCGGACTACCTATTCCCACAAGATTTTCAAAACCAACCCTTAATTAACGTATGATGAATCAACCCCGCCTACTGTTTGAATTGCTGGAATATCAAAAGGCGAAATATCCCTTGGATTACGCCTTCGGCTGCAAAGTAGGCGGTGTTTGGAAATTGTATTCCACCGAACAAGCCCTGGATGAGGTCAACCGCGTTGCCTTGGGCTTGATAGGCATGGGTGCCCAACCGGGTGACAAAATTGCAACCATTTCGAACAACAGGCCGGAATGGAATTTCATGGATTTGGGTATGCTTCAAATCGGTGCTATTCATGTACCGCTATATCCCACCATTACGGACCAAGATTACCGCTATATTTTGGAGCATGCGCATGTGAAATGGGTCATGATCTCGGATGAGGCCTTGTATCGTCGCATCGCGCCAATCGCTGCAGAATTCCCTGCCATTCAAGGGGTTTACACGTTCAATCGGGTTGAGGGTGCTAAACACTGGACTGAAATTCAACAATCTCCTCGCAAAGAACTCAGCGATACCTTGACCCAACGTCGCGCTGCCATCCAAAAGCATGACACCGCCACCATTATCTATACCTCTGGAACCACCGGTTTCCCCAAAGGGGTCATGCTATCCCACGATAACATCATGAGCAATTTGCTGGCGGCAGCCGTCAGGGTGCCCTGCAAAGCCGGTGATAAATCCTTGAGCTTCCTTCCGTTGAATCATATCTACGAGCGGATGCTGACCTACATGATGATGTACAGTTCCATCGGAATTCATTATGCAGAAAGCATGGAAACCATCGGAGAAAACCTCAAGGAAATCAAGCCCCAAGTTTTCTCAACCGTGCCTCGTCTTTTGGAGAAGGTATACGACAAAATTGTGGCCAAGGGAATGGAGTTGACCGGCGTCAAGCGTTCCCTGTTTTTTTGGGCCTTGAATTTGGGACTGCGTTACGAGCTCCAAGGCGCCAACGGCTGGTGGTACGAAACCCAACTCAAATTGGCCAATAAA
>RFMW01000154.1 GCA_009927485.1 Sphingobacteriia bacterium
TGCGCTTTGTAACATTTCCCTTTGCATAGTCGTACCGGTGGCCAACCAGACAAAAACCGAGTGACCCTGCTTAAGGTGGAAACTCTCTTCGTAACAAATCCGTTCCAGGGCCCTGCAGTAGGGACCGTACGAGCCTTTGGAATTGGCAACCTGGTTGACAATAGCCGCCGCATCAATCAAAAAACCAATCACGGCCACATCAGCCCAGGTCTCGGCAGGATAATTAAAAACGTTGGAATACTTGGACTTGCCGTTGATCAGGTCGTTGAGCATATCCTCCCGGCTTTTGCCCAGGGTCTCGGCGGCCGAATACAGTAGCTGGGCATGGCCAACCTCGTCCTGCACCTTGGCCATTAAGGCCAATTTGCGGCGGAAACCGGGGGCCCGGGTTATCCATGTGCCTTCGGGCAATGCGCCGATAATTTCGGAATGCGCATGCTGTTCAATCATGCGAATCAGCTGCTTGCGGTAGGCCGCAGGCATCCAATCCCGGGGTTCAATTTTTTCGCCACGGGCGATACGCGCCTCAAATTGAGCGAGCAATTCCGGGCTCTCGGCTGATGCCTTGGGCTCATCAGCCCCGGCGGGTACATATCCTCCTCCGTACATAACAATGAATTTAAAATGTGGGGTTCAATGGGGTTGGTGATGATGGGGGCTTGGTGATGATGGGGGCTTGGCGATGCCGTTCATCCAAAGATTCAAAAAACGTTGGGCCAGCGGGGTCAAAGCGTCATCATCGGGGCGGGTTGCGCTGTGCAGGGATCCGTTCATGAGCAACAAAAGTTGGCGACCAAGCCAGAGGGGATCCCCCTGAACGAAGACCCCTTGGTTCATGCCCTCTTGAAAGAGCCCCGCAAAAAACTGCTCGTAATCCAATCGCAAGGTCTTGAAAGCTTGCAACGAAGGCTCGCTCAGGTGACGCCATTCATGGACAAATACCCCTACCGCTTCCCGATCCGAAAACAGCAAGCGCAAATGCTCCTTGATGGCCAAGGCCAGACGATCGGTCACCGGTAAATCCAAGGCGGCAATACGCTGAGCCGTGGAGACAAAGGCATCCGCCATGCCAAAACAAATCTCGTGGAGCAGGGTCTCCTTGGACGAGAAATGATTGTAGAGGGAGGGGGCCTCTATGCCACTCACCGAGGCCAATTCACGCATCGATGTGGCAGCATACCCCTTGCGATGAAAAAGCCCGGTGGCCAAACGAGCAATCTGTGCCCGCCTGCCGTTTCCGACCACAGAAATTGAGGTAGTTTCTATCGTTGTAGGCTCAATCATCAACCAAAGATACGAACGATCGTTCGTTCGTGTGCGCCCAATGCTCTTTCTTTTGGGTCAGAAACCAGTACTTTTGCAGTCAACAAGGCGTTTGGGGCCTTGCTGAAATGAATGGAATTCCCTTTAGACCCCTGTTTCTCGCTTTGAACATGCGAAGACCCTCCATTGGGTTGCTTGGTTTGATCCTGTGGGGGAGCCTGATGTGCATCGGGTGCCGACCGGATCGCTTTGAGGGAGGAGTCAGTGTGGACTTGCGCTACGAAACCGATACCTTGCTCTTCGATACGGTTCTGGTTCAGGCTTCCTCCATCACCCGGCGTTTCAAGGTGTACAATCCCACGGAAACGGATTTATTAATCGACCAAGTTTTTCTCGGTTCCACCATGGCGGCCTCCACCGGGAGCAGGCCTTCGGGCTTTAGGCTCAACATCAACGGGCTTGCGGCCAACCGAGTAAACAGTCTGCGCTTAGCGGCCAAGGATAGCCTCTATGTTTTTGCGGAAGTAACCGTGGACCCTAACGACAGTTTAACTCCCTATTTGGTCACGGATTCGGTGTTTTTTGTGATGGGTAACCGTACCGGCAAAGTCATGTTGACCGCCTACGGACAGAATGCTCGCTTCTACAAGGATTCCATCATCGGTACCTCGGTATGGACCAACGAGAAGCCCGTAGTGATTTACAATTCCATCCTCGTCGATTCCATGGCCACCCTGTGGATTCAACCGGGCACCAAAGTCTATTTCAATGGGGGCTCCACCCTCTATGTCCTAGGTACATTGCGGGCCCAGGGCACGGCGGAATCGCCCATCGAAATGCGCGGTGATCGTTTGGACCCCTTCTACAGGGATCTTGCCGGCGCATGGAACGGAATTCATTTGCTTCGAGGCTCAGGTAATCATTTCATGCGCCATGTCGTGCTGCGAAACGGATCGGTGGGTATTCGCGTGGACTCTTTGCCTGTCAATGGATTAGGTCCCAATCTTCGGCTCGAAAGCGTTTGGGTCGATCATTTTGCACAGGCCGGTATTTTTGGTAACACTGCCCATATCGAAGGAGATAATGTTTTGGTAAGTAACTGCGGTTTATTCAATTTTCTGGGGGATTACGGGGGCATATACCGGTTCAGGCACAGCACCTTTGTGCACATGAATTCTGAATTTCCCAGATCGTACCCGCTCTTTGTGCTGAGCAACAGGAATTTAGGACAACCCTCGCGTCCCAACCCTGCCTCCCTGGACTTGTTCAATTGCATCCTATGGGGAAATGCGGACGAGGAATTGGCACTGGATACCAGCGGCCTGGGCAATTTTTCCTACAACATTAGGTACAGCATCCTTCGCAGCTTGAGAGGTTGGCGGGGCCAAAACCTCCTTTACACGTACCCAAAGTTCAAAAATCCCTCCGAACGGAATTATGCCATCGACACCTTGAGCCCAGCGTACCGAGCTGGCGAGGACCTTCGATCAACCTATCCTGCTTTGGGCTTTGATCTTCAAGGGCGAATACGCCCTGCCTTACCCACCTTGGGCTGCTTGGAGCGCATAGAATAAGGCTGGTCCAAAATTCCCTCGATTTAAGAAGTTCTGGTCAAGGGAAGACGCTGAAGATGGTATCTTTGGCCTAAATTTAACTTTGACTTTCCTTCGGTAAATTCCAATCCAATCAATGCCATGATCCTCGTTCCTTACGATTTCACCCCTCCTTGTGACTGTGCGATTCAGCATGCCACCCTGATAGCCCGCAAAGGCAACCATGCGATCCAGCTTCTCCATGTGGTGAATTCGGACAGCAAATCCTTGATGCGGCGGGACAAAATCAGCCTCAAGGACCTTAACGACCGTATGGCAAACCTAGCGGCCAGGGTTCAAAAGGAATCGGGCATCGAAACAGGTTACGAAATGGTCACGGGCTCCATCTTCACCACCATCCCGGAGTATGCCGTGGAGTCCAAAGCCAAATTGGTCATCATTGGAACCTCCGGCCTCGTGGGATTGCAACATTTGTTTGGTTCCAACGTGATGAAAATCGCCGAAAAATCCGTTGTTCCGGATATCATTGTTCAAGAAAGGCCCCTTCGACCGCACGGTTACAAAACCATTGTGATGCCCATGGATGCTGGCAAAGAATCCAAACAAAAGACCTTTCAAACGGCCGCCCTGGCGAAAATCTTTGATGGAACCGTCCATATTTTCGCCGCGTTGGAAACCGATGAATTCCTCAAGCACGCCGTTGATAACAATATCCATTTTGCAACCAGGCACTTTGATGCTCAAGGCATTCCCTATCAAATTGCTTATGAGACCGAAGATGGCAAACGCTACGTGGACCAAATCATCCAATACGCCATCAAGGCAGAAGCTGACCTGCTTACCATCATGACCGGCGATCACCGTGGGCTCTTGGATATCCTATCGGCATCGGAAACAGAAGGCGAACATATTGTGAATAACCAAGCACAGATTCCGGTCATGTGCATTGATCCCCAGAACGCCCTCTACGGATCGGTCTTCACCTATTAATTCCTTTCTGGCCAGGCCTTTCAAAATCGCTCTATGCAAGGTGTACTCAACGAAAAATCCAAAACCATTGCGGTCGATTTCGACGGCACGGTGGTGGAGCATGCCTATCCCGCCATAGGGCGAGAGATGCTGTTTGCCTTTGCAACCCTTAAACGCCTCCAAGAAAAAGGTCATAAATTAATACTTTGGAGCATTCGTGAAGGACAAACCCTTCAGGAGGCGGTCGATTACTGCAAAGCGAACGGTGTGGAATTTTATGCGGTGAATGCGAACTTTCCGGGAGAGGTTTTGGAACCGGGGGTAAGTGCACGCAAAGTCAATGCCGACATTTTCATTGACGATCGTAACGTGGGTGGATTCCGAGGGTGGAGTGAAATTTATCAAATGTTGCATCCAGAGGATGGGCCATTCTTTCACCAACTCGAAAACGAAAAAGCGCATTTCAACTTCCGGGAACCTCGCAAAAAGAAAGGTTTTTGGGCAAGGCTGTTCGGGAAATAAGACCCCGATGATTCACCTCAAAAGCCCCGAAGAGCTTGAATACTGCCGGCTTGCTGCCGATCTGGTGAGCAGGACCTTGGGGACCATTGCTCCCTTGGTGAAACCCGGGATTACCCCCTTGGAGTTGGATCGTATAGCCGAAACCTATATCCGGGACATGGGAGGGATTCCTGCCTTCAAGGGACTGTATGGATTTCCCAACACTTTATGCATTTCGCCCAACGACCAGGTGGTGCACGGGATACCCACCCAGCAGGCCCTACGGGATGGAGATATCGTCTCCATCGACTGCGGGGTGAAATTGAACGATTTCATAGGTGACCAAGCCTTCACCTTTGCGGTAGGAACCATTTCCGAAAGTGCTGCCCGTTTGCTACGCATTACCCGCGAATGCCTGGAACTCGGCATTGCCCAAGCCAAGGCAGGGAACAGGATAGGAGATATTGGGTTCGCTATTCAATACCATGCGGAAACTGCAGGGTATGGTGTGGTCCGCGAACTGGTTGGCCATGGTCTGGGTCGGCAACTTCACGAAAAACCGGAAGTCCCGAATTACGGCAAAAAGGGGAACGGAGTTCGATTAGCCGATGGCATGGTCCTCGCCATCGAGCCTATGATCAATGCAGGGACCAAATCCATTCGCCACGAGCGGGATGGATGGACGGTCCGTACGGCTGATGGTGCCCTGTCGGCTCATTTTGAACATGATGTTGCCCTCATAAACGGTCATTGCTCCGTCCTGACCACCTTTCAATACGTGGACGAAGCATTGGGAACTTCGCGGCAGGTTTAAATTCGCGGCGAAAATTAATCTTCACCATGGGAAGAGCCTTTGAATACCGAAAAGCCCGCAAATTTGCGCGTTGGGACAAAATGTCCAAAACCTTTACCCGCATAGGCCGGGAAATTGCCATGTCTGTCAAAGCCGGTGGACCGGAACCCGAAAGCAATACCCGCCTTCGCGCTGCAATTCAAAATGCCAAAGCCGCTAATATGCCCAAGGACCGGGTCGAAGCGGCGATCAAAAAGGCTTCCAACAAAGACGAAAAAGCTTACGAAGAAGTCATCTACGAGGGGTATGCACCGCACGGGATTGCCGTTTTGGTCGAAACAGCTACCGACAATCCCACCCGAACGGTCGCCAATGTAAGGCATATTTTCAGCAAATACGGGGGGTCCATGGGCACCTCGGGCTCTGTCGGGTTTTTGTTTGAGCGCAAAGCCACCTTTCGCCTTGACCCGGGGGATCGACCCGCCGATGAACTGGAGCTGGAGCTGATCGATGCCGGTGCCGAAGATGTTCAAGTGGAGGACGGTGAATGGACCCTCACCGCCGCCTTTACAGATTACGGGCAAGTCCAAAAATCTTTGGAAAACCTTGGTATTCAGATTATTTCCTCTGAATTAGCCTATATCCCCACCATGACCAAAAGCTTGGATGAATCCCAGGCCGAGGAATGCATCCGCTTGATGGACATGCTCGAAGAAGACGATGACGTCCAAAATGTTTATTGCACCTTGGCTTAAAATGCCCTGGAATCGTCTGCATTTCCGCCCATGTAAAGGAAGGATTTCTGGATTTTTCCCACAAAAATTATTTTTTAGGGATACTAAACTTGAAAATGTTGTTTTTGGGCCTATTTTGGTCTCATTAAAACCAAACTATGGACAAGTACAACCAAATTCTCGAGATGGTCACCGGTATGGAGAAGGACTTTCAGAAGTTCTATGACGCCGACAACAAGGCTGCAGGTACCCGCATCCGCAAAGGTTTGCAGGAGCTCAAAGCTCATTGCCAAACTCTTCGCCTGGAAATCCAGGAAATGAAGAACGCTGGCTAAGTTTCGACTACAGCGACAAAATCAAACGAAAACCCCATCCGCTCCAGCGGTTGGGGTTTTGGTTTATAAGGGGGTTGGCAGAAACTGGGAACACCTTTCCGGATTGAAAAAGGGTGGAGAAGTGGAAAATATCCAATCCTAAGCCGCCATAGATTCGGCTTAGCTTCCATCCTGCTTCGGCATGCATCATCCGGCCAGGTTCAGTGATCCAATAGGTATGCAGCGTCTCGACCGCACGCGATTTGGCCAAGCCTTTCCAGCGAGTCAAAATCAATCGCTCCGAAGAATATTCTTGCATGAGGCCTAGCCACTGGGTTGATGAAGAAAGGCTGTAGGGGTTAAGACCCCGAATGGCCATCGTCGCATCCGGGCCTAATCCGAAGGAGGCCGATGACCAATGATGCCAGTCCGCAAACTGGGTGGGCCTTTGAAGAAATCCACCCCATACCGCATACCCATGCCAAACCCGGTCCGCGCCAAGATTGGCTTTGCGGTCCACATAGACCTGAACCTTGGTCCAAGGCTTCCATAGGTTGGTTGGTGCTTCCCCTGCTGGCAGGTTTCCCGCCGTCATCGGCCGAACCCAGGCCTGGGACAGATCCAACCCCAAAGCAACCTCATCGGTACGACGATATCGTGTCCAGCCGTTGAAACGACGTCGTTCGGTCATGGGCTCCCAACGCCATCCTGCATTCAGCTGAAATTTGTGATGGTCAGTAAAGATCCCTTTAGTTTCGGAAACAGGCTTCAGGAGCGTGAGATCTTGGGACGGCCGAAACCACAAGGATGAGGCCCAGATCAGGGAAGAATCGGTATTAGCGTTTTGCAACCAATACTGTCGATTTTCACCTTGAAGACCAAGCCACATTCTCCACTTCAAATGCAAGCGCTGCTCCAAATTGACCTGAAAACGGGCCGTTCGTATGCCCTCCAATCCGCTGTACGCAGAATAGTTCTTGGTCCTTGCATTCATGTCCCAGGTGGGCATTTCAACACGGAATCCAGAGCGCAAACCCGAATAGAGATGCACCGCTTGATTGAAGATCGCCTGGCCCAAGGGGTCCACCGTGATTCCTGCCTTCACGTTCAAACGATACTCCGCATTGTATTGGGACCATTGCAGGGATGGAAGCCATTGATGTCGCTGAGTCCCCCATCGAAGTCCTGCATTCCATTCACGGTTTAAGTTTCGTTCATCCCGGCTTAGGTGGCGGAACTTGGTGGACCAGACCCAACCCTCCAAAGGATTATAAAACCCCCAATCCCCAAACAAATGCTGTCGGAGGCCCGTCAGTTCCCATTCGCTGTAAGCCTTTCCGGGAAAATTCTTTCCCCTCTGCCTCCTAAAAGTTTCCCAAAGATTCCTGATCCCAAAAGGCGCAACGCTGCGAAGAGAATCCCTTCTCTCATTTTCTCTGTTGACCAACCTCAAACTATCCCCCCTTAAATAGCCTTGCAATTCCGAACTATCCAAGCTGATGGTCCGTAAGGAATCCCACAAAGAATTTTGGGCGACATCAGCTTGCTCATCAACTTCAAAAACATATTCCGCATCAAATTCATTCTTCGCACTAAATTCCACCCCTTCGACAAACAAGGAGTCTTCCGCAGCCAAAGATTCAACCTGTTCTACAGAATCCTTCACCGCCAGCATATCCTTCACCGCCAATGTATCCTTCACCGCCAATGTATCCTTCACCGCCAAAGAATTAGGGATATTCCCTTGAATAGGGCTGTTAGGATTAAGAAGGTTTGGTTTACTTGAAGAAGATGAAAGTGATTTGGGGCGAACTTTTCTTGATGCCAAACCAGCGCTGTAGGCAGGCTGTGTCCCAGTAATGGGGGGGCCTACAACCACTTGCTTGAAATTCCGAATAGAACTGATGTACCGAATGCTGGCAGAAGCGCCCAACATGCCCACCTGAATGCGGAGATCCTCCATGCATTGCATCGACACCCCTTGAACCCTTCGAAATTGCTTCCCGATTTGGTATCGATCGCCGCCGGGGTTAACCACCTTCAAATCTGCTGCGGCCAGGCTCCAATCCCTGCTTCGCAAGACGACATAGCCTTCATAAAAATTTACCTTCTGACGACGAGGTATCACCCTGATGCGATGCAAGCGTTCACCGTCTTCGTCTTCCGAACCAAGGTATTCAAAACGATAATAAGTGAAAGCCTTGGAAGAAAAAGGTGAAATCCAATCACCGCTTCGAGCAACGTACAAATTGATATTGGAATAATTAAGGTTAGCATTGGAGGAAACCCCGAACGGGAGATTGGATCTTCTGGAGAGGACCTTCTCCTCAAATTTTCGGGGTCGTTGAAAACGAATCCTGCTAGCAGATTCCATAACATAGGTGGTCTGCGGATCGATACCTTGTTTACGGAGTTGCCCTTTGAGAACCCACGGAACTTCGAGGATTTTGAATTGCCCTTTGACATAGGTCTCCGCCTCGTAACTCATAGGGCCTGCGGAATGCACAGGAGCAGCAGCGATCGCTTTGCGCATGTACCCGTAGGCGGGATCTTCGGCCCCGGCCTTGATCGTAACTTCTTGTAAACCAACTACTCTAAGCGTTAACACCAAATCGGGGCCCGCTGCGGTGGCTTGGGATACGGATTCCAACGTCCAATTCAAGCGCAAAGGCTGGTATCCCAAATGGGAACAATAGACAACATAATCCCCGGCGGGAATCATGATTTCGTAGAGTCCATTTTCGTTGCTGAGCCCGGTCCATTGCCCAGGCTCCATCACCACGGTCGCATAGGCCACAGGCTTGCCCTGCGTATCCAAAACCCTGCCTTTAATTTTGATGGGAACTGCAGCATTCCTCTGAACCTTGTTCTCCATCCCATGCGCCCCAAATCCAGGTGCAGTGACCAGCAGAATCCAAAAGGACAATGCCCTATAACACCGGATGGATCGAAATAAGCTTAGCATCCAAGCAACGTTCAACCTGCCCCCATGCGGAGCAGGTTTCGTGCCGAAGGCCGGACTCGAACCGGCATGTCTTGCGACACACGCCCCTGAAACGTGCGCGTCTACCAATTTCGCCACTTCGGCAAGTTTAAAAATGAAGCAACCCGGAATGGGTCATCGACCCAAGGTGGCTCATGCACAAAGATACACGCAGGGCAAAGGCTTTGCCTATCTTTGACGATTCCTATGGCAGTCGGACCCCCTGTAAGCATCAAAACCTCCACCGGCTTTACCATTCTTTGCCTGCATGATCCGCATTACACCCTGGCTCATCTGGCCTTGATCAACGACAGCGGCAGCAGGGATGACCTGCCGGTTGGATCGGGGGTGACGCATTGCCTCGAACATTTGTTGTTCAAGGGCACCCGCGATCGCAATACATTCCAAGTCCTTTCAGAACTGGAAAACAAGGGGGGAGATCTCAATGCCTTCACCACCAAGGAACGCTTGGTACTTCATGCCTCCTGCCCCGCGGTTCACAGCCTCACCGCCCTGGATTTGTTGGGGGATATGTGGTGGCATTCCACGTGGAGCGATGAAGAGTTCCGCAAAGAACAAAAGATCATCCGGGAAGAAATCGGTATGTACCGGGATAATCCGGAGGAAAGCCTCTTGGAAGAATTTGAAACGCTGGTCTTTGGTCGGCATGCCCTGGCCCATCCCATCCTGGGGTATGAGGAAGAACTGATGCGCCTTCGTTCCCAAGAGGTTCATGCCTATTACCGAAACGTCTTCTTGCAACGGCCCACCGTATTGGTCTATCATGGTCCTCTGGAGCCCCTGGAGGTCAAGGCCGCAATCGAGCGACACCAAACAAAGCCCAAGAAATCCGGATTTGCGACGCATTCCGCTTCGTTGCGCAAACGCCCATCAGGCCTTCGTCAAAGCAAATCCCTTGATAAAGTTCAGGATTTCAACCAAGCCTACGGAATGATCGGGGGTCGTGCGCCCTCGGTAAGCGATGACAACCGATGGGCCATTGCCCTACTCTTTAATTGGCTGGGTGGCGATCACATGAGTGCGAGGCTGAGCATGGAATTGCGCGAAAATCTTGCCCTGGTTTACGAAATAGAAGCTCAATACAGCCCTTATTCCGATACCGGCATGTGGTCCATACCTTTTTCTTGCGATCCAAGCAATGATCGCTTGGTTCAAAAAAGGGTGGAGGAAATCCTTCATCGACCCTCCTTGTCCACCCCCACCGCCTCTGAATTCAAAATAGCCAAAGAGCAAATGATTGGCCGTATTCTATTGGCCGAAGAGAACCGTCTTCAAAACCTCATTGGGTGGGGTCAGGCCTACCTCGATGGCAACCGACTCTTGGACACCCAAGAAATTATTGACCGTATCCATCGAATTCCTAGAACGGCCGTTCTGGATGCCGCCAATCATTTGTTTCGTGTTATGCCCAGAAGGTCCTTGCTATGGACCTGTGCACCATGACCCTGCCCTTGTGATTCTACCGTATGCTTATGCGATTTTTTCCTGAACCTCTCGAAAACTACATTAACCAGCACAGCAGCGCACCCAGCGCACTGCTCCATGAATTGGAACGCGATACCCACCTGCGTTGCCTCATGCCTCAAATGTGTTCCGGGCATCAACAAGGACGCCTGCTCGCCCTCCTCAGCAAAATGTTACGGCCAAAAAGAATTCTGGAGATCGGAACGTTCACCGGTTATTCAGCGCTCTGTCTGGCGGAAGGTTTAACGGATGGCGGCCATCTTCATAGCATCGATAACAACGCCGAAATCATGGACATGGCGCAATCCTATGTGGATCGCTCACCATACCGCGAGCAAATCACCCTGCACGAAGGGCCTGGCTTGGATTGGATCCAACGCCTGGACCAGCCTTGGGATTTGGTCTTCATCGATGCGGACAAAGAGAATTACCCCCGTTACCTCGAGGCTCTCTTACCCAAGCTCCAAGTGGGAGCCATCCTATTGGCAGACAATGTTTTGTGGAGTGGAAAAATCGCAGACCCTGCAGCGGATGATGACGAAACCAAGGCCCTGCGCTCGTACAATCGCATGGTTATGGAAAACCCCCGCCTGGAGGCGATGATTCTATCCGTAAGGGATGGAATATCGCTGGCGAGGGTTATTCACTAAGGCAAACCTTGGAAGGCTAGGCCTTGTTGATCGCTAGCGGCGATTGGCCGCTGTGACCTAGAATCTCCAACCAACGCGCACGGTTGGCAAAGCACTGAAATTGGTGCTCACCTTGCGATCTGCAGGAGCCAAATTCACCTTGGCAGAGCCTGCAAGGCTTTCGATTTCAAATTCGACAATGCGGTTGTTGCGTACATTCATCAACCAATTAAGCTCCAAACCCATGTACAAATTCTCGATGAGGTAAATATCAACCCCGGCAACAGCGCCGAAATTATAGGAGAAGAAGGGAGCGTTGAGACTGGCCGTGGTTTGGAACTCATAAATACCATCGCCTGCTGCATCTTGGTTATAATCTTTCCAAAGTTCTTTGCCGCGTCCTGCACCAATTCCGGCAACGGCTCCGAAGTAGGGCGACACACGCTTGGCACCGGATGGATGATATTCCAAACCGCCTTGCAATCCCCATGAACGATCGATGACTGTCCGTGTTCCCACTTTGCCGTCAAAATTGTCGGGGTTTGAATACACGTTTTCAACCGTTGAATTGGTAGCCGCGTTCAAGGTGCCACGAATGGCAAAACGATCCGACAAAAAATAGCGATACCTCAACTGAGGTAAAACCACCGTAATCCCTTCCGAAAAGTTCAAACCGGCCTCGATCGTGGAGCGATGAGCGCCATAACTGATGAATCCGCCTCCGTTGTTGACAGAAATTGGCTTCTGAGCGTACGCCGAAGGGGTAGATGCCAAGAGGACAGCAACAATAGCACTGGAGATGATAGCTTTCAATTTCATAAAGGGGTTTTTGAAGAATGAAGGGGGTGAATTGGGTTAGAACGAAGAATCCTTGTTGTGGATTTATTTTCAAAAGTAACGCAAACAGCGTCTTTAACGCCCCTCTGCGGCGAATAAATTGCAAAACCCCGGGTCAGACCTAATTTAACCTCCCGAATCCAAACGATTTTTCAACATGAACAACGTCTGCGTTACTAAGTTAATTGTCGCTTTGGTTTTAGGGCTTTGGTGCGGTCCACTGACCCTTTGGGCCCAATCAGGTGCAGGAAGCCCCAGGGGGTCGTCGTTGTACGATGATCACGTTTTGGGACGGATCGACGTCTTTTTGCCGCCGGATAGCTTGGCGGAGATGTTGGCCAATCCCAATTCCAACCGGGAGTACCGGTCCACGGTGGTTTTCACGAGGGCGGGAATTCAGGACAGCCTGTTTGAATGCGGGCTGCGGATTCGAGGAAATACATCGCGAAACGCCCAGAAGAAACAGTTCCGCATATCCTTCAATTCGTTCAGGCCAGGGCAAAACCTGGAAGGGATCAGCGATCTCAACCTCTACGGGATGCACAACGATCCTTCCATCAGCCGGGCCAAATTCTATTACGACCTGACCCACCGTGTCGGCGGGCGTTCTGCAAGAGCGGCCCATGTGAACCTCTATTTCAACGGACGATTCAGGGGGGTCTATGTCAACGTCGAACAATTGAACGAGGATTTCCTGCAAAGCGAATTTGCCCAGGATTACGGGAACCTGTACAAATGCCTGTGGCCTGCGGATCTGGTGTACATTTCCAACAATCCTAACGATTACAAATTGACCTCCGGGGGACGCAGGGCCTATGAACTCATGACCAATACGGCCGCCGATGATTACAGCAATTTCGCCAAACTTATTCGAACCCTTAACCAAACCGCTTCTGCCCAAATTTATTGCCAGCTTGATAGCATTTTCGATATCGAATCGGCTCTACTCACCCTGGCCACGGACCTGAGCACCGGTCATTGGGATTCGTATTATAACAAAAATAACTTCTACCTCTATGACCATCCCGTGGATGGACGATTTCGGTTCTTGCCTTACGATCCTGACAATACGATGGGTATCCAATGGGGTGGGCCTAATTACCAAACCATCTCCCCTTTCTCATTTACTCCCGGTGAATCCAGGCCGCTGTACGACAAGCTTATGGCCAACACGGATACCCGAAATATCTACGGATTTTATTTAAGAAAAGTTGCTAATCAACAAGTTAGCACTGGATTTCTAGCGCAAGTGGATTCCATTCGAAGCCGCATTGCCCCCTTTGCCTTGGTGGATACGTTCCGAAGCCTGGATTATGGCTATACCTACAGTCAATTTCTGTCCTCCTTTGCAGGAGCAGCTGCTGGTGGTCATGTCAACAGCAGCA
The DNA here is from genome assembly GCA_009927485.1 of Sphingobacteriia bacterium. Taxonomy (GTDB): domain Bacteria; phylum Bacteroidota; class Bacteroidia; order UBA7662; family UBA7662; genus SYHX01. Next base: position 13,447 of record RFMW01000154.1, read on the forward strand.
TTATTCCATTTCTGGGGGCTCGATCCAATGCTACCTTGAATGCTTCCCTGGGACCCGCAAACCTACCGCCTGTTGTGCACAGGCCCATGGTCATCAACCCTTACCCCGGAAGGCGGGCCACTATTCGCGTTCGTATCGAAGATGAACTGAGCAACGGCATACAGGCGACTGCAACGGTAACACAAGACGGGCAATCCCTAACCATCCCCCTCTGGGATGATGGACAACATGGGGATGGGATGGCCGGAGACGGGATGTACGGCGCCTATGTTACGTTGAATGCGCAGGTTCAGCAATGCAGCGTGCAGGTGCAGGCCAGGGACTCGGCCCAGAACCTAAGAACCAGGCCCTGCAACCCTATGCGCATCAAGACCAGGCCCATGGGCCCCCTCTATTTGAACGAAATCATGGCCCTGAACCACAACGGCATTACGGATCAAAGCGGGAGGACCAGCGATTGGATTGAGCTCTACAACGGCGGGACCCAACCCTGGGTGACCGGCACCAACACCTACCTCTCGGACAATATGGCCAATCCTGGCCTTTGGAAATTGCCCAATATCAGCATCCCGGCCGGTAGCTATGCCCTGGTATGGGCGTCCGGGGATACGACACGGGGTGCAATGCATGCCAATTTTACGCTGTCCGGGTACGGGGAATGCTTGGGTCTGTTCAGGTTCCAAAACAACCAGTTCCAGATGCTCGACACCCTCTGCTACAGTCCTCAAATTCCGGATGTTTCAACGGGTCGCAACGGGGATGGCAATTTGGATTGGATCTCCTACCTCGTCTCAACCCCTGAACGAAGCAATGCCTTGCTGAGTTCTTTGGCCAAGGACGCAGATGAGTCCTTAGCCAATCCGCCCTGTCCCGCGATGCCCAATCCTTTTGGGGAGCATTTGCTTCTACAGTTCCAGGCCAAGTCTGGGCCCATTACCTGGGAAATCCGCGGGGCCAACGGCCAAAAAATCGAAGAAGGGCTCTTGAATTCAAGCATGGAGGAACCTGCGGAAGGCTACGATGGCGACCAGGGATCAGGCCAATCGGATCCACTCAGGACCCTTCGCCTGTCAACCATGGCATGGCCGGCAGGGCTCTATACCTTGCATTGGCGGCAGGGGCAGCGATCGTACCGATGCAAATTGATCAAAGGGCCTTAAAATCGCTCAAACATCGGCAGGGCAAGGGTGTTCTAAAGGGATGCCCCCTCACCGTTCCCGCCAGGATTTTCTTTTTTTCCCCCACCAATTGGCGTTGCCTTCGGTTGAGCAATGCTCATCCACGAAGCGAGCATGGATTGTGGAGGAATGGTTATTCTTCAGGCAATATCCTTTTCATCGGCAGAAATTGATTCACCAGCGCGCATGCATGATGTCCTTCGCCGACGAATTGCAGAGCCTGGGATGGGAGGTGGAATACATCGAAGCGCAGGACCCAAGGGCGGAGTCCGGTGCCTTGATCCATGACCTCTCCGCCCTAGAGGGCCTTCAAGAAGTGACTGCCTTTCGTTGCAGTGATTTTTGGTTGGAAAAAAGATTGCTCAAGGCATCGGCTGCAACAGGTCTCACGATTGCATGGCTCGACAATCCCTTGTTCTTGGATCAACCCATGGAGCCGAATTCGTGGTTCCAAGGACGTAAGCGCTTCCTTCAGGCGGATTATTACCGCAAACAACGGATGCAACACGGCATCCTGGTGGATCCTAAATCAGGGGATCCCGTTGGTGGGCAATGGAGTTTCGACGAAGACAACCGCAAAACCTATCCAAAAGATGCAACGCCCCCACCCCCTCCTTCCCTGGAATGGAACAAGGCCTGGGTGGAAGCCGAAGCCTATGTCCAAAAGCATTTTCCCAAGGCCCCCGGTGCAGCCCGGGGAGCATGGGCCTGGCCGGTGAATCGGAAGGATGCAGAGCAATGGCTCATGTCCTTTGTGCGGGATAGGCTTTCCTTGTTTGGACCTTACGAAGATGCTATGGATCAACGATTTAGTCTGCTCCATCATTCCGGAATTTCACCGCTGCTGAACAACGGATTGCTCCGTCCTGAACAAGTGCTGGCGGCCTGCCTGAAAGCCAGCAAACAACAGAAAATCCCTTTGTCTAGCACGGAGGGATTGGTGAGGCAAATTCTGGGCTGGAGGGAATTTGTACACGGGGTGTATTTGCATGCCGGGGTTCGTCAGCGCAACGGAAATTTCTGGGGATTTGATCGTTCGATGCCCCAGGCTTTTTATACGGCAACAACAGGCATCGAGCCCGTGGATCATTGCATCCGAGGGGTCTTGAACAATGCGTACAACCATCATATTGAACGCCTGATGATCTTGAGTAATTTTATGTTACTGTGTGAAATCCGACCGCATGCGGTTTATCAATGGTTTATGGAAATGTACATTGACGCCTACGATTGGGTCATGGTACCCAACGTGTACGGTATGGGTCAATTCGCGGATGGTGGGGTGCTTTCCACCAAGCCTTATATCAGTTCCAGCAATTACGTACTCAAGATGAGCAATTACCGAGCCGACAAGGCTTGGACTGAACCGTGGGACGCCCTTTATTGGCGCTTTATTTCCTCCAACAAAGCCTATTTTCTTCGAAATCCACGATCGGCCATGATGGTGCGTCAATGGGAAAAAAAGCCAGCCGCCGTGCAGGAGCAGCTCCTTCAAAATGCAGAAGATTTCCTGCAAAACTTGCATCTAAACAAATCCAAAAACTAAGCCAAGGCATGCGGAAATTTTGGAATATTGCTGATGCCGCCGTGTATGCCTTGCTTACCCGTGATGGCTCGGAGAAGTGGAACTACAATTGCTGCACCTACGTGACCGCTGTAGGCATGCATCCCAAGCATTACCTGACCGCGGTTTACCATGGAACCAAAAGTTTGGAAAATTTGCAACGCATTCCCCATCAAAATGTTGTCCTCCACCTCTTATCGCCTCAGCAGGCTCCCCTGATCCGGGTTTTGGGCCGTCAATCCGGTTTTGCCGTGGACAAACACGCCAAACTCCAGCGAGGCGGTCACCTGGCGAATTGGCGGGGTTACCCGGTCTTGAAAGAGGCCGCCGCATGGGCGGAACTGCGCAGCTTAGGGCCATTGCAGGGGGATGCGGCCTTTGCCCCGTTGGCCAGCGGTCCCACGGACCACGAATTATGGCTGTGGGAATTGGTATCCACCAAGTTAAATTCCGAGGAGTACCTGAATACCGGAACCATGAGGAGTTTGGGCATCCTTCGTTAGGGCCGTATCTTGGCGCTCCCAAAACCTATCATTTCATGAATTACGATGTTATTGTCCTTGGCGGTGGACCCGGTGGGTATGTTGCTGCCATTCGAGCTTCCCAATTGGGCCTCAAGGTGGCTGTCGTTGAACGCGAAGCGCTGGGCGGAATCTGCCTCAATTGGGGCTGCATTCCTACCAAAGCCTTGCTCAAAAGTGCCCAAGTCTTCGAATACATCAAACACGCTTCGGATTATGGGATCAAGGTCGCGGATGCCCAAGCCGACTTTGGTGGGGTCATCCAGCGCAGCCGCGGTGTGGCCGACGGCATGAGCAAAGGCGTAGCCTTCCTCATGAAGAAAAACAAAATCGAGGTCCACATGGGGAACGGTATCCTCAAGCCAGGGGGCAAAATCGAGGTCACTCAAGCCGATGGCAAGAGCATCACCCTGACCGCACCGCATATAGTGATCGCAACCGGGGCCAGAGCCCGTGCCTTGCCCAATCTTCCCATCGACGGCGAGAAAGTCATCGAGTACCGCAAAGCCATGACCCTTCCCAAACAACCCAAATCCATGCTGGTTGTAGGATCCGGGGCCATCGGTGTTGAATTTGCCTACGTTTACCAAGCCATGGGCACCCAAGTGACCGTGGTGGAATACATGCCCAACATTGTTCCGGTCGAAGACGAGGAGGTCTCCAAGGCTCTGGAGAAATCCTACAAGAAAATGGGGATGAATATTCTAACCAGTTCATCGGTCGAGTCGGTGGATACCTCCGGTGCAGGATGCAAGGTTCAGGTCAAAACACCAACCGGTATGCAAACCCTCGAAGCCGAAGTGGTGCTGAGCGCTGCAGGTATTGTTCCGAACATCGAAAACATCGGTTTGGAAGCCTGCGGTATCGCTCTCGACAAAGGCAAAATTCAAGTGGATGACTACTACCGCACCTCCACCAAAGGCTACTACGCCATTGGCGATGTGGTCAAAGGCCCTGCCTTGGCGCACGTTGCTTCGGCCGAAGGCATTATTTGTGTAGAAAAAATCGCCGGCCATCATCCAGAGCCTCTGGACTACGGCAACATACCGGGTTGCACCTATTGCCAACCGGAAATTGCCTCGGTCGGCATGACCGAGAAGGCCGCTAAGGAAGCAGGCTACGAACTCAAAGTGGGTAAATTCCCCTTCAGTGCCTCCGGAAAAGCAAGCGCCAGTGGGCACAAAGATGGCTTCGTTAAACTCATCTTCGATGACCAATACGGGGAGCTGCTGGGCGCCCACATGATTGGGGCGAATGTTACCGAAATGATCGCTGAATTGGTAGTTGCCCGCAAGCTTGAAACCACCGGACATGAACTGATCAAAGCGGTTCACCCGCATCCTACCCTTAGCGAAGCGGTTATGGAAGCAGCAGCGGCGGCTTACGGCGAAGTAATCCATTTGTAACATATCGTTGCCTTGCTCGAATATTTCTTAATTTCTGCCCTTAACCAGCACACCCCTTCACCCCATTAGAACCATCATTTTCCAGACTTTAAACCCTTTTAACATGAAACCCCTATCGTCTCTCTTGTTTCGCTCCTTGATCGTTTTGACCACGGTATGGGGCATGGTCCCTCAAGCCCTTGCGGACAAAGGCATGTGGTTACCCATCCAAATCGCCAAGATTGAGGACCGCATGAAGGAAGCCGGCTTCCAATTATCCGCGACGGACCTTTATCAAATTAACCAAGCCGCGGTGAAGGATGCCATCGTTCGATTGGGCGGGGGTTTTGTACCGCGGAAATAGTATCGGACCAGGGGCTGTTGCTAACCAACCATCACTGCGCTTACGATTTGATTCAGAACCACAGCTCGGTGGAGAAAGACTACCTCACCAACGGATTTTGGGCGATGACACGTGCCGAAGAATTGCCAAACCCCGGCCTCACGGCATCCACCTTGGTTCGGATGGAGGACATCACCAAGCGAATGAACGATTCCCTTCAGGGCGTGGCGGAAAACCAGCGATCTGCGGTCATCGCCAGGGTGGGTAAAATCATCACCGACGAAATCGCCAAAGAGAAAAAGGGCTACCAAGGGGATGTGCGGGCCATATTCTACGGCAACCAGTTCATCCTCTCCGTGTACATGGTTTACAAGGATGTTCGCCTCGTCGGAGCGCCCCCCAGCAGCGTGGGTAAGTTTGGCGGGGATACCGACAATTGGATGTGGCCTCGTCATACCGGTGATTTTTCGGTATTGCGCATATATACCGGACCGGATGGAGAAGCTGCGGAATACGATAGCCTCCGTAACATTCCCCTCAAACCCAATCGTTTTCTGGCCGTATGCACCTCCGGTGTTCGTAACGGGGATTATACCATGATCATGGGATACCCCGGCACCACCAACCGTTACCTCAGCGCGGACAATTTGGATTTTAACCTGAACACCCTCAACATGATGGTGGAAGACATGATTGGTGCCCGCATGCAGGCCTACAAAGAAGACATGGACAAAGACGACAAAATCCGCATTGCGCTCGCTTCTACCTACGCTTCCGGTATGAACACTTACAAGTACTACCAAGGCCAAACCCTGGGGCTGCGCAGGGATGGTCTGGGTGACAAAAAACGATCCTACGAGAACGGTTTGCGCCAATGGATCGAATCGGATCCAGGCCGCAAGGCCGAATACGGCAAACCCCTCGAAAGCCTAAGCTCCATGCTTACTGCGTACCAGAACGATTACCGGAAAATGATTTATTTCCGCCAGGCCTTGGGTAATCAAGCCTTTGTACGCCATTTCCGGATACTGACCGACTTGCAAAAGCAGCTGGAAGCCTCTCCCAAGGACAAAGCCAAGATCAGCGCAGAAGCGGATAAGGCAAGGGCCAGCATGAAGGAAAATATGGCGGAATACTTTGCATCCACCGAACAGAAAGCCTTTGCCCGAATGCTTCGCACCTATCTCCAGCGAATTTCTGCCCAAGATCGCCCTCCCTTCCTCACCAAATTGATGGACGAAACCGACGGAGATGAGGAGAAAGACAAGGCCAAAACCATCGCCAAAAATGTTTTCCAAAATTCATTGTTGGCAAATCCAACCTTGTTGGAAAAGTTTCTGGAGAAACCCTCCCTCAAGGTTTGGAAAAAAGACCCCGGAGTCATCCTGGCTATGGCGGTTTCGGACTATTCCAACAATGTCCTCATGCCCATGGACCGCAAAGCCCAAGGGGAACAAGCCCCGGTCCGTCGTAAGCTTATGGCTGCCATGCTGGCTTACCAAAGCAACGAAATATTTGCACCGGATGCCAATTCAACATTGCGCATGACCTATGGTAACATCAAGCCCTATACGCCCCGAGATGCTGTGGATTATACCTGGTACACCACCCATCGCGGTATCCTCCAGAAAGAAGATCCCAAAAGCGAAGAATTCATGGTTCCGGGCAAACTCAAAGAGGATTTGGAGCAAGGGAATTTTGTGCCCTACGGTAGGGACGGTGAACTTGTGACCTGTTTCATCTCCAACAACGATATTACCGGAGGTAACAGCGGTAGCCCTGTGATGAATGCGCGTGCAGAATTGGTGGGCATTGCTTTCGACGGCAATTGGGAATCCATGACCGGTGATTTGATGTTCAATCCGGCCATGCAACGCACCATCAGTGTGGACATCCGCTATGTACTCTACATCATCGATCGTTTCGCTGGTGCAGGACACCTGGTCCGAGAAATGAAGCTGGTACCTTAACCTGCAGGCCGCTCCCCTTCCGGGGACGCAGTCCCCTTCTTGGGATCACTCCCTTGCTTGGGACTCGTTCCTTTGCTAGGGAATGGAGGACAACTAACGCATGTCCACAACTTCCACCCCCGGATAAGCTTTGGGGTTGAAGGCGAACAGGTCCTCTTTCAAAACAGGGTTGGCCTTGAATGCGGTGATGGAATAAGCGTATTGTACCCCTGATTTATCGAAGACGATGGCTTTCTGTATCTGACGAGAGCTTTTGTGGACGGTTAATCGGACTTTGAAATAAGAAACTGATTTGTTTTGAGGAATCAAATCGATCTGAGCAATTCCGTCACGGTCTCCACCGGTTTCGGAGTCCATAAAGGAATCAAAACCTTTTTCGTAAAGCGTGAACAAGTTATCCGGGGTAATCTGGTCCGGGGTCGGCTCGTACAGACTGATGCTCACTTCGTTCATTTCTTTGAGATAGGTCCACGAAATTTTACCATCGCTGATAAGCAGCTGCTCGCCCATATCAATTCTGAATTTTCGCCCTCTCAGGAAGAGTTTGCCTTTGCGCTTTTCTTTCTTTTGGCCTGCACCTCCCTCCATTTCCAGAGCAACTTGGGCTTCCATCGATTTCATGGAACGGTAATGCTTGCTCATTTCTTTCAAGAGCGCCTTGGAGCGCGCATCCCCGGAACCCGCTTGAACCTTGGTTTTACGCCCTGCTTTAGCAGCCTTCTCGGATTTATTGGATTTTCGAGCCTGTTGAACAGTTCCCGCGGTTCCCGGTTCTGGAACGGCATGAAGCATGAGTGCAACGGTTGTTAGAAGGAAGATACATCGCATAAGTAGGGAAAATATACAAAACAGAGGTAAATACTTACCGTGAGGCTATTGGTATTGTGCAGAAAACGCGAAATTACATCTCCTTAAGCTGCCTGAGCCGATCTTCCAGGTGATGCAGGTCGGTGTAGAGGACCTCGCGAGGCTTGGAGCCCTCGAAACGCCCGACTATTCCTGCCGCCTCAAGCTGATCGATTAACCTACCGGCCCTTGCGTACCCAATGGTCATGCGGCGTTGAAGCAACGATGTCGACCCTTGTTGGTATTGGACCACCATTCTTGCGGCCTCGTCGAACAAAGCGTCTCTGGTGGTCGAATCACCATCGCCCGCTGTACCCTTCTCGGATTCAGGATCCTTGACTTCCGGAAGTTGAAAGGCTGTTGGATAACCGTTTTGATCTCCGATAAAATCGCAAACAGCCTCCACCTCCGGGGTATCAACGAAGGCGCATTGCAGGCGAATCACATTGGAGGAAAGCGAAAGCAACATATCTCCACGACCCACCAATTGTTCGGCGCCTCCGGTGTCCAGAATGGTACGGCTGTCAATTTTGGAGCTGACTTTGAAGGCGATCCTTGCAGGGAAATTTGCTTTGATGGTTCCGGTAATAATATTGACCGAGGGCCTTTGGGTTGCCACAATTAAATGGATCCCTACAGCCCTCGCTAATTGGGCCAATCGCGTGATTGGGAATTCGATTTCCTTCCCGGCCGTCATGATTAAATCCGCAAATTCATCTATAACAACGACGATATAAGGAAGATAACGATGCCCTGCGCTGGGGGATAGTCGTCGTTTACGGAATTTGGCATTGTATTCTACCAAGTTGCGCACCTGGGCATCCTTGAGCAAATCGTAGCGCATATCCATTTCCACACCCAGGGCATTCATGGTCTGCACCACCTGTCGGGTATCGGTCACGATGGCGTCTTCACTCTCGGGAAGGCAAGCCAGGAAATGTTTCTCGATTCGTCGAAACAACGAAAGTTCCACCTTCTTGGGATCGACCAAAACCAGTTTTAGTTCACTCGGGTGCTTCTTGTAAAGCAGCGATACCAAGATCGAGTTAATGCCCACGGATTTGCCTTGCCCGGTAGCACCGGCCATCAGCAAATGAGGCATTTTGGTCAAATCCGCAACATAAATTTCATTCGAAATGGTCTTGCCCAAGGCAATGGGCAATTCCATATCCGCCGTTACAAAACGATCCGAAGCAAGCATGCCCCTCATCCCCACCAATTCCTTGTTCTGATTTGGCACTTCGATTCCGACCGTTCCTTTGCCGGGCATGGGGGCAATGATCCGAATACCCAAGGCCGCCAAACTTAGGGCTATATCGTCTTCCAGATTTTTGATCCGGGATATACGAACCCCTGCCGCGGGGATGACCTCATAAAGGGTCACGGTTGGGCCCACGGTGGCCTTGATTTTGTCAATTTCGATGCCGTACTGTTTGAGCGTGACCACAATCTGGTCTTTGTTGGCCTCCAGTTCCGTCGGATTAATTTGAAATTTACCTTGGGCATGTTCCGCCAACAAATCCAAGGTGGGGTAACGGTAACCCGACAAATCAAGTTTGTGGTCATAAAGCTCACTCTCGCTCAAGGCGACCGTATGGGCGTCTGCAAGGACCTCTTCCTGGTCCGGCAACGCGACCTCCATATCCCCGATTTTGCCGGTCTTGACCCAATCGGCATCGCTTTCCTCCGTCAACACCGGTCCTGTATCCCCTTGTTCCAACGGCATCTCCAACGAATCCACCTCCATGGGGGGATCGACTTCGGCTTCCAGCACCTCTGGGAAATGATCAAGCTCATGCGCTTCGACCTGCTCGGTTAGTTCTTCTAAAGCTGGCTGTTCTTCTGAATTCTGTAATTCTTCTGAATTCAGTAGTTCTTCGGAAATGGAGGGAACGGTCAAATCGGGGGGAGGTGTAGCCTTCTTCCATTCGGGCCATTGAAGGCGTTTCTCCGATCGAATAAGGTACCAGGCAAACCAATACCCGGCCAAGGTCAAACCTGCGCCGATCTTTCCGACGAATCCACAAATCCAATCCGCAACAAAATTCCCAAAGGCACCACCCCAAGGAAAAGCCTGTGGCCAAACTACATGCAAGAAAAAGGAAAATGTTACCGAAAGTGCTGAGGCCATCCACAAGGCCTCTACACCTCTCGAAAGTAAATTAACTTTGAATTCGGTGAACAAACATTTGAGACCCAGAAGCAAAACCCAAAACCACAACAACAAAACACTCACCCCCCAACCTCGGTACACGGTCCAATGCCCCAAAAAAGCACCGAATCTGCCCAACCAATTCGCTGCCTCTTGGTCGTTTTGGAACAGATGAAGCCAGGACCGATCATGAAATAAACTCTGGTCTTCCTTCCAGGTCATTGCATAGGATCCCAGGCCCAAAATCCATGCCGCAGCGATCACCAGGACCAAGGTGCCGGTACCGGTCAGCAACGTGGGGTTTTTCCAAAAATGCCAATTTTCTGCGTTCAACTGCGCGGCTTTTCCCTTCCCTGACCGAGGGCCTGAGGGTTTTTGGGGGGCTGAACCGGATGAGCCGGTGTCAGATTTTACCGATTTTTGACCAGAAGGGGGAGTAGATCGTAGGATATTGGGAGGCACCCCCAAAAATAAGCCGAGAATTAACGGTACAATACCTGCAACAAGGTCTGACCGACCGCTTGAAGGGTACGCTTCGAGACAACATCCACCTTGTCAGCCCGGGTATGCCAATGGGGTGGAAATCCCGTAGGGCCCTCTGAGCGTAAATCAATGATGTCCACCATGGGAATGCCCGCAATGGTGTTGACATAATAATGGTCGTCCGTCACCGGCTGGCAAGGCACGGGAACAAATAAGTCTCCGTACCCAAGGGCTTGGGCTTGCTGCCATATTTGTCGGGTCCAATCCGGGGCAAATTGCAGAGAATGCCCCTCCCAGCAAAACCGCGCATCCACCGCCCCCACCATATCCAACAAAATCCCTTTGGAGGCCCTGTAGCCCGAAACATGAGGGCGCTTGGACCAATACTGAGCCCCTATGCCATACGAGTCCCTTACCTCCGATACTCCGTAATCCTCCAAATCAAAAAAGACCAAGTCTATCCCCATATCCTCGGGCAATGAATCCAGATGCCTGCTCAGTTCCAACAAAACCGCCACCCCCGAAGCGCCATCGTTCGCGCCATCAAAGGTTGATTTGGGGGCCGCAGGATCCATATCGGCCATGGGGCGCGTATCCCAATGGGCCGCAAGGACGATACGTCTTTCGGCCAAAGGATGCAGAGAGGCAATCAGATTACGGAGCTCAAAAGTCTTCCCATCGTGCATGGTCAGGCGATCCTTCTGCTCGGTGACTTGAAGGCCGCGCGATTTTAATTTTTGAACCAACCAATCCCCACAAGCTTGATGAGCCTTGGTGCCCGGAATGCGGGGGCCAAAGGCGACCTGCCTCTCCACCCAAGCCATGGCCGAATCCCCCTGAAACTCAGGAACCGAAACCAAAGAAGTTTCGTCCGAAGGCGACGGTGATTCCGACTCGTTGGCCTTCTCCTCCCAACGGCAGCTCTGCAAGAGGGCAATGCCCACGAGAACAAATGCCAAGAGTACTCCATTCGCTGCTCTTCCGAAAAATGCTACAGGCTTCAAAACGAAAATCTTCATGAATCGAGTTAATACGATGTTACCCTTCGGCCGCCATCAACCCAAGGACCAGCGACTGCCTTCCTTGTCGTCCATCACCTTGATTCCGGCTTCGTTAAGCGCGTTCCGAATCAAATCGCTTTGAGCCCAATTCTTGGAATCTTTGGCTTGTTGCCTCAAATCCAAGATCAATTTCATGGCGCCTTCCAAAGCAGGACTTAAAGAAGCCTCTTTACCGGAATCCGACAAATTGAAGCCAAGAATATCGGTCATGTATACCTTGATCTTTCCGACGAGATCCGTCCAATTGGCTGCAGTCACTGTAATCTTCCCTGATTTCACGGACTGAAATTCATTCAACAATTCATACCCCAAGGCAATCAAGATGGGGGTGTTCAGGTCGTCGTTCAAAGCAGCCTGCGCTTTGGCTTCAAAGATGGGAGCACTCAGAATGCTGCCTGAGTTAACGGCAGGCTCCTGACCTGCCATGGATGGAGCTGGCTTATAGGCAATTAACTCTTGAAGGCCTTGGATCCAGCGCTTGTAACCTTTGGCGGAAGCAGCAAGAGCCCCATCACTGAAATCCAAGGTGCTGCGGTACTGGGCTTGAAGGATAAAGAAGCGAATGCTCATGGGATCATACGCCTGGCTGAGCAAAGGATGGGTTCCTTCAAACAAATCATCCAAATTGATAAAGTTCCCTAACGACTTGCCCATCTTCTGACCGTTGATGGTCACCATGTTGTTATGCATCCAGTATCGGCAAGGGGCGCAGTCGTGGCAAGCGGTCGTTTGAGCCATTTCACTTTCGTGATGCGGAAAAAGCAAGTCCATGCCCCCTCCATGAATATCAAAAGGCGCATCCAAATACTTGACCCCCATGGCCGAACATTCAATATGCCATCCCGGGAATCCCAGCCCCCAAGGGGAATTCCAACGCATGATGTGTTGGGGTTCCGCATTTTTCCACAAGGCAAAGTCTTCGGGCTTACGTTTCTCGGACTGCCCCGCCAAGGCCCTGCGTTCGTTCCCTGCTCCGGCAACCAATTCATCCACTACCCTCCCCGACAGGTCACCGTAGGGATACTTAGCGCGGTAGGCTTCCAGATCAAAGTAAACAGAGCCGTTGGACTCGTATGCAAAACCTTTACGAATGAGCACCTCGATCATTTCGATTTGCTCCGGGATATGCCCTGAGGCCCTGGGTTCTATCGAAGGCGGCTGATTGCCCAACAAATCCATGGCTTTGTGAAAGGCGAGGGTATAGCGTTGAACCAATTCCATGGGCTCCAACTTCTCCAACCTGGCTCTACGGGCAATTTTGTCTTCTCCTTCATCGGCATCGTCCACCAAATGCCCAACATCGGTGATGTTACGGACATAACGAACCTGGTACCCCAAATGCCTCAGGTATCTGCTCAACACATCAAAGGTCACATAAGGCCGCGCGTGCCCCAAATGAGGTGGGCCGTAAACGGTTGGGCCGCAAACATACATCCCTACATGCGGAGCATTCAAGGCCACAAAGGGCTCTTTGGTTCTGCTCAGGGTATTGTAGAGATGCAAAGCCCCCTTGTCCGGGGCCATTCCCTTGGCTAATGTTTCAGAAGGTGTCGATGGATTCATGGTTGGTCAACGAAGGCAAAAATAGCCATTTATCGACCCAGCACCGCCACAACCGGATAGTGATCGGAGTAACGAAGCCGAACAACCTCATGCGATAGCACATGGAATCGTGGGTCTACCATCACATGGTCTATTCGAAAACTCGGAAATGTCCGGGCATAGGTGTTGCCCATGCCTTGGCCCTTGCTCTCAAAAGTATCCTTCAACTTATGCTTTATGCGATTAACCGCAAAAGAATAGGGCAAATCATTAAAGTCCCCGGTGACCAACAAAGGATAAGGAGATTCATCCATGAATACCCTGATCTGATCCGCTTGTTCGGCGCGGAGTCTGGCACTGTAGGCGATTTTACGCAGTATGCCTTTGATGGTCCTTTGGGAACTATCGCTCTTCAATTCCAAGGCCTGAACGGGGCCTAGTTCAGGAGGAGAAATTTGATTGGAAGCCAGATGCAGATTCACCCAACGGAGGGTATCCTTGGCCATGAGCATATCAGCCCACATCATCCCCCCGTTATGACTGGGTTCACCAAGATTCTGATACCCGTGATCCAACACAGGCCATCGGGTCAGCATCACCATGCCACTTACCCACGTCAGCCTTTCATTCGATGTACCATCATCACTTCCCTTCCCTTGATGACGGTAAAGTTGGGAATGAAATGGTTTCGAAGCATCCAAGAAAATTCGAAAAGATTGCCGCTTCGCATCTTGACCCAGCAACGTATAGCCCTGCAATCCAGGGTGAAGCCTTAAACTTTTTAATACATCCGACTTGCTGGGCTCCCAACTGACAAAATCCTGCAATCCAACCAAATCCGGTTGTACCGCGTCCAACAGTTTGATTAGAAAATCCCTGGAAGAAGAAATGGGCTTGGGCGTTACTGAGGAAGGGTCCTGAAGCTTGAAGGTACCCACATTGTAGGAAATTACTTTCCAGTTTCGCTTTGAATCATAAGGTGCCTTTTGAAAATCACCTTGAACCAAAGCGTGCGTAAAAGGCTCCGCATTAGAAGGCCATGGCCATTGCCACCACATGGAGTGCACCTTCCAACCAAGGGCAATAATCACCACCGATATCCAGAATCGAGCATTTACGCGAATCATCCATAACACTGAGCAAATTATAAGTCCTGCCAGCAAGGGAACATACAAGAAGCCCACCAAGGCCAATGGAGCCAGCCACCGCGGATCCAGCCATGGGATCGCATAAACTGCCAGCATCCCCATCGCAAGCAAGAGATTTATTCCTGTGAGGGTTGCCCGCAGGCCTCTCCAAAGAAAATCAAAACGGGATTTCATGAACGATGATGTTGATCAAGCCATTGCTTCTCGCTGGCTTTCAAGGAAGAAAATCCGCTTTTGGAGATTTTATCCAACAAGCGATCGGTTTCAGATTGGATGGAGTGGGGGTCCTTGGTGTGTTGTCTCTTGGAGGTAGTGGCGGAGCCTAAACCCCATGGAGGAAAACGCAATGCTCCCTGCAAATGGCGCAAATAACCAATACCCCACAAAGCACCGCCAAGATGAGCCCAATGTCCGCCTGAATTGGCCGAAAACAAACCCACTCCATCGTACAACAACATCGCAATCCCCAACCAACGCAAGCGAATTGGCAAGATCCCAAACAGTCTCACCTCAAAGTCAGGAGCCAACAAAACCGAAGCCCAGAAAAAAGCCATCACCGCAGCAGATGCCCCAATCAAAGGAGGTACGGCCGCGTATTGTTCAAGGCCCCAGCCGTTCCATAAACCAAACAAACCTGTTCCCAACCAGAACAACAAGGCCCCCGCCAAAGCACCCCCACCGTAGAACTGCAAAATCACCCTTGGCCCCAGAAAACTCACTAAAAAATGCGCTGCCCAATATAGCAAAAGCATGTTCCACAACAAATGCCAGAAACCTTGATGGGTCAGCGCATAGGTCAACAAGGTCCACGGTTTCCAAAGACTCTCAAGGGGGTTGGGCGGCAACGCCAGCGAGTTCAGGATGGAGGCCCTAAATCCAAACCAAGAAGAACCCCACAACAAAACAAATACCAACCCGTTGAGGACCAGCATATGCTCAATGCGACCCCATCGATTCCATTGGTCGCGTACATCAATCATCAGCTTGGATGCTTGGTTCATCGCGGCAGGAGGCGTTTATTGGCCAAACCAACGAACCATCGCAAAACCGAAGAGCATACCCCCCAGGTGAGCAAAATGGGCCACATTATCGGTAGGATTGGCCTGCCATACTGCCAACAATTCAAAGCCCACGTACAACATCGCCAGATATTTGGCTTTGACCGGAACAAAGAAGAAAAGATAGAGGTAATTGTTGGGAAACATGGTGGCAAAGGCGATCCATATGCCGGCAACTGCACCGCTTGCGCCAATGATATTGGGCCCGCTCAACAAATCTTCTTTGCGACTTTCCAAACCCAACAAGGTCTCTGCATTGGCCATTTTTATTTGATCCTCAATCCATAACAATTCAGGTCGTATATCCATCAGGAAAACGACCAAGTAATGGAGAAAAGCAGCGCCGACCCCTGCCACCAAATAAAAAGTCAGAAAGCGGGAGGAGCCCCACACATTCTCAAGAATGCTCCCGAACATCCAAAAGGAGAACATATTAAACAGCAAATGCTCAAAATTCCCGTGCATAAACAAGTGGGTCAAGGGCTGCCAGAAGGAGTACGCTTTGGAACCGGGTAAGTGCATGCCCAAAACCTCAATCAAGTCCAACCCAAGGCTAGTCTGTAACACATAAGTTCCCAGAAAACAGAGGCCGTTGATGATGACCATGTTTTTGACGACCGGCGGAAGGAATTCAAACCTTCCCGGGCTAATTGGATTGCTCATCGGAATTCAGGGGGGTTAGGGATTCAAATTAGGGCCAAAGAAAGATTGAGGATGGACAAGCTTCCAAACGGAACGACCATCAGGCCCAAGCAATGGCAATGCTTCCCGGATTCTCTGGCGCAGAACCAGGCTAATCTGTTTGGGGATACTTTCATCGAACAATGCGGGAATCGATGCGGTACCGCGGCGTCGCGCCAAATATCCCAAGATCTCGGACCTTTCGGGTGCATGACCTTGGGAAAGGCTGGAGGATAGATAATCCAACAAATCGGATACCTCTGCCCATGAACTCCCCGTAGGGATACCAATCACCTGCGCTTCGCTTTGCGGCAACATCGCTTCCAATTCGACTCCCAACGACAAGGCACAGGATCGCAGCTCTTGCAAATCCGTGTCCTGCGGTAGGGTCCATTCTTGGGTCTGCAATTTCAAACCGGTCGATGTGGGCCTAAAGATCCCATCCAGGTCCTTTAAGAGCCTCTCCGTTTTCAAAATTCCGTGCAATGCCGGAATATTCACGATGTAGAGATGACGATCGGACATGAACACCGCCCAATGTCCCCCAAGGATGCGGCCATCATCTTCCCAAGTTTGGTCATCGGTCAAGAACTTGTCACTTGCCTGCCAAGCATCGGAATCCGCAGATGCCCTCCAAACGGTTTGAGCATTCCAATAGGTCGCCGGGTCTGCGCTGGCTCTGGGCCTGCCTGATTCGGCCTCAAATGGATTGTAGCGCGGATTCCACTGAACCTGTGGAGGTTGAATTTGGGAAGGCGCACCGGGGGCTATACCCCATGCGTCCGGTAAAGGCTCCTTCTCAAAATCGAGGGAAGGCATCAATTGAAATTGACCCAATGAACGCCGAACTGCGGCTTTGAGGATCGCGTAAATTCCTTTGTCCTCTTCAAATTTGACTTCAATTTTGGAAGGATGAACGTTCACGTCCATTTTGGAGGAATCAACTTCCAAATTCAGAATATAAGCTGGATAATGCTGTGGAGGCAATATACCCTCCATGGCAGAACTCAGGGCATGTTGCAAGTAGGAATCCCTGAAATACCTTCCGTTCACAAAGAGGTATTGGGCATACCTCGTTTTGCGGCATGCGGATGGTTTGGCAACAAATCCTTGGATTCCAACAAGTTGCGTCTGCTCTTCGACAGGAACTAGGGCATCGGCAAAGGCTCTTCCCAACAACTGATGAATGCGCTGCTTCAGGTTGGCAGGTTTGAGAACATGCAAGACCTTGTCCTGATGTTGTAACTCAAGATGAAGTTCCGGCTTGGCCAAGGCCAATCGAATAAACTCATCTTCCAGATTGCGAAATTCGGTTTCGTCTTTTTTGAGAAAATTACGGCGAGCAGGAACGTTGTAAAACAAGGAACGCACCGAAATCCGTGTGCCGACGGTATGGGCAATTTCTCTTTGTTCACGGACTAGGCCGCCATCGCACAAAAGAACAAAGCCGTGCGCCTCCTCGATATGACGGCTGGCCAACTCCATTTGGGAGACCGCCGCGATCGAGGCCAGGGCTTCCCCTCGAAATCCGTAGGTAATCAATCGGCTCAGATCTTCCCAATCCGTGATTTTGGAAGTGGCATGCCGCAAGAGCGCCTTGGTGGCCTGCGCGGCACGAATGCCTTTCCCGTTGTCCATGACCTCAATCAGGGTACGGCCTGCGTCTCGAATGGAGACTTTGATGCTGCTAGCCCCCGCATCCACGGAGTTTTCAAGCAACTCCTTGAGCACCGAAGAGGGTCGCTGTACCACCTCCCCTGCGGCGATTTGGTTGATTACCCGATCAGGCAACAGGTGAATTTCGCTCAATAGCTCAGTTTCCGACATGACTGCCCGGGTTTGAATCGTGGGGTTTATGGACCTCCTTGCTGGGTCGAAACAAGCGCCATCCTACCCATCCGGCAAACAAAATCAAGGCATAGGAAATTTGACGCCATTCAGCATCCCCGACCATCACACCGCTCAGTCCTAGAATTGCCGCAAAAAGACCCACAAAGCGCAAGCCCCCCAGATGACGAGCTGACCCTGCTTGAACCATGGTATTTCGTTTAAACCGTATCCTTTTGGTTTCCAAAGGACCTGTATCGCCCACTATAGCCGCAGATTTGCGTTCTTCTTTGGCGTACAAAGGCTTGTAGGAGAATTTTTTGTGCCCGGGTGTTTTGAAAAAGGAAACCAACATGCTCCCCAAAGTTACGGCTTGTGCACGGATTGTAATTTTGAACTAAATTAGCGTTCTAATAAAACAAAATTTTCCAAAAGAATTTAATCCTAAACCTTCCCTATGAGCCTTTCCTTGCCTTATCACCGCCCCTTTTTCCCAACCGTACTCTCTTTGCTTTGTGGAGTAGCATTCTTTTGGCTTCCCCAAATCGTCAATGCCCAACCCGGCGGCCTCAAAGTTGGCGAAAAAGCCCCCGAAATTGTTCAAGCCGGGGTGGATGGCAAAGATCTTAAGCTCAGCGACCTCAAAGGCAAAATGGTTCTCATTGACTTCTGGGCTTCTTGGTGCCGCCCATGCCGTTACGAAAACCCCAATGTCGTCAAGGCCTACGAAGCCTTCAAAGATTCCAAATTCAAATCCGGCAAAGGTTTTACCGTGTTCTCCGTATCCCTCGATCAACAAAAAGACCGCTGGCTACAGGCCATCACCGAGGATAAACTGGTTTGGAAAGAGCATGTTTCTGACCTCAAAGGTTGGGGCAATGCCGCCGGCCAAATGTACGGGGTCACCGGCATCCCCATGAGTTACCTTATTGATGGAAATGGCGTAATCATCGCCAAAAACCTAAGGGGACCAGCCCTGGAGGAGACCCTCAAATCCCATTTGAAATAATTAAAATACAGGCAAGGGCTCCAAGCCTGAACCCTACTGGCTTTACTGCGGCCCTTACCCTTCGGGCTTTACTGCGGCCTTTACCCTGGATGCTCTTTGGTCAGGGAGTCCTGCGGTATTGAACATGCCCCGCTGACGATCCAAAGCGAGACGTGGAATTGGAAGGCTGATAAGAACCGTTCACATCCCCCGCACACAAGACCACCCAGTCCAATTGGATGGACCCAAGTCCGTTCCAGGTAAATTGGGCGGGTTCGATTACCCAGTCTGCAACCGCAAAGGTGCTGATGAGCCCGGTCAAACGCCTGCTGATCAAGAGGGCATCCGTACCGTTGGTAACAAAATTGTTGTTGACATCCCCGGACCTGATGCGCAATGGAGTCCAGGTAATTCCGCCCCCGAAATAGCGGGCCACCTGCAAGGCGTCCGATGCATTGACCCCGCCCCAAGGACTGAGGGGGCTGACTTCAAGCACAAAATCCCCACCGCCACCCTGCGGAACAGCAAATTGATAATTTCCCATCGAGTCCGTGGTATCCACTGCCACCACCTGAGCGGTCCCTAACCTTCGCAGCCTGCAAATGGCTCCTTGCAAATACAAAGGCGGGTTGCGGTCGTATGAAACACGACCCGAGAGCGTAGGGCCTTGTCCGCATGGACGAATAATCAGCCCTTGATTTCCCTGAGCCTGCAAGGACTGCATAGGTGGCAAAGGAATTCCGGTACTCTGCACCCAATGAGCCCCCGCTGCCGTATCCAATCGCAGGCTCCCCAAAGTTCCCATCGTTGTCAAGGACAAGCCCAACAATGACGATGCGTTGGTAGCGCGTGGCGAACCGGACCAGGAAATGGTCCAAGCCCCCGTATTCACGCTCCATTGCAGCGGACCCCAAAAGGAATCCACCCATCCCCCAACAGGAGGTCCAAATGAACCTAAATCCCCCACCAACCTAATTTGCCAAGCGATCACAGCCGTTCGGGGATTGGACTGAAGGCGCAAAGACGCGTTGCCCCCTTGGCAAGCTGAATCCCCCACCAATGTAACACAAGCCGAACTTAGACTAACTTGCTGAATCAGAAGACTATCGCATCCGCCCACATTCCTGAGGGTATCCACGAAGGTCCCCGATGAAGTAAAAATCCTACCCCTGGGACCAACCACCGCAACACAGCCCTGCAATGCAAAGGTGGAATCCGTGGCCCTGCACCCTGTAAGATTGTTGTTACGGGTAACCGTGGAGCTGCCTTTGAGGAGAATCTGATCCGGGTCTAGGCTGAAGGTGGAGATCGTCCCTGCGACGGTGTACGCTTGGACCGAGGTTCCGGGTTGCAACCAAAGGGTTTGGGCAGGAATACCGGTATTAGAAAACGTAAGCCGTATCGGGATCTTGTTCCTGAAGGTGGGGGTCACCGATGGGGTCGTTACCGCTTGATTCACCTGAACCCACAAATTGTTCCCGGATTGATTCCAGCTGAGGCTGTAGGTAGGATGACCCTGCCCGTAAACCCAATCTTGAAAAAAGGGTTGCAAATTGACCCCACTTCCCGCCTCCAGGTATTGCCTGAATTCATCCGTCGTGGCAACCGCATGCTGTCTTCCCAACAAATACTGCCTCGCGGCCCTGAAGAATACAGTATCCCCTAATTCATGCCGTAACATATGCAAAACACAGGCCCCCTTTTTGTAGGTCAAAGCGGAATTGAAGATACGATTTTCGTCGGCCCCTGCAGGAACATAAACCGAGGCATTGGTTACCGATCGAGCCGAGGATTGGGCCGAAGTCATCCAGGAATTGGCGGAACTTTGACCCAAAGCCGCCTGACGGTACAGGTATTCGCCGTACGATGCCCAACCCTCATTCAGCCATATATCGCTCCAAGTCGCGCAGGTGACCAAATCGCCAAACCACTGGTGAGCAAGCTCATGAGAGACCAAATCGGTGCTGAAGCTGCCCATGGTGCTCATGGTCTGATGTTCCATTCCTCCCCCCAGTGGAGCCATCATGTGGCCGTATTTCTCGACACGAAAGGGATAGGCTATCCATTGCCTGGAGAAGCGCTCCAGCATGTCGGGGGTTTGATTCAAATTGGTCAACCAGAAATTAAGGCAGCTCTGTCCGGAACTGTTGTTGGCATTGTACACCCAATGTTGAATGAACACGGAATCTCCCGGGACTGGCCTGGCATAATTCAAATACTCCGTGTAAGGAGCCACCGCAAAGGCGATTAAATAAAATGCCTGCGGATAACGGGTTCTCCATTCGAAACGGCTACGGTTGTTCGGTAAAGCCTGGGTGGAAAACAACAATCCGTTGGAAGCAACTTTGTTGGGATTGGCACAGGAACCCACAAAATCCACCGAATCAATTTTGTCCCAAAGGTCTTGTTTGCAAGGAAACCAATCCGGTGCGCCAAAGGGTTCTGACAAGGTCCATGTCGCCCGAACCCCCCAGGTCGATGAGGCCGCCGAGGTCACCCCCGCAAAGAAACCGGTTCCAGATGGGGTTCCCCCGTAGAATACCCTGCACTCGAGGTTGGAGCCTGTAGGCAAAGTCTGGTTCAA
Source organism: Sphingobacteriia bacterium (assembly GCA_009927485.1). Lineage (GTDB taxonomy): Bacteria > Bacteroidota > Bacteroidia > UBA7662 > UBA7662 > SYHX01. Next base: position 34,778 of record RFMW01000154.1, read on the forward strand.
AGGAAATTTAACCACCTCTCCCGCTCGAATCAGCTGAGAGCCCAGGTATCGCTGCCCGTTGAAAACCACCGAATCAATGGTCAAAAACGAGCGCAATTCAAACCAAAAAGTGTCCATGGCTCCCTGCAAGACAATCGCTCTGAACAGAACATTGCCACTCAGTGCCGTAGAGGCCGTGGTGACATTCAAATCAAAGCGGTAATAATGAATATCGTAGGCGTCTGCCCCCCGATTAAGCGCCGCAACTCGTCCCAAACCACTTTCGTTCCATAGTCTGCTTCTTTGCATGGCCCCTAGCTTGGCCTCTGCACAGCCATGATGTTCTGTGGGCTGCGCCCAGGTTGCTGAGCCTCCAAGCAGGATGCCAAGCCCCAAAAATGCCTTTAGGACCGTACGAATTACGCTTTGCTTTTGAATTTCATTCATACCTAAAGAAACGCATTCCCCGCTTTGGAACGAAGGCAAGAAAATTAAAAAGCCCTTAAGGCCTGTTATTTTAGGAATAACAACTCCCTGTACTTGGGGAGGGGCCACAATTCGTTATCCACCAGAATTTCCAAACGATCGGCATGATCCCGAATACTTTCCAAATACGGCTTCACCTGTTCGCAATAGACTTGGGCCCTGGTTCGGGTGGATTCGATTTCGTTAGCCTTTTTGCGGGCCAAGCGCATCTTTTCGGTTTGCTCCACCATAGCAGCGATATGCTGTCCAATCGTTTCGGCCAATACTTTGAGAGAGGCAGTGCTTTTGGCGGTTATCCCCAATTCCTTCTGCAAACGGAGGTTTTCCAAACAGCGCTGTTGATAGGTCATCGCCGCAGGCACGATTTGGGTAAGGCTTAGCTCGCCCACTACCCGGGATTCGATTTGGAGCTTTTTGATGTAATTCTCCAGCATAATTTCATGCCTGGCTTCGATTTCGCGTTCCGTGTACACCCCCATTTTCTCGAACAACTGAACCGTGGATTTGGAAACCATGGCGTCCAAGGCCTCCGGGGTGGTTCGATAATTGGAAAGACCTCGTTTGGCCGCTTCTTTCTGCCATTCTTCTCCGTAACCATTCCCTTCAAAGCGTATCTTCTTGGAGGCCTTGATGTATTTCTGCAAAACTTTAAGAAGAGCGCCTTCACGGCTTTCACCATCGCCGATGGCTTTGTCCACCTCGGTTTTGAATGCGGTAAGGCTTTGGGCCATGGCGGCATTCAGAACGGTCATGGCCGCGGCACAATTGGAGGCAGAGCCTACCGCCCTCAATTCGAATTTGTTACCGGTGAAGGCAAAGGGAGAGGTGCGGTTGCGATCGGTGTTATCCAACAGGATTTCGGGAATCGCTTTGATTTGGTGCATCAGGGAGCGGACCTCCACCTGGTCTTTGTCCAATTTGCCTTTTTCGATTTCATCCAAAACCCTGGACAATTGATCCCCCAAGAAGGCCGACATGATGGCGGGAGGGGCTTCGTTGGCACCCAGCCTATGATCGTTGCCCGCACTGGCAATAGAGGCCCGGATCAAATCGGCATGATCATGAAAAGCCTTGATGGCATTCACAAAAAAGGTGAGGAACATCAAATTACTCTTGGGGGTTTTGCCGGGTGATAACAAATTCTTCCCGGTATTGGTGCCCAAGGACCAATTGTTGTGTTTGCCCGATCCGTTGACCCCCGCAAACGGCTTCTCGTGCAATAACACGGTAAGGCCATGGCGCTTGGATAATTTCTCCATCAAATCCATGAGGAGCTGATTGTGGTCCACCGCCAAATTGATTTCCTCAAATAGAGGAGCGCATTCGAACTGTCCCGGCGCTACTTCGTTATGCCTTGTCTTGAGGGGAATCCCCAAGCGGTAGGCCTCGTTCTCCAAATCCACCATGAAGGTGTGCACCCGTTCCGGAATAGTTCCAAAGTAATGATCTTCAAGCTGTTGACCACGCGCTGCCCCATGGCCGAACAAGGTGCGGCCCGACAAGACCAAATCAGGCCTGGCATCGAAGAGTGCCGAATCTACCAAAAAGTATTCTTGCTCCACACCCAATGTTGGGAAAACCCGGGTAATGTTCTTGTCAAAATACTGGCATACGGCCACACCGGCTTTTTCGACGGCGGCAAGGGATTTGAGCAAGGGAGATTTATAATCCAGCGACTCCCCGGTATAGGAAACAAAAATGGTAGGGATGCACAAGGTTTTGCCTGCAGGACTTTCGAGCACAAAAGCGGGGGAGCTGGGATCCCATGCGGTATAACCGCGGGCCTCAAAGGTATTGCGGATACCCCCGCTGGGGAAAGAAGAGGCATCGGGTTCCTGCTGTACCAAAGCGCCGCCACTGAAAGCCTCGATGGCCTCACCATCGTTGTTCAGCGAGAAGAAGGAATCGTGCTTCTCCGCGGTGGAACCGGTCAACGGCTGAAACCAGTGGGTGTAATGGGTGGCGCCTTTGGCCATGGCCCAATTCTTCATTCCGTTGGCAACTTGCCTGGCAATCTCTGAACTGATGCCATGACCTTGGTCGATGGCTTCGTTGAGGGCCTCGTAGATCTCCGGCGAAAGAAATTCGCGCATTGCTTTCTTGTTGAAGACGTTTTCGGCAAAGCGTTCGGAGCTCTTGAAGGGGACCGGCATGGCAAAGGGGGCCGCATATTGGCGGATGCTTTGCAGAGCTTGGTGGCGGAGATGGGCCATGGAATAAGAAGTTTAGAGGTTTCGAAGGCAAAATTAATTCTTGAGGATTATAAAATTCAGAAATTCATCTTTTTCTGAAAAATTTTTTATTAAAATTCAATTTTTTATGAATTTTAGATGCTTTTGAAATAAAAAAATATATTTTTTTTGTAAAATAATCCTTAAAAATCATAGAATGATCCAAAATATTATATTTTGAAATTAAAATATATTTCTAAATTACTTTGCCGGGTCTCTATCCCCTTCTGCCCCTTAAAACATGTATTTTTGGATATGCAAAGTCGTTTGGATGCTCACCGGCCCCTACGGAATTCTTGGGGGTTGCTATGGACCATGGTTGTTTTGACCTTAATAACCTGGCTTCCACCCACATTGGCCGGCACTGAGCCTCCGTTGCCAACACCCAACATGGTGTCAGCGGGATCTGACTCGCTAAAGCCTACCAAGGCCGCGCCGTCTTTTCGAAAAATTTCGGCCCGCAAATTGCCCTTGGAAATGCTGGAAGAATTCAGGAAAGATTATCCTGCTGCCGTCGAGCTGCATTGGCAAAGCAGGAACGCTGTGGAAACAGATGTTATGGAATTAACTAGAACCAGCAGCACAGAAAAACTTTTGATCCTTCGTCTTGATTCCAAAATATACCGGGTTCAAGGATACAATTTAGGGCAATATTTCACGGCTACCTACCGTAACCAACGAAGATTCGGTTACGCAGTTCTCGAAAAATGCGAAGATCTTCCGGCGGATTCGAAATCGTCTTGGCAAAATGCCTACCCTGATTGGACATGCCTCGGATTCACCCGGATTACTACGAACAGCACAAACAGCCCAAACGGCCCAAGCTTGCAGACCCGAATTTTGATGACCCAAAGCGATCGACGTCAAAGCCAAATTTTGGCCATCGAATCCGATGGAAAAGTTCGGGCCCTTGATCGTCCAAAGCAATGGAAAAGAATGTCGTACAGAAAAATTAAAAACGAAACCCTGCGTCTCCAGCTTTTGACCAATACCCCTTAGCCCATTCATTATCCTAAACCATGGCTTATCCGTCCCCTTCCGTTGTTCCGAACGATGGAATCCCCATGCCTTCCCTTGAAACAGCGCTAACCCTGGGCCTGCTGGAAGAAGAGTACCGTGCCATTCAAGACTATTTGGGCCGGGATCCGAATTTCACGGAACTCAGTATTTATTCCGTGATGTGGAGCGAACATTGTTCGTACAAGAACTCCATACAATGGCTCAAAACCTTGCCACGGGAAGGGGATTGCATGCTAGCCAAAGCGGGCGAAGAAAATGCAGGCTTGGTGGATATAGGCGATGGACTTGCCTGTGCCTTCAAAATTGAATCCCATAACCATCCCTCTGCGATCGAGCCCTACCAAGGGGCAGCAACAGGGGTTGGGGGAATCAACCGAGATATTTTCACCATGGGAGCAAGGCCCGTTGCCCAACTCAACAGCCTCCGATTCGGAAAGGCGGAACATCCCAAGACCCACTGGCTTATGAGGGGCATCGTGCGTGGAATTGGCGATTACGGCAATGCTTTTGGGATCCCGACCGTGGGCGGCGAAGTATTTTTTGACGATTGTTTTCAGGTCAACCCGTTGGTGAATGCCATGAGCGCGGGGATTGTTCGCCACGGCGAAACGGTCAAAGCCATATCCGAGGGCCCTGGCAATCCGGTTTTCATCGTAGGTTCCAGGACCGGCAAAGACGGTATTCATGGAGCGGCATTCGCCTCCAAGGATTTGGGCGAAAATGCCGCGGAAGACCTCCCATCGGTGCAAGTTGGGGACCCCTTCCAGGAAAAGCTCTTGCTGGAAGCAACCCTTGAGTTGATTCAGACAGGGTCAGTCGTAGGCATGCAGGATATGGGTGCTGCGGGGATCATCTGTTCCACTTCGGAAATGTCGGCCAAAGGCCAAGCCGGCATGCGCATCCAACTGGAACGAGTGCCCACGCGTCAAGCCCGCATGCAGGGTTGGGAATTGCTCTTATCGGAATCCCAAGAAAGGATGTTGGTCGTGGCGCATAGGGGCCGGGAGCATGAAGTCTTGGAAGTCTTCCGCAAATGGGATATTCCTTGTGAACAAATCGGGGAAGTGATCGAAGGCGAGCACCTGGAATTCTACATGGAGGAGCAACTTATCGCCAAAGTGCCTGCCGATAGCCTGGTCTTGGGCGGGGGTGCTCCCGTTTACACCCGAAATTATAGCGAACCGGATTATATTCAAGAGATTGCTGCCTTTGATCCTAAGCAGATTCCGGTGCCGTCCCCTACGGTAGAAGAAATGTTACCGATATTGGAGCACTTAAGTGCACACCCCAACCTTTGCTCCAAAGAATGGGTGGCCAAGCAATACGACGATACGATTGGCACGGCCCATCTCGGAACACGGAATCCCTCCGATGCCTCCTTGGTGTGGGTCAAAGAAAACGGGAAAGCGTTGGCCCTTACCGTGGACTGCAATTCCCGGTATGTCCACGCCGACCCGCACCGGGGAGCTGCCATCGCGGTGGCCGAAGCGGCTCGTAACATTGTTTGCTCTGGAGCCAAGCCCTTGGCCGTCACCAATTGCCTTAATTTTGGTAACCCCTACAACCCGCAGGTTTATTGGCAATTCGTCAAAGCCATCGAGGGAATGGGCATGGCCTGCAGGGCCCTCCATACCCCAGTCACCGGTGGCAACGTGAGCTTCTACAACCAATCGTCTTACGAAGGACCGGTGATGCCATCCCCCGTGATTGGCATGCTGGGTCTGCTTGACGATCTTACGCATCAACAAAGCTTGGACTTCAAACAAGCCGGGGATAAAATTTACCTATTAGGCCCGGTGACCGAAGATCTGGGTTCTTCCCAATATCTCTATTCCTACCATCAAGTCAAATTGAGTCCTTGCCCTTCGCTGGATATGCAGGCCGAACTGGCCCTTCACGAAGGCCTTCATGCTTTGACTCGTCAACAATTGGTTTTGTCCATGCACGATGTCTCGGATGGAGGGGTTTGGATCAGCTTGCTTGAATCCGCGCTGCACCGCCACTTGGGATTTGAGGTCAATTCGATGGAAGGCATCCGTCAGGATGCCTTTTGGTTTGGTGAAGGCCAAAGCCGTGCCTTGGTGAGCATCGATCCTTCCGAACAATACGCCTTCGAGCAATGTTTAGACGGCCTTGGGCTACCTTACTTCGCCCTGGGTACCGTAACCGAAGGTTCCATCGTCTTGAACGGTCAGAAATTCCCCGGTATCGAACATTTTGCTTCGCTTTACCGTAACAGCTTGGCCAACAAATTGAACGAAACCTCCTAAGGGTATTGAAATCCGAAGCTTGACCTTTATGAAGCTTGGATTTTGGAAATTTTGAGGCTTAAGTCCAGGGCCTCGACGCTGTGGGTCAAGGCGCCAATGGATAGAAAATCGACGCCGGTCTCCGCATAGGCCACCAAATTATCCCAACGAATATTCCCACTTGCTTCGGTGATCAGGGTTGGCTTCAAACCATCTTTGGCATAGTCCCTAAGCATGGCCAAGGCCTCCGTCAAGCGAGGTACCGAAAAATTATCAAGCAAAACACGGTCCACAGGTCCGGCCTTCAGCAGCGTATCCAATTCTTCCAAACTGCGCACCTCCACGATCACAGGAAGATGAAGATTTTCCCGGGAAAGGTATTGCTGAACCGCTGCCAAAGCTTCACGGATACCACCGCAGGCATCCACATGATTATCCTTCACCAAAATCGCATCGTATAAACCCATTCGGTGATTCACACCGCCACCGCATCGCACGGCTTCCTTTTCCATAACGCGGTGCAGGGGAGTGGTTTTGCGGGTGTCCAATAAACGGCAATTCGTATGGGCTATCTTATCCGACCAAAGTCGGGTCCTTGTCGCAATTCCACTCATGCGCTGCAGGATATTCAGAAAGAGCCGCTCGGCCTGCAATATGGAAGCCACAGAACCCGTAACCTCCATGATAATATCACCCGCATGGATACGGTCGCCGTCATGGCGCATCGTCTTGACTTCGAGATGAGGATCAACAAGGGTGAATACCTGCAGGGCCGTGGACATTCCGGCCAAGACCCCTTCCGCCTTCACCAACAAATGCGCAGAACCTCTTTGTTGCGGCGGTATGCAGGCCCTGGTCGTATGGTCACCGTTTCCCAAATCCTCTTGCAGCGCCCACCGAATATAGTCTTGCCTAGTCATGATCTTCGGATTAATTTAACGAAAGACGAGGCGCGTGATTTCCCATTTCCCCTCATGCACCCCAAAGAAAATCCGGACCTTGAAAGTTTCCCCTACTTGGTCCTTGTAGAGCCCCATAAGATAAGCCGATTGGCCGCCCCCTTGGTGCAGCACTTTAAAATTCCTAATGGGATGCTTCTCAAAAAAATTACGCATCATCGCATAGGCAGCCCGGTTGGTGCAAGTGCTCTCTCTTTCTCCTAACACAACCTCCAAGCGAGGGCCCGCATGACGCAACAAAGCATCGGCCCGCATTCCTCGAATCAATTTCACAATCTTCTCAAAATCAGGGGTATCATTGCGGTAATCGGGCCTGGCAATCAGACTCAACGCGTGGGTTGACGCCTGAGGTTTGGGAGAAATCAACCTCGAATTGGCCGCAGTTGCATCGCAAGCGTAGCAAGCCAAGGTCAACACGGCAAGGGAGAAGGCTGACCCAACACCCATCGTAGGAATCCTAAAATTCGAGATCAAGACTCTGCCTGCAAGCGCGCATAATGCGCAAAGAAAGAGGGAATCGTTTCGATTCCTTTGAAATAATTAAAGACCCCGTAATGTTCGTTGGGAGAATGCAAGGCATCCGAGTCCAGACCAAAACCCATCAGGACGGATTTAAGTCCCAATTCCTTTTCGAAGAGGGCCACAATGGGTATGCTACCACCACCCCGGGTCGGAATAGGATTCACCCCGAAGGTATCCAGCATGGCCAGTGATGCTGCCCGAAAAGCAATGCTGTCGGTAGGCGTCACCACCGGTTCTCCACCATGGTGAGGCCTGACCTCGACGCGGACCCCTGGAGGAGCAATCGATTGAAAATAGTTGCTGAACAGTTCTGTCGCGGTTTCCGAAGTCTGATGGGGAACCAAACGCATGGATATTTTGGCAAAGGCTTTGGACGGTAACACCGTTTTGGATCCTTCCCCGGTATATCCCCCCCAAATCCCGTTCACATCCAGGGTTGGTCGTATCCCTGTGCGTTCCATGGTGTTATACCCTTCCTCTCCCCGCAAGGCGTCGATGTCCAAATCCTTCTTATAGGCCTCCGCATCGAATGGAGCACGGTTCAATTCATCCCGTTCCGCTTGGGTCAAATCCTGCACTTGATCGTAAAAGCCCGGTATCGTTATGCGGCCATGAGCATCGTGCATTTGGGCGATCATCCCACACAATGCGTTAATGGGATTGGTGACTGCTCCTCCATAGACTCCGGAATGCAGATCCCTGTTGGGGCCGGTCACTTCAACTTCCACATAGGATAAACCGCGCAGCCCAGCATCAATGCTAGGCACATCGTTGGCTATCATGCTGGTATCGGAAATAAGCACAACATCAGCGCGAAGGCGTTCTCTGTTTTCCACAATAAACGTAGCGAGATTGGCCGATCCCACTTCCTCTTCGCCTTCAATCATGAACTTGATGTTGCAGGGTAGCGCATCGTAACGCATCATGTACTCGAAGGCTTTGACATGCATATACACTTGTCCTTTGTCATCGCAGGCACCTCGGGCATAAATTTTGCCATCCCGAATTTCAGGCTCAAAGGGTGGGCTGTGCCACAATTCGTAAGGGTCTGCAGGTTGTACATCGTAATGACCGTACACCAGGACGGTGGGCAAAGCCGGATCCACGATGCGCTCCCCGTAAACCACCGGATAACCGGCCGTAGGACAAACCTCCACATGTTCAGCCCCTGCTTCGTTGAGGCGATCGGCTACAAATTGAGCTGCCTCAAATACATCCTCGCTGAAATCCGGATTGGCCGAAACGGAGGGAATTCTTAACAAATCAAAAAGTTCGTCCAGAAGGCGCTGGCGATTTTCTTCGATAAATTGCTGGGTCTTGTTCATAGGGTAAAGTTAGCAAAGGCGAGGGGCAAAGAGTATGGAGCAAAGAGCATGGAGTGATGGGACATCAAGCATCGTTAGGATTCAATGCTATCCGGACCGGTTCCGACAACCTCTGGCCGGAGGCCAGAATCTCTGTACCATGCAGCGGGTTGACCCCCTCCCGGATGCCACGAACCACCCCACCAGCCTCCCGGACCAACAGGATGCCTGCAGCCACATCCCATGGTTGAAGATTATGCTCAAAATAGGCATCGAAACGACCGCAGGCCACATAGGCCAGGTCCAAGGCAGCGGAACCCAGTCGTCGCAGACCGCGACACTGCCGCATGAGTTGCCCCAGGGAAGCCATGTACTCCTCCATGCGGTCAAAGCGATAATACGGAAAACCGGTGGCGAGCAGGGCATCCTCCAAACGCTCCTGATTAGAAGCACGGATGGGGATCCCGTTCAAAAAAGCCCCTGCACCCTTCACGGCGGAAAACATCTCCCGTGTACAGGGTGCATACACGACCCCAAGCAACAATTCATCATCCTGTGCCAGGGCAATACTAATGCTGTAAAAGGGAAGGTTGTGCACGAAATTGGTGGTTCCGTCCAAAGGATCAATGATCCAACGCAGACCCTCGGAAACTCCAACGACCACACCCTCCTCGGTTTGAAAAGCGGCTTGAGGACACAGGGTCGAGAGCCCTTCAATCAACCTCTTCTCGCATTCCAGGTCCGCGTGAGTGACCAAATTGTGAGTGTCCTTGAAATGCACCTGCTCAGTTTGCAGCTGCTCCCTGGCTTGCATCAAATAGGCCCCGCAATCCAAGGCCAAGGCCTCGACATTGGAAATGAGGTCAGGTTGTAGGGCGAAGGTCAATGAATTTAATAACATTATTTTTATAAATTTGAAACAAAAAACAAATTCTACAGGCAGGGCAGGCCTTAAGGATGAGCTTTGAGCGGTTTGGCGGGTATCCTTTGGCGAACCCAGGCAATCAGCAGGGTCAAGGCCGTGATCATGCCTGCAATTCTCCCGATATAATCGCCATGCCTTGCATAAAAAGTCATGGCAGGTTGAGGCGGAGCTGACCCTTGACCAAACCTCTTTGATCCCATCCGAGGGTGTCGAGAAGATCTCCTCGTTGGTTTATGGTCGCTGAAATACCGGTATTGGCTGATCGCAACACGTCTCGACGATATTCGATCGCACGAAGTCTGGCCCAAGCCAAATGCTGACGGTGACCATCCGTGGGGCCCCACCACCCATCGTTGGTCATGACGCACAACAAATTCGCGCCATTTCGGACAAATTCGCCGCAGAACTCACCGAAGATGGATTCGTAACAAATCAATGTTGCGGCTTTCAAGGGAATTCGCTGCAAATGCTTTCCCTTGCTATCCCGAGGAGAGGGATGCATCAGCGGCATGGTCATGGGGATTTGTGCGGTTTGTTTGCCCAATTGACCGCTCATTCCACCTAAATCCACGGAAATTACCTTGGAAACAGCCTGAAAAAACCATGGATATGGCAATTTCTCTACCCCGATGACCAGTTTGGATTTATGGTAAAGCAAGGGCATTGCTGCATCAGTCTCCAACCGCAGTGGAGGAAATCCCAGGGACGAATTGTAGGCGGTGTACCATCGAAGGCCGCCCTGATCGAGGCACCTGGCATAGGGGCCTGCATGCTCCTTGTCCTGATGCCACTCGACCGTACTGGCACCGACAATCCATGCCTGTTCAGGATGGAGGCGATGGTGCGCCATCAGTTGATCTGCGTAAGGATTGGCTGGCGCAGCATTACCTGTTTGGTAAAATCCAGGCAGTGCCGTTTCTGGCCACAAAACCAACGCAGCATCCGCGGCCGAATCGGACAGAGCAAGCATGATCCGCATTTGCTCTTCGTAGGTTGAAGGGTCAAACTTGACGGTGTAGGGATCCATGTTCGGTTGTATCGCAGCGACTTTGACGGCATCCCCTATCGGCTGGTAAGTGGCATACCTCCATTGGGAATAACCCCACGGCAGGATGAACGCCAACAGTG
>RFMW01000187.1 GCA_009927485.1 Sphingobacteriia bacterium
CCCAGACAACCGCAGAATAAATTCCCCAAAGTCAAGGCATTGGGCACAAATCCCCAAAACGTTTGAGCTTCTTGGTGGTTATTCATAGGCCGAAAATACGGCTTCAACGGGCAAGGAGGGGTTATCGTTGGGTTTCCCTTTGGGTTCCACCCGCAGGGCGTACTTTTGCCCTTCTTGGCCATTAACCTGTTCCATGTATCGTTACCCTCGGTTTGTATTCATCATGATCTGTACCCTAACCTTTGGGGGAGCTTGGCGAACCGAGATCCAAGCGCACCCTGCAAGGCAAGGGCAGCCGGAGGATACTTGCCTACGACGACCTTGCTTGGTGTATTGGCCCGATTCCCTCTGCCAACCCGAGGTATTGAGGAGACTCATGGGAGATTTGCCCATCGAAACCGACAATGTGCGAAGCCCAGAAATTTATTGGATGTTACAGAAATGGGCACAATACCCCTACCGCTATGCCGGTCGCACCGAAAGAGGAATTGATTGCAGCGGGTTGGTTTGTGAAATTCAACGAAGCGTATATGGAAGGCCTTACCGAGGAGGATCATCGGATATTTTTCCCCAACTGAAACAAATCTCCCGCGAGGAGCTTTTGGAAGGCGATATGGTCTTTTTCAAAATAAGACGAAACAGAATATCCCATGTAGGCCTCTACCTTGGTTCGAATAAATTCCTTCATGCCACAACCAAAGCCGGCGTGATTATTTCCGATCTCGATGAGCCTTATTACCGCAAGCGTTACTTTGGCGCGGGCAGAGATCCCCGGCCGCCACGATACACCCCCGTTTACCTTCCTAACGCCGGGCCCAAGCGTTCCGGCCTTGTACCCTAAATATTCCATAACTCTTTTTGATAAAACGCACGCTGATGACATCCGAAGAAATCCTGGCCACTTTACAGAATTCCATGCAAGGCAACATGGGCGAAACCCTGGGCATGGAAATTATTCATGCCGAAATGGGGCAAATCCAAGGCCGAATGCCCGTAGATCACCGAACCAAGCAACCTTTTGGCTTATTGCATGGAGGCGCCTCGGTGGCATTAGCCGAAACCTTGGGCAGCATTGGCGCCAACATGCTGGCGTATCCGGATAAACATGCGGTGGGTATGGAAATCAATGCCAACCATTTGCGGCCAGTCAGCAAGGGTTACGTCACCGGTATAGCCAAGATCATCCACCAAGGTTCCACCAGCCAGGTTTGGGAAATACGGATTTTGGATGAAGGCGGTAATCTGTGTTGCATTTCTCGTTTCACGGCAGCCATTCGCCGCAATCCTTAAGGCTTAATCGTTGACACAAGAAGCACTTTTTGATCGCTCAATCCGTGCAGGTTTTGGATGGGTTTCTTACCGATTGCCCTCCAAAGATGGTGTATGGGTTCCTGATCCTGAACACTTCATCGATCCGGAAGCGAATACCGAGCGCCCTTGGGAGGAGAGTTCCCGCAATGGATTTGTGGTAGCCCCCTTCAGCCTTGCTCATGGTCCGGAACTTTGGCTCAATCCATTGATTCGATGGCAAGGCAATGACCCGGATGCCCGGGTCGTCGCTGCTGCAGCTGAATGGATGGACCTTACCGTATCGGTAGATGAGCCATCGGGCGATCACCCTGAACACCATGATTCCCAACATTACCTTGAATTCTGCCAATCGGTCCGTCAAATCACCGAAATTCTCCAAAACAAAACACTGGATGCCGAAGGCGTTCATGGATCCAAGGCACTTCAAAAGGTCGTCTGGTCCAGGACCAAATCGATCCAATTGCCTTCCAAGGCCCACCCCTGTCTGCTTTTTGAGGCCTTGTGCCAGGCCTATCCTTCTATGCACATTGTGTTGCTCCATCATCCGGTGTACGGAATTTGGTTGGGGAGCAGTCCGGAAACCCTGGTAGAGAAGGAGTCTCCTAAAATTAGCAGTATGGCCCTTGCCGGAACGAGAAGCCTTGCCCACACCGGCCCCTGGGGGGACAAAGAAATCAAGGAACAACGTCTGGTGGTCGATTACCTCCAAGAGTGTTTTGCCAGTAAATCAATCCCCTTGGATTTACAAGAAACCACTACAGTTCAAAAAGGCCCTGTGGAGCATTTGTTGAACAAAATTGAGGGCAATTCGAGTATTTCATGTTATGAAATGGCGCATTACCTGCATCCTACCCCTGCCGTTGCCGGCTTCCCCGTTCAGGAATCCGTTAAATATATTCTTGAAAATGAGCCCCATCAGCGATCTCTCTACGCAGGATATTGGGGTTATCTCAACGAGGAAGGCAACGGTTTACTTTCGGTCAATTTGCGTTGTTTGCATTGGCAGGGTAAGCAAGTCAGGCTGTACATGGGTGCGGGAATCTTGCCCGAATCGGATGCTGATACCGAATGGTTAGAAACTTGTCGAAAATCAGAAACGCTCATGAATATTCTTCACTCCTTGGGCTGGATTTCTCCACCTTCAGGGATTCCAGGAGAATGAACATCGTCCATTCCTAGAGAGGTGAAATCGACTGCAATTAAGCGTATGCCCCAATGGCTTTGGGATCAAGGGGTACGGCATGCCGTCCTTTGTCCCGGGTCAAGATCGGCTCCATTGACCCTGGCCATTGCGCGCAGCGAGTTCATGGAAATTTTCACGGGGGTGGATGAGCGAGCTGCAGGATTCGCAGCGTTGGGCCTGAGCCTGGGGTCAGGAAGGCCTGTGGTCGTGGTTTGCACATCGGGCACTGCCCTACTCAACCTTGGGCCTGCTGTGGCCGAGGCGTATTATCTCCGTCTGCCGCTGCTGATTTTGAGTGCGGATCGGCCCGCGGGATACGAAGGCCAACAACGCGGACAGGTGATTCGTCAAGACGGGGCCTTGGA
>RFMW01000243.1 GCA_009927485.1 Sphingobacteriia bacterium
TTTGGTCGGCGCCTTCAACGGGGGTGAGGCATGGGCCTTGTACTGCATTGCCGTGGCCGCTGTCCTTGATTTTGCGGATGGAGCTGCAGCCAGGTTGTTGCGCGCTCCCTCCGACATGGGCCGTGAATTGGATTCCTTGGCGGACTTGGTATCCTTCGGACTCTTGCCCGCAGCACTGCTGATGGTGAATGCGCGCAGCCTTATGCCTTCCTACGGGATGGCGCCATGGCCGGTGGATGGGAATGCTTCGTGGCCCATGCCAACGTTTCCTGCCCAAGGCGAGGCCTGGTGGTTGCTTTGTTTTGCGGCCATACCCTTGGCTTCAGCGTGGCGGTTGGCGCGGTTTAACTTGATGAACACGCCCACCCCTCATTTCATTGGCTTGCCCACGCCTGCTCATGCCATGCTTTGGATGGGTTTTCTCGGTTCCCTGGCATCTTGGCCGGTGACCTGGCTTTTGAAACTAGAGGCTTGGCATTTGGCCCTTGCGGCCTTGGGGACCTCTGCCCTTTTGGTATCCAATTTGCCCATGCTCTCCCTGAAACCCTCCGAGGTCAGCAAGCGATTTCCCTATCTTCGCCAAGTTCTCCTCGGCTTGGTGGCTGTAGCGATAGGGTTCTGGGGCTTTGGGGGGCTCTTTGTGATCATGCTTTTGTATATTCCTTTTTCGATTTTTATTCTACGTTTGTTATGAAACAATTCCTTGCTGAAATTGACGTGATGCCTCATGATGCCTTGCTGGACCCTCAAGGCAAGGCGGTTTTGACTGGCCTGGCTCGTTTGGATCTATCGGATGTTGTCGATGTCCGCGTTGGCAAACATATTCGCATGCAGTTGAAGGCTGCTAATGCAACCGATGCCGAATCCATGGCTCGCAAAGCCTGCCAAGAATTGCTGGCCAATCCGGTGATGGAATCGTTTTCTTTGGAGGTTCGCGAATTACCGTGAACCCCAAGGAATCGGATCAGCCCAAGGCAAGCGGCATGCTCAGCGTGGTTTCCACCCCGCTGGGGAACTTGGGTGACATCACAGCCCGCAGTCTGGAGCTGTTGCGGACGGCGGATTTGGTCCTGTGCGAAGATACCCGAACCACCGGAATGCTCCTGAAGCACTTGGGTATTCAGGCCGTTTTGAAGTCCTATCACGCATATAATGAGCATGTTATACTTGACAAAATTCTTGAGCAGCTTCAATCCGGCGCCAAAATGGTCTTGGTATCGGATGCCGGAACACCGGGGATCTCTGATCCAGGCTTTTTGTTAATACGTCATTTGTTGCAACATCGAATCAAGGTTGATGTGGCCCCTGGACCCAGTGCGATCCTTCCGGCCTTGCTCTTGTCAGGATTTCCATGCGATCGTTTTGTGTTCGAGGGTTTTCTCCCCCTCAAGAAAGGAAGAGCCACCCGAATCAATGCCTTGAAAACCGAGGCCAGAACCATCATTTTGTACGAATCTCCTCATCGAATTCTGCGTACGGTGAAGGACCTGGCTGAGATCCTGGGCCCTGATCGGCAAGCCTGTCTTGCCAGAGAATTAACCAAATTACACCAAGAAATCATTCATCTCCCTCTGGCAGATCTCGCCCGGCATTGCGAAAGCAAGCCCCCCAAAGGCGAAATCGTCTTGGTGCTCCAAGGGGCTTCGAAGGATAAAGCCGGGGACTAATTCGCGGAGGGATATAGGAGCCGTTTACATCCCCGAACGTCAGTGTTCGTAACAGAAGGTTATTGTAAGTGCCACCGCTTACGAGGTTGAGGGAAACGGTTTCAAATCGCCAATCCCCTGCGGGCATGGTGGGGATGACATTGGAAAATCGGCGTGCCGTTACCAACGCATCCGTGGCATTGATGGAGTTGCTGGCATTCACATCCGCTGCCAACAGGAACAGCCCACTGAGGAGGCTCACGTTGCTGAAGTGCCGGTTAATGGCCAAGGCATCGGTGGCATTGACTCCGCCCCATGCCTTGTTGGTCTGGTATTCCAGGGCATAAGTCCCCGCAGGACGATTACCTAGGCTGAATATACCTTGCGCATCGGTTGTATCACGGCCAATTTCAGCATTGTTCTGTTTGAGCACGATGATGGTATTGGTCATGGGGCTTTGAGTCGTATTGGCATAAACCAAGGTGCCGCCTATTACGGATCCTCCCGTGCAGTTGATAGGACCTGTCAGGGGTTTGGATACCGCATTGGAACGCCTGCCTCTCCAGGCATTGTTGGTTCCGATGGGGGTGATTGCATACCAATCTTCCGAAACTAGGTTGGTGCCGTTGACCGTAAAGGTGGTTGAGCTCGTGGTGCCAATGGAGTCCATATACCTGGCGCCAAGGCGATGAATGTTATATCGACCTGCGCCGGTTACGGCAGACCAGGACAAGGTCAAGGAGGAGGAACATACCGTAGGAAAGGCAATGCCGGTAACCAAAGGGCTGATATTCAAGGGCTGGGCACTTTCACTGGCAATGGTGCCGGAACTCACTCGGATTTTGATTTGCCCGCCGGTGGTCGAAGGCACCACCCAGCTGTAGTGCCGTACCGATGCAGCGAGGTTGCTCGCAATCGTGGTCCAGCTTTGCCCGTTGTTGGAACTCCATTGCAGGGTGAATGGCCCCGTATTGCCCGTTGCATCCCAACGGAGGATCTCGGTTTCTCCGCTAACGAAGGACTCGCCGCCCATGGGATAGGTCAAGGTGATTTGGTCGGTATGCCATTCGTAAACCAGCCAATAAACTTGCGGGCCAAGGGCTATTCCTTGACCCATGATGCGGGCGGTGTAGGTGCCGGCAACAGGGTTGCTGATGCGGACTTGCTCCACATTGTTAAGGGAATCCAGGCCAGGCACCGCAACACTGTTCAAAGAAGCTGCATTCGGGCTAGGATCCAATATTAAAGGAAGTTGGGTAGCGCCGGATGGGGTAAGGATCTTGAGATCAAGGTTATTCACCAAGGCGCGGGTCGCATTGGCGATACCCGGGCGGTCAGCCCAATACAACATTACCCTTAATTGCCGAACATTTGCAGGCACCTCAATGGCATGGCTGATGCTGTCGTTGACTGCAAGGCTTCCTGTAACAAAACGGTTGTTTTGCAACAATTCCACGGCGCGCAATGCATTGATCCGTCCCCAGCCAAATTGAAAATCAGGCCCTGGATTGCCCAAGTCTTCTGCGGTGTTGAGAATGGCCGCTTTGAGCAAGGCGGTGGGTGGTACAGCATTGTTATTCAAGGCGCGGTACCCGTGGCTGATTTGGGCAAGAGTTCCCATCACGGAGGGGGATGCGGCTGAGGTTCCTCCGCCGGTTTGGTAGGTATTGTTGGGGGCGGTAGACATTTGGTTGTATCCGTTGGCACAGATGTCGGGCTTGATACGACCGTCTTTGGCAGGTCCTCTGCTGGAGGAGCTTTCGAGTGCATCGGTGTTGCGTAAATTGCCCACAGCGATTACATTTTTGGCGGCCTTGTAACCACCGGTAATGTTGCCCCACCCGGTCCCGGCCCCGTAACCGTGGTCGGCTGTCCCGGCATTTCCTGCCGAGAAGACATGCATTAACTGATTGTTGGTTTGAATTTGTCCGTCGATGCTCACAGCGCTGCTGTTGTAAACGCCGCCGTTAACTTCTGAGTATGACGTGGAAGTCAGGGTTGTACCCAGGCTGTTGTAATTGGATATTGCATTGGTGATATGGGGGTAGCCCGAAATATCGTACATGTGCAGGTACGCTCCGTATGCCGCCCCGATCCGGGTTGGATTCAAATTGCCCGATCCCACGGCGATCCCTGCGGTCATATCGCCGTGGGTATTGGCCGAGGAGGTATTGGTGGTGTACTGCGTAACCCTCCCCGCAAAATCGATATGCGGACCAATCGCGCCATCGTCTGCAATGGCGACCGTGATTCCTTCACCGTTGTACCGCATACCTCCATCCAATTTGTTGTCGATCGCCTGCCCTCGGTGAAGACTGCGGGCTTCGCGATCCTCCGGCTCCCCCAAGCCACGGGCAGCTTCCATGAATTGAACGGCAGGGTGTGCGAGGATCCAATCGGCATCCCTATCGTTGGCGTAGAAGCTCAGCCCCAATTGTCCGTGGACGGATTCCATAGGGTCCACCGAGGGAAGGTTTCTCCAAAAATCCTTGAATTGGTCAAGGTTCGCAGCGGGATGAAGCAGGATATGCAGGCCTTTGAGGCCATTTCGTGTCGAAATTTCGGATAATAACTTGGGGTTGGTCAGCTCCGTGGATCGCTTAGCATCCACGCTCAGGGTATCACAGGCCGCAAAGAGGTTGCGTTCACGGCATAAATAATCCAGCAATGCAGGGCTAGGCTGTTCAGGCACCGCAATCAAATAAGCCAAAGGCGGCATGAACCCCTGATATTCCACCCCAAGCTCTTCCATTTTCTTCCATTCTGCCGAGCCGGGTAGCCTCTGCATTCCCAGGGCCAGGTATTTCTTTCCATCAAAGGAGGGGTACCCTCTCCATATTCGTCCCAATTCCGCAGGATTGTTTGGAATCCATCTCAATTGTTGAATCCCTCCCTGATGCCTCATGGCAAAGTAATTCGCGCCGGATCTGTTGGCTTGGGCAAGCAGCCCCTGATCCGGCCAATAGCCTTGGGCCAGGACCGCAAGAACAAGAAAAGTGAAAGGTTTCCAAAGCGCCTTGCCTTGCGTTTTCAAATAGTTCATGGTCGAGAAAATTGACCTAAAAATAATCCAAGTTGTCCATTAAGCGGGCGAACGTAAGCCTTGCATCGGTTACTTTGAGGCTACAAGACATGGTCATGCCGCTTACAATGAATATCCTGGAAACGAATGCCTTCAAGGCAAGGCCATGGATGAACAGGTTTGCGGCCGCCTTGCTTACGGCGGTTCTGTGGTGGTGGTCCTTTCCGCCTATGGATTTTTCCTTGCTGATCATGGTGGCCTTGGTTCCTCTGTTGTGGCTTGCGGAACCCTTTGCCCAAGGTATTCGAATGCCTTTTGTTTTCGGCGCCATGCTCGCAGCCTTTGGATTGGGTACTTGGTGGGTTTACCATGCGGCACTCATCGGAGCAGTCGCCGGGGTTGTTGCCAATGCAGGATATGTTACCGTTGCCTTGTGGATTTATCGAACCCTGTGCAGGAAGGCGGGGGATACGATGGACAAAAAGCCGTGGCTGACCTGGATTTTTTGGATAAGCCCTTGGTTAGCCATGGAATATGTGCATCAAAGAATCGATCTGGATTTTCCCTGGATGCTCTTGGGTCATGCCATGGCCAATCATCCATCGTGGATACAGTTTTACGAATGGACCGGTGTTGCAGGGGGTTCTTTGTGGATATTGTCGGTGAATTTTTGGGCTTACCGGGCCTGGATGCACGCTCCCAAAGGGCGGGTGCGATCATGGGTGCCCG
>RFMW01000084.1 GCA_009927485.1 Sphingobacteriia bacterium
TATCGAGGATACTCCCTGCCTTGTTGAACAAAAAATCGATATTGCACTGGAATTGGCCGTGCTCACCGTGCGCGATCGCAGTGGAAATGTTCGTTGTTACAGCCCTTGCCTTATGCAATTTGATCCCCAGGCCAATTTGGTAAATCGTGTTATGGCAGGATCTGTGGAGGCGATCGAGTCTTGGCTACCCTCCCCTTTGCAAAAAATGGCTCAGGAAATGGCCGCTGCAGTGGCGGAGGGGTTAGGAACCGTCGGGGTCTTGGCGGTGGAGTTTTTGTTGGATACCTGGGGGCGACTTGGGTGAATGAATCCGCGCCAAGGCCGCATAATTCAGGGCATTATACCATTGAAGCCGCGTGTTGCTCCCAGTTTGAACAGCATATCCGGGCCGTCATGGGCCTGCCTTTGGGGGATACGTCCTTGCGCTCTTCGGCGGTCATGGTCAATTTGGTCGGTTCCCCAGGGTCGGTAGGACCCGCGGTCTATCAAGGCCTGGAAAAGGTGCTCTCTTTGCCCGGTGTTTTTGTTCACCTTTACGGCAAAGCCGAAACCCGTCCTTACCGCAAAATGGGCCATGTTACGATCGTTCATCCGGATCTTCACAAAGCCATGGTTTTGGCCGATCAAGTCGAAGAACATTTGCAGATTGTTACCGAATAATTTTTGAAGAACCCCCAACCCTTAACCAACCAAGCGCCATGAATTCATCGTCCAAAGCATCGCCAGCACGCATCGCCATTGTTATGGGAAGTACCTCGGATTTGGAGATTATGAGCCAAGCGGCAGAGGTCTTGGATTCCTTTGGGATTGCTTATGAACTGCATGTATTATCGGCCCACCGAACCCCCGATCGCATGACGACCTATGCCAAGGATGCGGCCGGCAGGGGTCTTCGTGTTTTGATTGCCGGAGCAGGCGGGGCCGCTCATTTGCCTGGCATGTTGGCCGCTTCGACGCCATTGCCGGTCATTGGGGTTCCGGTGCGTTCGTCCAATTCTATCGATGGGTGGGACTCGCTCTTGTCCATACTCCAAATGCCTACGGGGGTTCCGGTTGCCACCGTTGCGGTCAACGGGGCGGCCAATGCGGGACTTCTGGCTGTTCAGATTTTGGCGACGTCCAACCCCGACCTCATGGCCGCAATGCAGGCCTACAAACAAAAATGCACGACGACGTCAGCGCCAAGGACCATGAATTGCAAGTGAAAGGCTGGCAGACTTGGCTCCACAAGGCAAAGTCCTAGGGTTCTTCAGGCACTTTGGACCATGATGGCGGGCAAAAAGAAAGCTCCGCGCTTTCTACTTGCCGCAGGTCCAGGACCTGTGGAGCGCAGATGCCCGTAATCTCCAATCGGTGGAGCGGAGACCAATCAACCCAAACCTTGTAAAGCCCAGGTCGAAGGTCGTTGAATTCAAAATAACCATCGCTAAGGGTCTTAGTTTGTATGCATAAACTCGATGGCGAG